>CALBCY010000085.1 GCA_937927195.1 uncultured Chitinophagales bacterium
CGCTGGAGTCAGTTATTTTGTCTTCATTTTTTACTAACCTAGTTTGACCTCTCCGAGGTCAATACTCAATTAAATGACTCGGAGAGGTCAAACTAGGTTAGTTTTATAAATTTAATAAGTATCGACCGCAGAGCGGTCGCACAAACAAATCATGGGTAAAATTAAGTTTTGTCTAGGTGCTCAAATTGCTTTTACACTATTTAAAATCAATTCACTTTATTTAAAATTCCTATACAAGAATCAGTAAAATTAGTGCCTGCTAAAGTGAAATTAAATACGAAAGAGGCATCGTCGGTATCTACAAAGTATTTGAAAATACCGGAAGATCCCCCAGTTATTGTTACACCTTCAATTATTTGTTCCGTAAATGTAAATGTAATCGAATAAGAATTTTCAAATGAATCAAAGGAAAGATCATCTCCCAATTCCAAAGCCAAGGGAACAGTATTTAAGCTAATATCTGAACCTGAAATATCGGGAATCCCATTTACATCAAATTCTGTTTGAATATACAAATCTGCAAAATTGTACAATAAAATAACACCAGCTTCGCCACTGGCTGCTGCCTCAACAGCAGCATAATTGTTAAGAGTTAGATTTGAAGTACAATTTTCATCGGTCTGAGCATATCTGCCCTCTATCAACACAGCAATGTTTGTTAACTCACAAGCAGAGCCGTCTGCATTTATTTCATAACCTTCTCCACATATAGGGAGACACATTTCTCCAACAACTTCAAATCCCTCATTACAAAGACAGACTACCTGACTGTTTTCTAAAGAACAGGTAGAATTATTAGGACAAGTAACACCGTCACATTGATCAATACAAATTCCATTAATACAAATGGAGTTTCCATCACAATTAACAATTTCACATGGATCTTGAATTTCTATCGTACAGGCCCCAGTGCTTGGATCAATGGCCCAACCTTCGTTACAATCACATATTGGATTTCCATCACCATCATCCGCACATTGCCCATTGACACAATCAATAGGAAAATTTTCACAAATTTCCGCAACTGAACTGGTACAAGCTCCAGTGCTCGGATCAATGGCCCAACCTTCGTTACAATCACATATTGGATTTCCAGCACCATCATCCGCACATTGACCATTGATGCAATCAATAGTAAAATTTTCACAAATTTCCGCAACTGAACTGGTACAAGCTCCACTGCTTGGATCAATGGCCCAACCTTCGTTACAATCACAAATTGGATTTCCTGTCCCATCATCCGCACATTGCCCATTGACACAATCAACAGTAAAATCATCGCAGATCTCCGGAATTTGAATGGTGCATTTTCCTGTAATGGGATCAACCGCCCATCCAGTAGCGCAAAGACAATAGGCAACTCCCGATTCATTTACAGCACATTGGCCATTGACACAAACAGTAGTGAAAACTGAACAGGGGTCTAGCGGGACAATGCATGTTCCGGTTTGAGGGTCAAGTATCCAACCAGAATTGCAATCACAAATGGCATTCCCACTTCCATTTTCAATACATTGACCATTGACACAATCTAGTGCGAAATCATCACAAGGGTCACCGCCACAGGAATTGAACACAAATAAAATGAAAGGCAATAGCAGCAAAGCCGCAAAGTGATTCATGTTTTGGACTAATTTCATAGCTTGAGGTTTTTTCAAAAATACTAAAATTTGTATTATTAACCAGAGTTCGATTATTAATCATATGATATTCAATGTGTTAATAAGAAAAAAATCTAAATTGGAGAAATATTGGACATTTGTCATTTTAGTGAATGAATTTGCTTAAATCCGTTAAGAAAAAAATTCTGTTTGAGCCTCCCTTAAGTCAATCTTTCGAACTTTCGAATGGCCAATTGAATCGAAAAAATATTTGATTAGCGAGTTTATTTTTTTTAGGGTTTAGGGAGATTTATTCACGTAAAAAATGACATAAGTCCTTGATTTTTTGACCTTTTTATCAAGAAAAAGGTCAAGCAAAAAGCGACAACTCTTGCTGAATTTGACAAACTATATTAACAAAAACTAGCTTCAATATCTTCTTGTTATTTTTCATTTTCTAAGATTATTAAAGTGGTTTTTATAATCGAACTCTGGTTATTATTTATGTCTTTAAGGTTTAATGAAATTTTACCGAACAAACAAAACAAGGGCATCAAAAAAAAAGAGGCTGCCCTTTCAAGACAGCCTCTTTTTCTTTGGTATTATTTGTTCACTACTAGACTTTATTTATTTTTGAAACCAATTGAACCTAGTGAATGTTTGCACAGTTCATTGGATTCTAATGTCTAGTAGTTTTACTTTTCGTATAAAATCTGAATGCAAGTTTTTCTATCTATTTTTAATGCTTGTTTTCGCAATAACAGTTTTTGTTTTATCATCCATCAAAACCTCAATGTTTTTTCCATTTTCCAAAATGGTAAGGAAGTTGTCGAAGCTGTCATATTGAAAAGTCAAAAGAAAAATCTTATCTCCTTTTACCTCTATCTGTTGTCTTTGAGAAGATTTTTTCATCAATTCTATATCCCTAAGGAAATTGATTTGGGCATAAAGACTACCATTACTTTTGTATAAATTGATTCTTGCAGATGGATTGTCTAATGATTCGTTTGTTCCTGAAAGAAATTCGTAATTAAACAACTGATTGCTTGAATTTACAGACGCTCTACTTGGCGGAGTCTTAGTAGCTGTTTTAGACAAATTTTTGCTCGAAGCCTTTTGAACATTTATTTGTTTTGGATTGATTTTCTGGGAATTGACACTTTTTTCGAGTGTTCTTGTTTGAGCCTGAAGATGGCTTTGTTCTGAACCCATCAAAAAGCTGGCAATTGCTACGGCGATTATTAATAGTATTTTTTTCATTAGGATTATTTAAGTTTGGTTGGAAAACAATTTACTTCGACGCTGTTCAGAGCTGGGTCCCGGCATTTCTTTGGCTCACCATCTCTAAAATTTTAATTTAATTCTATTCCAAAGGTAAAAATTTCTGATTAGTTTGGTCAATAAAATCAAGGATTTCATCACGACCGTCCCTAGAAACAGAGGAGGAGATAAAGCTTTGTGGGAGGCTTTCCCAGTTTTCTAGCAGAGCATTATTGAAAGTTTCTAAGTTTGCAGCCAATTCATCAGGTTTGTTTTTATCAGCTTTGGTGAAAATTAGCAAGAATGGAATCCGCATTTCCCCCATCCAATTGGCAAATTCTATGTCGACCTTTTGCGGTTTAATTCTAGAATCGATCAGCAAAAAGACGCATTGCAGGTTTTCTCTTCTATTCAAGTAGTTTTTTATGAAAGTTTCCCATTTCTTTCGAGATGTTTTTGACACTCTTGCATAACCATATCCAGGCAAATCAACCAAATACCAGTTGTTATTAATGATAAAATGGTTGATGTGTTGGGTTTTTCCCGGTGTATTTGAAATTCTAGCCAAAGACTTTCTTTCAACCAGCATGTTGATCAAAGATGATTTACCAACATTGGAGCGTCCAATAAAGGCATATTCGGGAATCTTTGGCGCTGGACATTGGTTCACATTAACAAAACTACCAGTAAAATTTGCAGAATGAATAATCATGTGGCAAAAATACGAATATTAACACGATTTTGGCTTATTGTAATCCAGAATTTACTATTGGATTCATAAAATCAAAAGTGACAAAATCCATAGATACAAAAAAGTCGCGAAAGTGGGCAAATAGGCCAATCTCAAATAAGAAATCCCGTAAATAGCCAAAATGAATATAGTAAAGTAAGCTTATTCAATTTAAAACAATCTTTCGGATAACAGGGCCATTCGGCAAAAGAACTTCAAGTAGATAAATACCAGGAGGAAAGCTGCTTAAGTCCATGTTGATAAGGGATGAATTCTCTTCTCTTTCCCAAAGTTTTTGACCTTTCATATCATATAAACCAACGGACTGGACATTTTCGGGTGCTGACAAATTTAGCTGACCATTAGAAGGAACAGGACCAATTGAAAACTGTTGGTTCTCGGGAATGCCAAGTGGGATTTCTGAAAGTGAAATTTTATCGGCATTTAAGATCTCTTTGGTCCACTTATCTTGAACAAAAGCTATCAACTCCAGATTTTCCATTTCAAAAGAGGAATCAATTTGCATGGTGATCTGAGCGCCGCCCCCTGCTGAAGTGATTTCTTCTATTACAATACCTGAAGAACCATTGTACATCTGACGGACAACATGCTCAACCGAATTTAAGAAAAACCAATCTTCCTGAATGTGCGACTCTGTTAGAACAACATGCAAAACCAGATCAATAAAAGTCCACTCGTCAAAAGTCGGAAGGCTGATGTAAGCATTGAGTTCATTATAGAGTTCATTATTGCTGATCACTGGGTTGTCAATAAAGACCCCAAGCTGTGTAATTTCTAAGTTTCTTTGGTCCAACATTGGTGTAAAATCATCAACCATGCTGGTTTCACCATCTCCTCCTACATATTCCAATATTCCATCCACAATCGTTGTTGGATGGGCATTTATTCCATAATAGTCCAATCGCTCAATGGATTCCAAGGTTTCATAATCATCATCAATGTGATAGTTAATCAATGCGACATTCAGGCCATTGTCAATCATTTCATTAAAACCCAATTCTGCCCCTGGACAACTGCTGCACCAGGTTCCGGCTGACTTTTCAAAGACAGTCAGATTTCTTGCAAACCCACCGCTCCACATATCATAATATGGGAAGCCAGCAGTAATGTATTTCAGACCCGTAGCTTCCCAATAGACCAAATGGAACGCCTCCTTGTGTATCGCAAGTGCAGGTCTTTTCTGTGAACCACTTATAGGAGTTAGATTAACAACATTTTCACTTAAATCATTGGCATTTCCTTGTGACCATGAAAACATTACATCATTGGAAGTTTCACCTTGAGCATTTTCTTCCCAGGCAATTCCTATAACATATTCATCATTTGCTGCCATTGTCGGAGCACGTTGAGCTGTTTGAGGGTTGGGTCTGGGCAACTCAAATTCTTGTCCTTTTTCCATGCTGCTTTTGTTGATTGTGCTGATAGAAACTCTGTCTAACCCTCCAGCCCCACTGTGCCAGAAACAGGCAAGACTGTCGACGAATAAGGGGGCAATTTCTGGACCACTTATTGGACAAGCATTTATTTGCCAATTGCTGTCATCCACATCTGTGGCTTGATCAAAAGTCGCACCACCATTACTACTTTTACTAATCCACATGTCACGAATATTGTCTTGATTGTTTCTGAAAACCAAATAGACATCTTCTCCTTCTGAATAAATATCAGAGGGACAACATTCACAAACATAGGTTCCATCTGCTGGTTCACTAGCCGCTACAGAAGGTCCGTAGGAATTCCCCCAATCCTCTGAACGAATCATGATATATCTTGCTTCCGTTTCATTGGCATTCTGGAAAATTACACTAACCAAAGGATTTCCGTCTCGACCAATATGAACAGCCGGCAAAGTGGCCCATTTTCCTTGCGGTGGATCAATCACATTTACAGGGGCTGCAAAATTATTCCCTCCATCAACCGACTTGACTGTAAAAACCCCACTGGAAAAATCTTCATAAACTATAAAGATCAAATTTCCTTTTATGGCCATATCCAAGCCACCAAAAGAATAAATATCAGGATTTACTTCGCCAGTAGAAACCTCAATGGGTTCAATGAATACTCCATCCATCATTTTTGTAAAGAAAATGCTTGATCCTTGGCCCCAACAAACTGCTGGATTTCCGTCGGGCAAAACTTTTACAACATGACTTTTGGCGGTCGAGCCTGTGGTCAAGGGAATTGGACTTGACCATTGCAATGTGTCTTGAGCTTGGAGATTTTCACCAAGAAAGACAACCAAAAATGCCATAAGGAAGACAATCAGAAAGAAGTGTAAAGGGGATAATATTATTGTTTGTTTTTTCATTTCTTCAATCTTTGAATTTAGACCCAATATAGGGAGAACTGAGCAATTTAAGACGGATTTTTTATTTGGGACGTTCCCAATTTCATATTGACAGGAATGAAGAGATCTCCGCATTTTATAAGGCTGGTATTCAATAAATATTGAATTTTTGTTTTAAATTCAATATTTGATAGCAATGATGCTAAAGCCTTATTACAATATTATAGGTAGAAATATTATAAATAGACTTTAGGAATAAATGTTAATAGAACTAATACGGTTTGAATTACCAAATGTCGCAAACAACTATGAGAACAATTTTTAGCCTTTTCATCTTTAGCCTGTTTTTCCAAGCTTGCTCGGTCAGTCCAGAAGCTGCGCCTGCTCCCGGAGCTGCTTCGGCAAGCGATCAAAGCGCTAGTCCGGGCCAAGCTGCTGGTTCCTCTCCTCAAGCAGTCTCTTCCAATTTGCCAAAAGCGGAAGGCTGGGTCAATGACTTTGCCAATATGCTGAATGAAGCAGAAGAAGCCAAGTTAAGCGATAAAATTGCCGCAATTGAAAAAGGGACTTCCGTTGAATTTGCTGTTGTTACAATGGATGATCTGAAGGGGGAAAACATTCGACAATATGCCACCAAATTGGGAAATTATTGGGGCGTTGGTAAAAGCGAATCAGACAATGGCGTTTTGATCCTATTGGTGAAAAACACCAGAGAAGTCAACATCTCAACTGGTTTGGGAGCCGAAACAATTTTGAGCGATCAAGACTGTAAAAAAATTATTCAAAAGGACATGCTTCCGTTTTTCAAAAGAAATGATTTTTTCAGCGGCCTCGATACTGGTATTGAAAAAGTTATAGATAGAATGGTGGAATTGAATGGTCAATAGCACTGGAGATCGCTCTTAACTGGTCGTAATGTTCCAGAAACAAAAAGTAAACTTCACTTAGACAGGGGTAAACTAGGTGAAGTCTCTCGACTTCTCCTAAATATTTTCGTGATTTTTAATCTCTGAAACAAAATGTGAAAAGTAGTTTTTAACTACTTGCTTTTACTTTGATGACATCGCCTTGTACAATTTTACAGCAGAAGTTTTACAAACTACTTTTTTTAAACCTCTTGCAGAGCACAAAATAAACAAGATATTAAAGTGAAGTTTGGAAACTTCACTTAGACAAGGGTAAACTAGGTGAAGTCTCCCGACTTCTCCTAAATATTTTCGTGATTTTTTATCCCTGAGACAAAATGTGAAAAGTAGTTTTTAACTACTTGCTTTTACTTCAATAATTTACAAGGACAACAGATACATTCAGAAAAGTATGAATTTTCTGATGGATCCGAAAAGAAAGTGGATTGTAGCAAATGGCCGCTTGGTTTGTATTTGCTGAAAGTGCAGGATAAAGATGGGTCGGGGATTTATGAGAAGAAGATACTGGTTGAGTAAATAAATCAGTCCCAGTTTAACTCAATTAAACTTGTCCAATAGCCTTTCTATGTCAATCTAAACCTAAATTCAATTCCAAAAAGAAAGCTTACAGCAGCTCTCTTTTTGGAATCATCCATCTGGTAAAAATTTATGCACTTAATTGGGCTTTTTAATAGACCATGGTTTTAGAATTTTCTGAAATTTTTATGCTACATATCAACCTGAATTCCAACAATAATGTTTGGCATATCATTATCGAATAGCTCACCATGCAATGCTCTGTTGTGATCTTTATTGAACAAACTGCTCATTCTGTAATTGCCATAAATTGCAAAGTTTTTGATGCCTATTCTGCCGCTCAAACCATACTCCCAACGATTCATATACTTCAAGCCTTTGTTGACAGTTTTCTGTTTTTTTGAATCAAGATCATACAAATCTTGTTCAGCAGCTTTTGTCCAAATGATATGCCTGTTGGCAAAGTTCCATTCTCCATAAACACCTAAATCCAAAGT
This sequence comes from uncultured Chitinophagales bacterium, assembly GCA_937927195.1. Taxonomy (GTDB): domain Bacteria; phylum Bacteroidota; class Bacteroidia; order Chitinophagales; family UBA2359; genus JAHDGP01. The sequence goes on from CALBCY010000085.1 coordinate 7,839, forward strand.
GTACCCTTGTTTCTTTTTTGACTTATTGTCAAATCTAATTCTACCAAAAACTTCCAAGCCTAATGAATGGCTGCTCAATCTCTCTTTGTCAACTTCTTGATTAACAAAAGGAAAAGACTTCAAAGAATCTTGTTTAATTCTGTACTGAGTAAATCGGTAATAGGAGTCAAAACCCAATTTAACAAGGTTTTGTTCGCCCAAATCGATAAAGCTTCTATTCCCCATAATGATTTCATTCGAAGCTCCAGAAATAGCTTCTCCATTCGTGAAATCGTTTGCTCCAAGTACAAAACCCAAACCCAAATAACCTTGGCCTTTTTCACTTAATGCTTCTCTTGAAAAGCTCTTCTTCCCAACATTGTCCTCTGTTTCATCTGACTGCTGCGCTTGAGCATTAAGTGCTCCGCAAATCAACAATAAAAAGGAAAAAATATAAATCTTTTTAATATCCATTTCTCTCATTTTGTACCAAACATTAGAAATTAGCTCTTCCTCCAAAATCTATTGCTTAATATATTATTTATTAAATTTTAGCTGCCAAATTACTGATTATACTTTTCATGACACAAGTATTAAACAAAAAAAAAGTTCGATTTGTTTCCAAATCGAACTTCTATTGAGTTTGTTATTTTGAGTTTCGAGTAAAATTTGTTTTATGTGCCCTTAAAATTTGTTGTCCTTTTGAGGTAGATGCTTCTAAAATCTATGGTCCGGTTGAGGCTTTGATACAATCTAGAATCAATTACTACTTAGGGTAATATTCCAAAGCTCGGACTATAATCTCTTCAACATTGTTGTATACTCTTGTTTTTCTTACCCAATTATTTTCTGAATCATAATTGTATTCAAACTTTTCACTGTGTTGCATTTCATTGCTTGCATTGTAAAAGTTCAAATCAGTAATGTTGCCATTTTTATCATTGTATATATATTCCGTTCTGGATCCATCCTGAAAATGCTCCGTTTTTTTGGTCATAAATTGTGCATTGTATTCAAAATCAATTTGATACTGAACTTCCCCAAAACCATCTAGTTCTGTTGTTTTAGAGACTTCGCCATCTTCATTGTAAAGGATTACTTTTTGAAATTCTAATTCATTGGCTCCATTGAAGTTGTTTTGCTCAACCAGATTTTGCAATTCATCGTAGGCATAGTTAATTTTGTAAATATTGGTGCCATTGGAATTGTATCTTCCCCATTTTGTTTTTAAGCCAGCCTCATTGTACCAGTAGACATCCATTCTGACCAAATTTTCAGCATCATCATATTCCATGATTTCCACCATTTCCTGGTCTTTATTGTAATTATAGGAGAAGTTTGTTGGATTTCCATTGACCAAGTGTTGGACTTTATTGCCCATTTTATCGTATTTGATCTTTTCTTCATGCAATAATTGTTTGTAGGTATTGAATTTCTTCAATTCCACCAAGTTTCCACTTTTATCAAAAACACGATTGGTTTTTTCTGTTACATAACCCAATTCATGAAATTTTTCACTTTTAACCGGAAGACCATTTTTAAAGGTTTCCTTGGAAACCATGTAATTGCTGTTGAATGAAAGTTTTTCTGCTAAATTTTGATCTTTGTCAAAAATGTAGGTGGTATTGTTTGGATCTTGGCCAAATCCAGCAAGAATGTACTTGATGGATCTAACTTTTCCGTTTAAATTTTCCTGTACTGCAGGTTTGGCTGCTTCTGCTTTTTGAATGCTTTCTTCATTATTGCCGTTTCCAGAATAGGCAGGGAAAAAGAATCCTACAAGCAAAAATAAACATGAGAGAATGATTACTTTGAATTTATCCATAGCGTTATTTTTTAATGCAAAAAAACAAGGGCGCTTTTCATGCATTTCATCTAAAAAGAATCACGGAGCGTATTTAATCAAAATTAACACAACTTGACTAAAGTTAAAACTTTGACGCTTCTTTTCCCAAAATGACACAGGCTTTGAGGCTTCAAAAGTGCATTTGTTTTAAGATTAAAATTGTCCAAAATATTATACAGTACAATCAGTCATTAATGAAATCAATAAATATTTGTTAATCAATTGGTTAAATATCTTCACCTTAATTTGTTTTTTGGACAATTTTAAATATTTGTATGCTTAAAATTTGTTTCAAATTTGGTATTTTTGTCCCTCAAATGATGAAAAAAAACTTGTTTAAAATACAAAAGCCAATATTCGATGATGAGGCTATGCTGGTATTGAATAAACCAGCCGGATTATTGACTGTTCCTGATCGCCACGATCCACAATTACCGAACCTGAGGCACATCCTTCAAGATAAGTATGGCCCGGTGATCCCTGTTCACAGACTGGACAAGGAAACCTCTGGAGTAATTTGTTTTGCAAAAACGAAGGAAGATCATAAGTTTCTAAACGAAGAATTTCAGAATAGAAGGGTAGGAAAGAAATACATCGCCTTTATTTCAGGAACTCCAGCTGAAAATGAAGGGACATTAGACTATCCAATAGAACAACATCCATCCATTCTTGGAAAAATGCGCATAAGTCCACGAGGCAAAGATTCATTGACCAAATACAAGGTTTTGGAGACCATTGGCCCTTTCTCTTTAGTGGAAGTAGATCTTTTAACAGGCAGAACTCATCAAATCAGGCTGCATTTTAGTCATTTAGGGCATCCTGTTATTGCGGACACGCGCTATGGAAATGGAAAATCTGTTTTTCTCTCTGATTTTAAAAAGAACTTTAAACAAGGTCGATTCAAAGAAGAAAGAGCTTTGATTGGTAGTTTAGCCTTGCATTCTAGGCAACTGAGCTTAACTCACCCGCGTTCTAATAAAGAAATGCTTTTCGAAGCAGAATTAAATAAAGAATTTTCGGTGGCTTTAAAGCAATTGAGAAAGTATGTGAATTGACAAAAACATGCTCGATTAAGCTCATTTTTTTTAGCAAATCTATTATATACAACAAAAGCTCAAAAAAATGTGAACATCTTATGACAAAGAGTATTGTATTACAGGCAAGTATCGGTTTTATATTGCAGTTTTGTAAATATGCCGAATTCGGTAATAATTTGTTTGAATTTTTGTGTTGAAATTGGTTTTAATTGTTTTAACCAATGAAATTTATGACGAAGCTTCCTTGATTTTTCGTAGCCAAAGTTACGGGAAACATAAATAGCTGAAGCAATGGATTTCAATGACTTGCAAACGAGCCTTCAAAACAACTTTAAACAATTCAATATTAACCTCAAGATTTGAGGATACAGAATCGAAGAAATTTGATTCATTTAATTTATTGCGCTCAGCTTCAGTTTCCTTTTGAATATTTGAAGTTATTTTTTTACCCCAAGCCCCAAACCTATGAATAAGCTACTCAACTATCACTTAACCATTTGCACTATGAGGACAGTTCTATTTGGATTACTATTATTTTTCTTTTGCTCTGTTGGCCTTTCAGCCCAGATATTTTCTTTTCAAAAAACAAGCGACGTACCTTTAGAGGGCTCAATTGGAGAAGCAACTCCCGGGCATCCGATAACCTACACCATTAGTTTCACTGCCAATAATCTCGACGATATTGTTGTAACAGATAATTTACCGCCGGAATTGGAATTCATTCCAGGTTCACTCATGGTAACTGGTATTGCAGGTTGTAACAATTCAACACCAACAGGTGTTGGTGGTGCAATAACAATCTCTTGTCCGGCTGGCTCACCAGTTACAGGACCAGTTTCAATTTCTTATCAGGCTGAAATAACTGATATCGGAAACCCAACTCAAGGACTGAATCAAATTGTTTCCAATTCAGCCAGCATCAGCGGGACAGCCAATGGGAACAATTACAACGCCTCTTCCAGTTTCAACATACAGGCAGAGGTTTTTTCTATCCAAAAGAGTTTTGATGATTCTAATGGCAGCACACCTGGTGATGTAATCACCTATACAGTCAATTTTCAAATTTCGGATTATGCTGACTTTGCTGAAATTGATATAGCGGATGTTCTTAAAGATGGTATCAACTTCTTAAATGTTCAAAGTTTCACAATCTCTCCAGCTACTGGAACAGCACCAACTCCTACCATAACAGCGAATGCCAATGGTTCTACAACTGTGAATTGGGATTTGTTTGCTGCATATGGAGCAAACATAGCAGGTTCAACTGGTACAATTGTCTACACAGCAGAAGTTGATCAATTCTATTCTGCTACAGGAGCTCCAATATTAGCAGGAGATTTTCTTTCTAATGGGATAACAGGTTCCTACCTACTTACTCAAGGAGGGGCCTCTTCTGATTTGAACAGTGTCGCTTTTGTTGTACCTCGAATTGAAATAGAAAAATACGAATTGAGTACTGGGCCATATGAACCTGGCGACTTTGTTACTTTTCAGCTTGAATTGGCCATCCCGTCTGGAGATGCCAATGCTGTTATTCTTAGCGATATCTTTCCAAACAACGTTTTTGATCTTTCTACTATGGATTTAACTTTCGGAGGTGCCAGCATCAATTTTGCTGCAAACTCGGATTTTCAAAGTGTAACTCCAACGGTTTCTTTAAGTTCAAATACATTGAGCCTCGACTTTGGCGATTTAACTTCTACAGCAGTCGATACTCAATTTGTAATTGTTGATATCATTGCCCAAATCGATCCAAATGTGACAATTGTTGGTACTCAAAACAACCTTTTCAGGTCTTCTTTCCAAAATTCAAGTGGTTTTACTTTTATCAGCAATACAGGAGAGCAGTTTTCTGTTGGTGAACCAGAATTGACAATAGTTAAAGAAGCGCTTGACCTAATTGGAGATGCAGGAGACACAATTAGTTATTTAATCACTGTAAAAAATATAGGAAACTCCATTGCCAACAATGTGGTTATTTCTGATGTCCCAGGGGCAGATTTACAATCATGTGAAATTGTTGAAGTTTTAAGTGGAAACGGTTTCGCTTTTCCATATACGGGAGATTTCACTGCAGGTATTTCATTGATAGCTCCTCTACAACCTACTGGTGCAGCAAATAACGCAAATACAGTAACGGTGGAGGTTGAATGTGTCCTTTCTCAAATGGTGGAAGCGGGCGATTCAGCAAGCAATGTTGCCAATGTTACTTGGGGACAAACTGGTGACGCAACCAGCGAACCTGCTTATGTCGATATTTACAATCCTACATTTGAAAAAACCTTGAACAACTCTTCACTAAGCTCAACTCAGGGAAATGAAGTTGCTGCTGGTGAAACGGTTCAATACCAAATAGAAATTAGTATTCCAGAGGGAACGTCAAGTGCAACGATGTTTTCTGATTTACTTCCTCCAGGAATGAGCTTTGTTTCTGTTGACGCCATTACCCCAAGTGCAAACTTGATGAGTTCTCTCGGAACTTTTCCAATGCCTGGAGACGAAATGGTGACTGGAAGCAGCATCAGTATAGATTTTGGAAACATAACAAATACCGATCTTGACAATACGCAAACAGAAACCATTGTCATTCTTTATTCTGTTTTGGTTGAGAATGATCCATTCAACACTTCAGGCACAATTCTCACCAACGATGCAAGTTGGTCATGGTCCGATCAGGTTTTAGAAGATTCTGAAACAGTTACGATCATAGAACCTGAATTGTCAGTTGAAAAAACATTGTCTGGTCCTGTTTCTGATTTAGTTACTGTAACCATCAGTGTTACAAATACCGGAGCTAATAATATATCAGCCTATGACATCTTAGCCCAAGACGTTTTGGATCCACTTGCATTTGACCTAACAAGTGCAACAGCCTTAAATATACCAACTGGCTTTACTTTTGTTAACAATGCCGGTACAATCGAAATCGCTTCTGACCCAACGTCTTCTGAACCTGCCAATTCTGTTGAGTCAGGAGAAACAATTGACTTTACTTTTACGGTTGCCGTAAACGAAGATCAAAGATATTGTTTGAATACAGTTAGCAATACCGTTTTATTGGATGCGGCCACTGCTCCAAATGGCGCTGGCCTTCCCTTAACTCAATTGTCAGACTTTGATGACCTTGATCTTCCAATGATGGATGTATTGAAGGAAGTTAGCACGCCGACGAATGGAAGTTTTTATGCTGCTGGTGAAACAATTACTTATACAATTACAATAAACAATACTGGAACAACTGCTATTGCGGGAATTGATTTTCAGGATCAAATTCCAATGGGCTTGACTTATGTAAATGGTTCAGCTACGATCAATGGTGGTTCTGCAGGATCTATTTCTGGTGGAATTGTTTCTGTTCCTTTGGCTTCTCTTGCTGCTGGTGGAAGTGCGATCATTACATTTGATGCAACCCTTGATCCATTTACCGATCCTATTACGATAAGTAATCAGGGTTCAACATTCTCAGATGCTTATACAACTGGCGTCTTAACGGATGATCCAAATACAAACCCGGCTGATCCGAAAGACGATGATCCAACAGACTTTACTTTGTGCTTGCCACCTAGTATGACCATCACCTCTCCAAATTCTTGCTCAGAATTGGGACCAGTTTGCAATAATTGCACTGTGTTTACAATTGCCGATTTAGATGGGGAAGGCGATTTAGACATTACAATCAACGATCCTGGTACTTACCAAATTACGCTACAACAATGGAATGGCTCTGCTTATACCAACCCAACTGATTTGGGTACAAGTGGATCTGCAAGCATTACGGATTTGAATCCAGGTATTTATCAAGTAAATGGAATAAACCTTGAAAACGGTTGTACAAACTCTGAATGCATCATCATTCACGAATTGAATCATGACATGCAGGTTGAAATTACTTCAGAAACTTGTGGAACAACCAACGATCTTGAAATTTCAGCTGCTGGTAGTTTGCCTGATGAAATAGATTATACTTGTACAAATGGTTCTTCAGGAACGATAGGCAATTCGATTGTTTCTTATAGCTGGGAAGCTTCTGATCCAAACATTACAGTTGCATCTCCAAACTCACCAACAACGGTCATTACTTTCCCTGCAGGGTCAACTGCTCAAACTGTTATTATTTTAACAGTATTGGACTCTAACGGATGTGAGGAAAGCGCAGTGTTTGGTATCAATCCTCCTGGCATCGTTACCATCTCTCAAAATGAAACAAGTTGTGTTTACAACCAAACTCCGGAAATTGCGATTACTGGTGGAACACCAGATTGGGAATTTTACCTATACAATCAAGGGGATCCATTTCAAGCGAATGGTGTCGGTTCTTTGGCCTCCGTTACAGGAACACAAACCAACACAAATTCTATAGGAACAATTTCATACAATGTGCCTGGTACTTATACAGTTTATGGAGAAGATCCAACAGGCTGTTTAACCGATGGATTGGATGTGAATATTTATGCACCTTTTAACATCACCATTCCTGAAATTGATCCTTGTACCTTCAACACTTTAGAATTAGGTCCAAATATTACCGGTGGTCTTGATCCATCAATTTTTGGTTCTTCGGGCTACACAGTCGAACTACAAGGAACAGCTTTCTCTTTCACTACAACTGGAAATGCGATTACCCAATCCTTTACAGGTGTGCCTGGTGGTGTTTATACGCTTTTGATTACTGATGAGGATGATTGTTTCGAATCTTACGAGGTAGAGGTTTATGATCCTATTGCAGTTACGAGTAATTTTGCTTCTTGTGTTTATGGAATTTTAGATTTAGAAATTTCTGGTGGACAACCAGGAAATACAAACTATTCTTATACAGCATATCAAGTATTCGGTAATGGATTCTTATTGGGCAATGCCGATCCTGATGGGACCTTTACAGATGCTGGTTTAGCAAATGGTGTTTATGAAATAATTGTGGCTTATGAACATTTGAATTCAAACGGAAACCCAACTGGAGTTTCTTGTTCAGATACAACAGAAGTGGTGGTTGCTGGTCCAATTAATTTGGAAATAATTGAAACGGCTTGTGCTTCCTCTTCAATTGATATGGGTTCGATTACAGGTGGTTTGGATCCAAATGATTTTGGCAGTACTGGCTATACGCTTACTTTACTTGAAACCAGTGAGGTCATTAATGTTATTGGAAATTCAGTCAATGATTCTTATGACAACCTTGCGGAAGGAACTTATAATATTTTAGCGGAAGATGAAGATGGGTGTACAGAAACATTTACTGTGGAAGTTTACGATCCGATTCAGATTCAGGATTTGAGTGTTACTTGCAACTACGGAACATTTGACATCCAAGTAATTGGAGGACAACCAGATCATCCTGCTTATACAATGAGTAACTATTCAGTTAGTTCTGACCTTGATGGAGCGCTTGGCAATTTGGCCACCGATGGTTCATTTAGCCCTAATACTACATTGAGTACAGGAAGCCATACAATAACTGTAGCATACAATTTTATTGATTCAGATGGCAATGTAAGTTCTACCGTTTGTTCTGAAACCATTCAAATAGACATCATTGAAGAAATCGTTTTAGGTGTTGAAGATGAGGCTTGTAATTTTGGTTCAATTGATTTGACAACCGTAACCGGTGGTAATGCTGGTGATTTTACCATTACCTTAAACAACAATGGAACATTGGAAGTTTTGACTTCTACTGGAAATTCAATCAACGATTCATATGAAAACCTTACAGAGGGAACTTATACGATTACTGTGGAGGATTCAGAGGGATGTACACAAGAATTTGATGTTGAAGTTTACAATGAAATAACAGTCAACAATGAGGTCGACATTTGTGATTATGGCCAAATTAACTTGACCATAACAGGAGGGCAACCAGACCATCCAAATTACAGCATGACTTCTTATCAGGTAAGCTCGAGTTTGGACGGTACATTGGGTAATCTAAATGCCGATGGTACTTTTACTTTTTCTGGCCTTACTGGTGGAATGCACAGTATTTTTGTAATCTATAACCACATTGATGCAAATGGAATCACAAGCGATGATTTATGCATCGGTGAGTTGGAAATCGAAACAGTCGAACCAATTCAAATTGATTCTGAATATGAATGTTATGCAGGTATTGTTGTAACAGGTGGTTTTGGCACTTTGACTTATGACTTATACACCGCTGATGGCAATACATTACTTGCTTCGAACACAACTGGAATTTTTCCCAATACAAATGGATCATTCTTCTTGACAGTGACAGATGAAAACAACTGTTCTGAATCGTCATTGATTACTTGTATTTCAGAAATCAATTGTGATGAAGTGGAATATGGAATTTTTACCAACTGCGAAAGTCAACAAGAGTTCAATATCTTTTTTGAATTAGAGGCTGGTGAAGGTTCTTTCACAGTAAGTCTTGACAATGGCGACGTTTATACAAACATCCTGGCAACAGATGAATTATCTTTCGGGCCTTACTCTACTGCAGATCCAATCATCCTTACCATTGTGAGTGATTTGGATTCTACTTGTGTTTTCACAGAATCTGTAACAAGAGATTGTTTCCTTTGTGATGTCGTTGTCGAGCAAACAACCAACTGCATAGACCTTGAAAATTATGAACTTGAAATAGAAATAACAGGTACTGCTGTTTACACCGTCAGTGATGGAACAACTTCTTTCACGGGACAAACTTCAGGAACCTTGATGTTCGGTCCATACGCTAGTGAATCAAATCAAACCATTACAGTAACGGATGAAGCAAGACCAGAGGATTGTACAATTCAGGTCAATGTTAGTGAAGATTGTTTTACTTGCGATTTGGTGGTAAATGCAACAGAGGTTTGTGATGATCTTACCGAGTTTACAGTCGATGTTGAATTAGCGGGAACTGGAACTTATACTTTAGATGATGGCATGGGCAATGTGCTCACTGGACAAGCTGCTGGTACGATTCCTTTCGGGCCATATCCAAACAATACAGCTTACAATATTGTCGCAACAAGTGAGGTGGAATCTGATTGTACAGATTCCGTTTCTGGCGAAAACGATTGCTTTGATTGCGACCTTGTTGTCAATCCGACTTTTGTTTGTGATGGACTAAGTCAATTCAATGTTGAAATAGAATTTTCTGGTTCTGGAACTTATGCTGTTGACGATGGAGTCAATCCTGTTCAAACTGGTCTGACAAGTCAAACTTTAACCATCGGACCTTTTGACAATGAAGAAAGTTTCAATATAGTTATTACTTCTGAAATTGATCCTACATGTACCTCACCAGTTATGGGACAATTCGATTGCTTTGATTGTGATTTGGTAGCAACTGCTACGCCAGTTTGCGATGGACTTTCAGAATTCAACATTGAATTAGAAATTCTAGGAACTGGAACCTACTCAGTAGATGATGGGACAACGGTTCAAACAGGTATTGCTGCCGGTATGTTAAATTTCGGTCCATATCCAAACGGAACAAACTATGTTTATACAATTACTTCTGAAGTAGAGGACGATTGCCTTCAAGTAATCGATGCTTCATTTACCTGTTTCGATTGCAATTTAGTTTTGGGAGTTGAAACAGAATGTCTTGATTTAGTGAGTTACCAATTAGATTTGGTATTAACAGGCGATGGTACTTATACAATTGATGATGGAATAAATACTCCATTAACAGGACAATCTGCTGGAACAATCGATATGGGCATTTATACCAATGGAGATTCTTATGCTTTGACTGTTACTAGTGAAGTAGATCCAACTTGTACTGATGAAATTACAGGATTGGTTGACAATTGCTTTACTTGCGATTTAACGGTTGCAACTGAAGCAGTTTGCTTAGAAGATTTAACAGCCTTCAATGTCGATGTAACCATAAACGGAAGTGGTTTGTTTACTGTTGACGACGGAGTTAATCCTGTTCAAACGGCTGTGCCTGCTGGATTGATTACTGTTGGACCATTTAACAGCGAAAGCAATTACAGCATCGTTGTAACAAGTGAGCAAGAAGCAACTTGTACTGAAATCATCAACAGTAGTTTCGATTGCTTTACTTGTGATTTAAGTTTGGCAGGGGAAGACATCTGTGATGGCTTAACTGAATTTTCTGTCGATCTTACTTTGACTGGATCAGGAACCTACAGCATTGACGATGGTGTCAATACTGTTCAAACAGGTATTACTGCTGGAACCTTTCAAGCTGGACCATATCCAAACAATACAAATTATTCAATAACAGTTACGAGTGAGCTGGAAACAGACTGTTCTCAAATTTATTCTGGAACCAACGATTGCTTTGATTGTGATCTCGCTTCAACTTTTGAAGTAGAATGTGATGATAGTTTTGAAATGTACAACATCCTTGTAACCTTAGTTGGAAGTGGAACCTATACCATCTCAGATGGTGTGAATCCTGACCTAACTGGACAGACAGCGGGTGCTACAGCAATTCCATTCGGACCTTACTCAAACAACGAAGCATATTCAATTGTAATAACAAGTGAACTGAATTCCGATTGTAACCAGACCATTGCAGGAAGCGAAGATTGCTTTACTTGCGACTTGGTTGCCACACCTACCAATGTTTGTTCTGATTTGACAGAATACATCGTTGAATTGGAGATTACAGGAACTGGTACTTACAGCGTTTTAGATGTATTTGGAAATGGCCCTACAGGCGTTTCAGCGGGAACAACCAACCTTGGCCCATTCAACAGTGGTGCTTCTTATTTTTATACCATTACTAGTGAAATAGATCCAACCTGTTCGACTACTATTTCTGATAGTGAAGAATGTTTTGAATGCAATCTAAGTGCTGGAATTGAAATCAACTGTGTTGATGCTGCCAGCTATGAAGTGGTTTTGACATTCACAGGAGACGGAATCTATTTGATTGACAATGACATTGATCCTCAATTGGGGAACCAAGTTGCTGGAACTTTTACTTTCGGTCCTTATGACAATAATACAAATTACGATATTGAAATAACCAGTCAGTTGGAAGCGAGTTGCGATTTTGAAATTCCATTCAGCAATGACTGCTTTACTTGTGACTTAAGTTTGAGCGCAGTAGAAAATTGTCTTGATCTCGAAACATATGAAGTTGAAATTACCTTAGCAGGTGGTGGAACCTTTACTGTTTCCGATGGAGTCAATCCTGATCAAACTGGCCAAACAGCTGGAATGATTACAATGGGGCCTTATGACAATGATGAGGCTTACAATATTACAGTAACCAGCGAATTGGAAGAAACCTGTACGGAAAGTTTCGCAGGTAACAACAACTGCTTCGAATGTGATTTGTCTCTATCAACCTCAACAGAATGCATCGATCTTGAATCATTCAATGTAACCCTTACCATAACAGGTGATGGTACTTTTACTGTTGACGATGGAATCAATCCTGTTCAAACGGGTGTTGCTGCTGGCGATGTACCTTTCGGTCCATACCAAAATGACGATTCCTTTAGTTTCATTGTTACAAGTGAAATTGAAGCAAGCTGCACAGAAACAACAACAGGCACAAATGACTGTTACGAATGCGACCTTTCTATCAGTCCTCAGATTACATGTATTGACGGACTTAGTTACAACATCGATCTTGTCATTACTGGAGATGGAACATTTATCGTTGATGATGGTTCTGCCACTCCTCTAACAGGACAAACTGCTGGAACTATTCCATTCGGTCCTTTCAATAACAATGACAATTATGCTTTTGTAGTTACAAGTGAAATAGATCCAACTTGCGTTCAAGAGATCTCTGGGACGGAGGATTGTTTCGAATGTGATTTGGCAGCGGCGGCAAATACAGACTGTCAAGGCTTAACAGAATATCTAGTACAATTGACAATTTCAGGAACAGGAACTTTTACCGTTGACGATGGAATCAATCCAGCTCAAACTGGTGTTACAGCTGGTGATTATCCATTCGGTCCTTATCCAAATGAATCTTCTTATACCATAACAATCACAAGTGAAGAAAATGCAACTTGCCAACAGGAAGTTTCAGGAACCGAAGATTGTTACGAATGCGATTTGATTGTTGGTTCTTCTCCTTCTTGTATTGACTTTAATACTTATGAAGTGATTTTGGATGTTTCTGGATCAGGAACTTTCATCATAGACAATGGAACAACTCAATTAACAGGTCAAGTAGCGGACTCTTATACTTTCGGACCCTTTGACAACAACGATACATACAATTATACTGTGACAAGCGAAATAGATGGAACTTGCACAGAAGTAAGTGGAGGAAGCGAAGATTGCTTTGATTGTAATTTGGTTTTAAGTGCCATTGCGAATTGTGCCAATGAAAATGAATACACTGTTGAAGTAACAATCAATGGCGATGCCTCTTATACATTGAGCGATGGTGTTGCTGCACCAACAACTGCTGCGGTTGCTGGAACAACTTATATTTTTGGGCCTTATGCCAACAACGTTCCTTACACCATTACTGCAGTAAGTGAAATTGAAGCCGATTGCGAGGATGAAGCCAATGGAACACTTGATTGCTTTACATGTGATTTGGCTCCTTCAGTGGAAACAGTTTGCATCGATGAAAATGGATACAATGCAATAGTAAGCTTTACTGGTACTGGAAATTATACCGTTGATGACGGTTCAGGTTCTCCAATAGCAGGAGCAACGGCAGATTCCTATACTTTTGGTCCATATGCCAATGAAGCTGTTTACTTAATAACCATTACTAGTGAAACGGATCCAACTTGTACACAAGAATTAACAGGAACTGAAGATTGTTTCGATTGTGATCTAAATATTCAAGAGCAAAACATCTGTGATGGATTGGAATCTTACACGGTTCAATTGGTCATTACCGGGACAGGAAGTTTCAGTATTGATGATGGAGTCAATCCAATTGAAGTCAATCAAAGTGCGGGACTTTATTTTGGAGGTCCATATTCTAATGATGAAATTTACAACATCGTTGTTACAAGTGAAGTTGATCCAGAATGTATTGTAGAAGTAAGTGGAACGGAGGATTGTTTTGAATGTGATTTGTCAACATCGGCGATTACAGAATGCAATGATTTAGAAACGTATTCAGTTCAATTAGAAATAACAGGTTCTGGAACTTATGCGGTCAATGATGGAACCAATACAACAACTGGATTGACTGCTGGAACTTATCCATTCGGTCCTTTTGGCAATGAAACAAATTATACACTGGTTATTACTAGTGAAATTGATGAAAGCTGTAGCGAAACACAGACTGGAACAGATGACTGCTTCCCTTGCGATTTGACCTTGAGTCCAAATGCTGTTTGTGACGGCGTTGTTGGATATTCTATCGAATTAGTATTGGGAGGAAGTGGAACTTACACAATTGATGATGGAAGCCCTCCAGTTCAAACAGGAGTGGAAGCAGGTACCATCACCTTCGGCCCTTATGAAAACAACGAAGGATATTCTTACACAGTTACTAGTGAAATTGATCCTACATGTACAGAAACAATTACAGGTTCAGAAGATTGTTTCGAATGTGATTTAGGACTTTCAACAGAAACAGTTTGTTCGGATGACAACTCGTCTTTCCAAATTGTTTTAACGGTTACAGGTTCTGCAAGCTTTACCATCGATGATGGAACAACCAGTACTTCTGGTCAAGCTGCTGGGTCTTACACTTTCGGTCCATATCTAAACAATGAAATTTATACGATCGATGTAACAAGTGATGTGAATCCGGATTGCAATGATGCAGTTACAGGAACTTTCGATTGCTTCACATGTGATCTAAATGCTAATCAAATTGTAGAATGCATCGACTTCGAATCATATTCAGTTACAATCAATATTTCGGGATCAGGAACCTATTTTGTTTCAGACGGTGTAAACCCTGACATGACTGGTGTAACAGCTGGATCAATTCCAATGGGTCCCTATTCAAGTGAAAGCAGTTATTCAATTTCTGTGACCTCTGAAATCGAACCAGATTGCCAACAATTCTTTACTGGATTTGAAGACTGTTTTGAAGACTGTGAACTTTCAGTTTCGACAACAGAAAATTGTACAGAGGACAATACGGAATATGAAGCCATCCTAAGCATTTCTGGTTTGGGAACTTATACGGTTGTTGACGGAAATGGAAACATTTTAACTGGTCAAACTGCTGGGCCAGTTTCATTGGGTACTTACTCAAATGAAACGGTTTATACATATACAGTGACAAGTGAAATTGATCCTGAATGTTTTGAAGTAGGAGAGGGAACCAAAGATTGCTTTGTTTGTGATCTTTCATTAAGTGCTGAAACCACTTGCGAAGGATTGGATAATTACTTCGTTGAATTATTCATAACTGGAAGCGGAACTTACTCTGTAGAAGATGGCAATGGAGATGTTCAAACTGGCATCACCACAGGATCTTTAACTTTCGGACCTTATTTAAACAATGAGTTTTATGATTTCACTGTAACAAGTGAAACTGAAGAAGATTGCGTTGAAACCTTAAGCGCAACTGAAGATTGTTTCGATTGTGATTTAACGGTTCTTGAAATAATTGAAGAATGCAATGAAGACTTTACTTACTCAGTCACTTTCGCTTTTGAAGGAAGTGGAACTTATACTTTATCTGTTCCAAACCAAGAGGATCAAACCGGATTGATGGCTGGAACTTATACCATTAATGAGTACAGTGATTTCGTTTACAATTTCACCCTAACCAGTGAAGTAAATCCTGACTGCTCGGAACAAGTCATCGGCACTTTTGAATGCGTACCAGTTTGTGATTTAGTCATCGGCCAAGAATTGATTTGTCAACAAGGAAATGCTTCTTATTCTGTAATGCTTAATATTTCAGGCTCGAATACTTACACAATTGATGATGGAAGTGGAATGCCAATTACCGATGCTGTTACAGGAGACTACACTTTCGGTCCGTATGACAATAATGAAATTTTCAACATTACAGTCAGTGACAATTTATTGGAAGATTGTATTGAAATTGCAGAGGGGACAAGAGACTGTTTTGAATGTGATTTAAGTGTCACTCAGAATGAAACTTGCCAAGGCTTTGATAGCTATTCAGTTGAAATAATATTGACGGGCACCGGCGATTATGAATTGATCGATGAAGAAGGCAATTTAAGCATTATTGAGGCTGGAATTTATACCTATGGTCCTTATCCTAACAACTATACTTATAATTATGAAATTACCAGTTTATTAAATGCAGACTGTTCTGAAACCATAACAGGAACAGAAGATTGTTTCGATTGCGATTTAGCATTGACTGCTGAAACAGAATGCATTGGTGTTATTGGCATTGATGGTTATTCAGTGATTCTTACCTTGTCTGGTTCTGGATCTTACACAGTTAATACTGGCAGTGTTATCCAAAATGGAGTGGTGGCAGGAACCTATACTTATGGACCTTTTGTAAACAATGAAATGTATACTGTCACAGCAACCAGTGAAACGGATCCTAATTGTTCAGATGAAATATCTGGATTGGATGATTGTCCATTTGCTTGTGATCTGTTACTTTCCACTACAACGGAATGTAATGGAATAGGTTCTTATACTGTTATAGTTGAAATTTCAGGAACGGGAACGTTTATACTCGATGATGGTGATGAGCCTGAATCTGGGCTAATAGCAGGTTTTTATACTTTCGGTCCATATTCTAACAATCAAGAATACAGCTTCACCGCAACCAGCGAATTAGATCCAACATGTACGGATCAAATTTCAGGTTCAGAGAATTGTTTCGACTGCGATTTAGATGTTGATTTTTCAACCAATTGTTTGGCCTTTGATCAATACGAGGTGATCGTCAACATTTCTGGTTCAGATAACTACACCATAATCAATGGAGATGTTGCTCAAGATGTTACTCCTGGAAATTATACCCTAGGACCTTTTGAAAGTGGATCTGGTTTTGATTTTACCGTTCAAAGCCAATTGGAACCAGACGAATGTACATTTGAATTTGCTGGGTCTGAAGATTGTTATGAATGTAACTTAGCCGCAAGTGGTTCTGAGGAATGCAATGGTTTAGGAACTTACAACGTGGTTGTTACCATCACAGGTGATGGTACTTTTACCATTGTAGAAAATGGAGTCAATTCAACTCAAAATGTAGCAGCTGGTAACAATACTTATGGCCCGTATCAAAATGATGTGCCTTATGAAATTGTAGTCATCAGTGAAATAGATTCTACTTGTACAGATACACTTGCAGGAGTTAGAAACTGCTTCGATTGTAATTTATTCGCCAGCTTCGAAACTGAATGCTTGGATCAATTCTCTTATAATGTATTGGTAAGCATTGAGGGAGATGGAACTTATTTTATTACAGATGGAAACAACAATATTGTAGCAGAAGGTCTTGAGGCAGGAGTTTACCCATTGGGAACTTTTGAGAATGAAACCAATTTCACTTACAATGTGATAAGTGAAGTTCAAGAAGGATGTTCTACAGAATTAAATGGAACAGCTGATTGTTTTGAATGTGATCTTGGAATAGAAGTTACAACCGAATGTATTAACATCGATGGTTTCACCGCCACTGTAATTGTTACAGGGTCTGGTGAGTTTGAAATAGCTGATGGCATTGGACCAGTTCAAATTGGTTTTGCAGGAACTTATCAGTTTGGTCCTTATGAGAACAATCAATTGGTTAACATTACAGCAAGCTCGCAAGAGGACGAAACTTGTATTCAAACAATAGCGGTATCAGACAATTGTTTCGAATGTGATCTCAATGCATCTTTTGAAACAGAATGTTTAGGATTGAATCAATATGAAGTTATTGTTACAGTTAGTGGAAGTGGAACTTTCACCATCAATGCTGACAACGAGACGCTGAATAATGTAGAGGAAGGTATTTACAATTTTGTTGGCTATGAAAACGACGAACAGTTCAACATCCTTGTAACAAGTGATGTTGACCCTAGTTGCGACTTCCCATTAACTGGCTCAGCAAATTGTTATGATTGTGAAATTTCTTTGGTGCAAGATGTTCAGTGCCTCAACAATCTAAATTCATATCAAGTAGTTGTTGATTTGATCGGATTGGGAGATTTTGAAATCTCAGATGGCAACCAGACGTTCAACGGTTCTGCCAATTCTTATACTTTTGGACCGTACATTAATAATTCAGCTTATACGATTATTGCTACTAGCTTGATCGACCCAACTTGTCAGGAAACTGTTTCTGGAGAAGAAGACTGTTTTGTCTGTGATCTTGAACTTGTCAATACCACAGATTGTATCAACGATGAAACTTACAATGTGTTCATTGCATTGACTGGAACTGGAACTTACACATTGGATGATGGAATTAACCCTCCGCTTACAGGCCAATCAGCAGGGAACATTGTAATGGGACCTTATCCGAATGGAGATTACAGTATTTTGGTTGTAAGTGAAATTGAAAACACTTGTGGTCAAACAGTTGTTGGGACACTTGATTGCTTCGATCCAACTTGTGATGTAAGTGCGAATATTGCTGAAATAACTTGTTTAGACGAAGAACAATTCAATGTGATTTTGAATCTTTCAGGAACAGGTGCATTCACCATCACTTCTGCAACAACATCATTGACCAATCAAATTGCTGGACAAATTGAGATCGGTCCATTTGCGAATGGAGACTTTAACATTGCAATTCAAAGTGAAAGCAATCCGGATTGTGGCATCGAAGTGATTGGAACAAATGATTGTGAAATTATTCCACCTTGTGATGTATTCGCAAATGTGGAGACTCAATGTTTGATTCCTGGTGAAACGTATCAATTGGTTGTTGATCTGACTGGTTCAGATTCGTACACCTTAGACAATGGAATCAATCCTGCTGTAACGGGTGTTACAAATGGAATTACAGTTATTGGCCCGCTTCCTGTTGGACCATACACTTTAACAATAACTGGTGAAACGGTCAATACTTGTGAGTTTGAAGTTACAGGAACCGAGCCTTGTATTACGATTGAAGATCCATGTGATTTCATCGTGAACCTAAGTCAAGATTGTAACAGCCAATTCAATTATGATTTGACTGTTGACATCATCGGTAACAATACTTATGATATATTTGTAAATGGATCTTTGGAGGCGAGTGGGGTAGAACCAGGCTTGACTGAAATAGGAGCCATCGCTACTGGATCTTATGTCGTAGATGTAATAGATTTACAAAACCCTGAATGTCCACAAATGGTATCAGGTGAATTCACTTGTGGTACAAATGACGAGTGCGAGGTGATTATGGAGATTACTTATGAATGTCTTTCATCAGGTGCCTTTAATTTGATAGTAGATTTAGAAGGACCAAATTCTTACAGTGTTGACGCTGGCATAGGAGGTTTTATTGACAATGTAAACCTTGATGGTGATTCTATTTTATTAGAATTTGGACCTTTCACAAGTAACTGGTCGGTATATGTTTTAGATCTTGAGTTTGGTGATGCCGACCCGAATGGTGAATATTGCTTTATTGAAGAAGTGGGAAGCCATGAATGTGGTGGCACAGGAGTTTGTGATGTAACTTTACAATTGACTCCACTTTGTCAATCGGATAACAATGTAATTTATGAAGTGATCTTGGGTGGAACAGGAACCTATTCAATCGACGATGGTTTCAATGATCCTTACAATGATTTAGGTGCTGGTACTTACGAAATAGGACCAGTCCCACAAGGGCCTTACAATATTGAAGTTATGGACATGGGCAATTCTGCTTGTTCCCAAACTTATGAAGGTGATTTTGATTGTGCTCCGCCTATCTGTGACCTCAGCTTTACTTATCAACCACTTTGTGATCCAGATAATAATTTCGAGTTCGATGTTGAAATTACAATTGAAGGTTCAGGTGTTTATACCGTTACAAATGGTTTTGGATTTACCGAATCAGATTTGATAGCTGGAACTTATGTCATAGGACCATTCTTTAATGGTTTCTTAAACTTGACCGTCTTCGATCAAAATCTCGGAGATTGTACAGAGTCGATATTTGGAACCTATGACTGTTCGGTTACTCCTTGTGACCTAAATGTTGTTTATGACATCGAATGTGTGAACGACAACACGGGCTATGAAATATCTATCGATATTTCAGGTGAGGGAACGTTTTCTGTTTTCACAGGATTTGATTTCGAATTTGGTTTAGATGAAGGGGAATATACTTTTGGACCTTATACAGATCCTGATTACAATTTAAATGTGTCTAGTGAACTGGACTTCGATTGTCAAGAAAATATCAACGGTACATTTGAATGTGGGAATACTACTGAATGTTCCATCTCTGGGATTTCAGGTCAACCAATTTGTGAAAATGATACTGATCCTGATTTTGATTTAGAGTTAGTTGTTGAAGGAGCTACAGTATACAATCTATTTGTAAATGGTACTCTATTTATAGAAAATGGAACTGATCCAGATGTTTTGATTGAAGACATTCCTAATGGATTTTATTTCATAGAATTGATAGATGCCAACAATCCAGCTTGTACGCAGGTTACTCAAGGAGATTACTCTTGTACGGGTGAAATTACATGTGATTTACAAACGTACACTGAGGTTGAATGTTTAAATGACGATGAATTCCTGTTGACCTTAGAAATTGAAGGATCTCAACAATACTTTGTGAATGGTTCTGGTGTTAGCGAGGTATTTACAGAAGGAGTCTATGAGTTGGGACCTTTCCCAAGTGGTTTCTTTGAATTGTCAATCAACAGCAGTTTGCCAGGTTGTACCGATATCATTTGGTTAGGTCAAGACTGTTCAATTGGCTGTGATTTGGAAGTGTCTTACGACATTATGTGTAGAGAAGATGGGTCAGGTTTGTTTGACATAGAATTAACCATCGAAGGAACAGGTGGACCTTACACCATCGCCGAATGGAATTTCCAAACAGGCGGTCCATATGAATATGAAGATGTGGGCCCAGGAACTTATTTGGTAGAAGGACCATTTGAAGGAGCCCCTGTTACCGATTGGGATTTGATCGTTTTCGATCAAGAGAATTTTGAGCCATTCGGTGGTGGTGGTTGCTGGAAAAACCTTTGGGGTGATTTCTTCTGTGAAACAATTCCTGCTTGTCAGTTGTTTGCTTCGGCTGAAGTGCTGTGCAATGACAATGGAAGTTATATGCTTGATCTTGATCTCGTAGGTAATGAAGGGGATACTTTTGATATATCCGTTTCAGGAGGTTTTGGACAATTTGGCGTCCCTGAAGGATCCTACTCTTTTGGACCTTTAACGGATGATTCTTACTTCGTGTTTATTAATTCGAACACCTTAGATTGTAATCAAACGATAACCGGTAATACCATGTGCATCGATACGGTACAAACGCCTTGTTCTTTGAATCTTTCAACTCAGTTTGAATGTACGGAGGATGAAACTGGATTTTTCGTGAACTTTGATCTGCCAGAAGGCGGTCCTTATTCTATTCAAACAGACTTCTTCGAACCACCAACTACTGGTATTCCGGCTGGACCCTATTCAGCGGGCCCAATACCAAATGGTTTTTACAATATTACAGTATTTGATGAAAGCAATCCTGGTTGTGATCAAGCATTGTCAGGAACATTTGAATGTGCACCAACAATTTGTGATCTGAATGCAGAATTCACAACAGAATGCATCAACGATGATGAATATGACATTACGTTTGAAATAACAGGTACAGGAACCTATGACATCTTTGGAGACTTTGGCCCAATCGAAACGGGTGTAGGAGCAGGAACTTATACTTTTGGTCCATTCACCGCAGGTGGAGGACAGTCTATATTTACTATCTTCTCAAACAATGACTTCAACTGTTCTCAAACTTTATTCATTGGTCAGGATTGTAGTGGCAATTGTGGACCACTTAGTGTAGCCATTGATAGATATTGTGAAGAAGGACTATTGCTACTTGATATAACGATTGAAGGTCCAGATACCTATAACATATTGGATATTTTCAATGGAACTACTGTTGAAAGTGATGTTTTAGCAGGAACGTATACAATGGGACCTTTGGATTTCAATAATTACGGTGTAACAGTTGAGAACGCCGAATTCCCGGAATGCAATGTGACTGACTTTGGAGTCAAAGATTGCGATACAACTTTCTGTAATCTAAATGTAGTGCCAACCATTATTTGTGATGAAAACAATGGGACTTATACAATAGAGCTAGAAGTAAATGGCTCGGGTATTTATGTCATTCAATCAAATACTGGCGGATTCTTCCAAGATGGACTTACGGAAGGTACAATCACAATTGGACCTTTTTCTGGCGACAACTATGACTTCACTATTTTTGAAGATGATTTCAATTTCAATTGCTTCCAAAACATTTCTGGAGAAGTTGATTGTGGAGGACCAGATGTGTTGTGTAACTTGTTTGCCAACGCAGTAGATATTTGCGGAGAAGAAGATGGAGAATACTTTGTTGAATTAGACATCCAAGGAGATGGCACTTTCAGTATTGCTCTTGATTTCTTTGGAGCGCCTGCCTACACCAATGTCTCGGCAGGGACAATAGAAGTTGGTCCGTTCACGACTACCCAATACACGATCATTATTACCAATGAACTAGATGCTTCTTGTGATTTCCAAATAAACGCTTCTAGTGAATGTATTCAAAATACAGGTTGTCAATTGACAGTTGATACTGAGGTAGAATGTGTTGAAGGAACGGTAGAATATTTCTTAAATGTAACCCTAAATGGTCCAGGTACCTACACTGTTCAAATTGGATTCTTCGGGGAAGAGTTTTATGAAAACGTTCCAGGTAATTCTACCACTACCACATTTGGTCCATTTACAGGAGATGACTACAATATATTTGTAACAAGTGAAGTTAATTTTGATTGCTTCCTAGGTGTTCAAGGGACCTCAGATTGCAGCTTTGATCCGGGAGGAAATTGCAACTTAAATGCATTCGTCTTTGACTTCGATTGTTTGGACGATGATGAATTTGTTCTGTTTATACAAATGGACGGCGACGGAAATCAAACCTATACAATCGAAGCTGATGGTCTTGAACCGCTTACTGGGGTTAATCCTTTTGATTTCGTTGAATATGGACCGTTTACTGTTGGTGGTTTTGATTTCACCATCACAAGTGAACAAAATCCTGATTGCGTAAGACAATTTGCTGGACCATTTAATTGTCCTCCGGATGATTGTACTTATTTGGTCACTGCGGAACCTCAATGTGCTTCCTTCGACCAATATTCTGTCGCAGTAACCATTCAGTCGTTCTTGTTTGATGCAACATTCAGTATTTCTGATGGTGATACCACTTATACAGGGGTGAATCCTTTCAACCCAATCTCTATTGGTTTGTATGACAATGGTGAATCTTATGAATTAGAAATTACCAATGAAATTGACGAAGACTGTGTGCCTGTCTTCCTTTCAGGAACTGGCGATTGTACACCGCAACTTTGCAACTTGTTTACCAGTGTAATACCAGAGTGTTTGGATGAAGATACATTCATCCTTAATATCAATTTAAATGGGACTGGGACTTATACAATTTCAGATGCAGTTGGAGGCTCAGAAACTGGCTTCTTGCTAGAAGTTGAAACAGATGCTTTCTTTGCGTTTGAATCTGAGATATTCATTTTTGATGAACTGGGTAATACTGTTTTTGAAATTTTAGAAGGAGAATGGCAAAGCAATGGATCTTTCTCAGCTGAAATTCCAAGTTTAAATTCTGCTTTAGAATACACTTTAGTGATTACTGATTCATTTGGAGATGGAGCAGTTGACTTCTATTCAGTTTCCGATTTGGCTACTGGTGCGGTTATCAATAGTGGTACATGGACCGATTTTGGTGCAGGCGAATTACTTGAAGTAGATTTGGGCAGTCCAGTTCAAGCTGGTGATCCTGGTTTGGTTTACACAGGTCAAACTGCAGGTGATATTGAGTTCGGACCATTAGAAGGTGATTCTTATGAAATATTTATTCAGGATGAAAATGATCCATCTTGTTATCAAATCATTTCAGGTAACTCAACTTGCGGAACAGATGTTGGCGGAGGATGTGGAGATTTCAATGCAAACATCAACGTTGTTTGTCATGCATTGTACGACTTCTTTGTCGTGGTTACCATTGAAGGAGCTGGTACTTATGAAATAGATGATTTCTATTCTAGTCCAACAACTGGCGTAATTGCTGGCGAATATGTTCTTGGACCATATCCTGAAGTTTACAACAACATCATAGAAGGAGATTTCTTTGTAACGGTTACTTCCGAACAAAACGGAAATTGCTTCCGAGAATTTGGTGGTGAGGCTGAGTGCACAGAATTTGATGTATGCGATGTAAATGCAAGCTACAGTACGGAATGTTTCGATGATGGAACATACAACCTTATTTTGGACATAACTGGTTCTGCTGCTTACAATATTTATGATGGTACAGTAGATCCTGATTTCGGTTCATTCTTGTTGGAATTCAATACAGGAAACCAAGGTGGTCAAATCTCATGGGAATTGGTCAATGACAATACTGGTGAAGTTGAATATCAGTCTCCAGGTTTCTACCTTGACAATTTTGAGGTTTATCAAGTTTTTGATGATCTTGATTTGAATGATACTTATACTTTTGAAATGGCAGATGCACAAGGCAATGGATGGGATGCAAATGGCCCAATCACCATTTCTTGTCCTTCCGACGGATCAATTGTTGAACAATTTAATTTCGACTTCGGATCAACGGACTCAGAAGCACTTGGCTCGCCTTGCGACCAGTTGTTGCAATTGGCTTCGGATGTTTATCCAGCTACTGGAACAGCAACTGCTGTTGTTGGACCCTATTCTGATTCAACTTATATCGTTACCATTCAGCATGTTTTTGATCCTGAATGTTTCCAAGAAATTATCGGAACAGAAACTTGTGTTGATGGTGTTGATCCAACAGTTTGTAATTTGACTGTGCAGTCTGAAATTGCCTGCATCAATGAAGACTTCTTCCAAGTTGAAATTGTTATCACAGGAACAGGAACCTATACGGTCGATGATGGATTCAATCCTCCTTTGATTAATCAATTGGCTGGTGAGTCTATTGTGACTGGTTTAATTCCAGAGGGACCCTATACAATTACGATTG
Organism: uncultured Chitinophagales bacterium; assembly: GCA_937927195.1. Classification (GTDB taxonomy): domain Bacteria; phylum Bacteroidota; class Bacteroidia; order Chitinophagales; family UBA2359; genus JAHDGP01. Next base: position 32,731 of record CALBCY010000085.1, read on the forward strand.
TCAAATCCACTGATCCTACCTGCTTCGAAACCATAGAAGGTTCGAACTTCTGTGTAGATGATCCACTTTGTGATTTAGACATCATGGTTGAAACAGAATGTATTGGGACAGATTCTTACAATTTGATTCTGACCATTGAAGGTTCGAATGAATATTCTATAGAATACAATGAGGAGCTTATGACGAATGTTATAGCAGGCTCATTTACTTTAGGTCCTATTCCAAATGGGCCATACATTTTGACTGTGACGGATCTTTTGGCAGATAATTGTGTTCAAGCAGAAGGAGCCAATGAAGATTGTTCTCCTCAGCCATGTACATTGAATGCGGAATCCGAATTTATTTGTATTGATGAAACATCTTTTGAAATCGTATTGGATATTTCAGGACCAAACACCTATACAATCATTGATGGTGTCAATGATTCTATATTGAATGTTGCTGCTGGTGAAATTACCATTGGGCCATTTGAGGAAGGGGCATATTCCATTCAAATAATCGATGAAGTATTCCCTGATTGTTCAAGTAGCTTAGAAGGATTCCAAGATTGTCCGACTATTGATAATTGTGATTTGAATATCAGTCAAAACATAGAATGTATCGATGAAGGAAATTATACAGTTACCATTCAAATTTCAGGCTCAAATACCTATACCATCAATGATGGTATATTGGTTACAGCAGGTCAACCTGCAGGCGAATATGTCTTAGGACCATTCCCGAATGGAGCATTTGAAATTACTGTTACAGATGAAACGCAAGAAGATTGTGAAGATGTCTTAATAGGTGTTAGAACTTGTGGTCCCGACGAAGAATGTGATGCAACCTTTACCGCCGTTCCAACTTGTGTAGAAGGAACAGAAACTTTTGTTGTAGATGTGAATATTATAGGTACTGGAACATTCAGCATTACATCCGAATTGGGTGTTGAAGATGGATTGATGGAAGGTGACTACACAATAGGACCTTTCGATTCTAATTATGCAATTGAAGTAAGCAGTGAAATTTTTGACGATTGTGATCAAAACTTCATTGGTGGATTTAACTGCATCATTGATGATACTACAGATGTTGGAACGCCATGTGAATTTGAGGCAGCTATAGAAACCAATTGTATTTCAGACATGGAGTTTGAATTGATTGTTACAGTAGAAGGTTCTGGTACATATACAGGCGTATTAGGAATGTTTGTTGATTTTGATTTCATTCCAGTAGACTTTATAAGCATTGAAAACGGTGTCAATACATTTGGCCCTTATGAAAATGACCAATACGCAATTGTAATCGTTCCTGAAGGGGAAGATCCTATTGATCCGGAATCGGGTTGTTCGTTCATTCAAGCTTTCCAAGCTGATTGTTCTGGGGATTGTGAGTTGAGTATTTCAGGAGACTTTGAATGTTTGGCCGGCAATGTATTGCAAGTGACGGTTACTATTGAAGGGGAGGGCGTTTATACGATGTTGACCCTTGATGAAGAAGGAGATCCTGCGACTTTCCAGGAAGGTCTTACAGCAGGAGATCATGTTGTTACATTTAATAATCCATTTGGTGAGTTTGCTTACAATGTAATTGTATTCGATGAAGCCAATCCAATTACGGATCCTGATGACTTCCCATGGGAAGAAGGCTGCTGGCAATTGTTGACTGGAACTTATGTTTGTGAAGGTGATCCGATTGAATGTGATTTATTGGCTGAAGTTTCTGTCAATTGTAATGCAGATGGTGGAATTGACCTTATACTTGAATTGGAAGGAGCAGGTATCTTTGATGCCTACATAGGAAACTTTGTAGACGGAGAATTTAATCCAATCTTTGTTGAACAAGTATCGGACGGAGTCAACATTTTGAGTGTAGAGGAATCAGGTACCTATGCAGTTATTATCGTTCCAACTGGAGAAGATCCAGAAGATCCAGCATCCGGTTGTTCATTCATCCAGGCATTCCAAGCCAGTTGTGATTGCGATCTAAACTTGACCGCAGACTTTGATTGCAATGGTACAGATTTAAATATTACTGTTGATGTAGATGGACCAAATACTTATACAATAATACGTTTGGATGAGGAAGGAGATATTGAAACGCTAGGAACTGGAATTTCTGCGGGTGAATTTGAAGTTTCTTATTCTAATCCAAGTGGTGATTATGTATATGACATCGTTGTTTACGATGAAACCAATCCAATTGATCCAGAGGCAGATTTCCCTTGGGAAGTCGGTTGCTGGCAATATTTGACAGGTATCTTCACTTGTGATGATGGTGGTTCTGGTCCTTGTGAACTTGGCGGAGAGGCCTTTGTTAATTGCACTCCTGATGGAGGAGAAGTAGGAGCTAATATAACTGGAGAAGGATCGTACGATATCTATTTCGGATTCTTTGATGACGGCAATTTTGAGGTTATAGAAATCGTAACTGGTGGACCGGGTGAATACAACTTCGGGCCTCAAGTGGATGGAAACTATGCAATCCTTGCAACATTGGAAGGAGAGGATCTCGATAATACAGATTGTATTTTTGCTCAGGTTGTCCCAGTTAATTGTGACAATCCAGATGAATGTGATTTGACAATAGCTGCCGTTACCAATTGTGTTTCTGAAGAGGAGTATATCCTTGAAATTACAATCGAAGGAACAGGTACTTATACCATTGTTTCTTCAGATTTCACGGATAACTTTATTTTAGAAGAAGGTGCAACCGCTGGAACATATACATTCGAAGGTCCATTGGTGGATGAATACAATATAACTTACAACATTGTTGTATGGGATGAAAACAATCCTCCATCTTCAACAGACCAAGACGATTTCCCATGGGATGATGGTTGCTGGCAGAGTGTAATCGGTGGTCCTGATTGTAGCGATGTTAATCCAGTTTGTGATCTAAATGCAAGTGTGGCAACACAATGTTTGGGAACTGATTCTTATCAAGTAATTCTTACAGTTGAAGGAACAGGACTTTATGGAGTTGTCGGAACTTTCGAATTGGACAATATTGGTCAAGGAGAATATGTATTGGGTACCTTGGACAACAACGTTGATTATTCCATTGAAATCTTTGATGTGAACATTGACAATTGCTTCCAGGTATTTGAAGATTCAGAAGATTGCAGCAATGGATTGCCTTGTGATGTTAATTTAAACATTGTAGAAGAATGTGGACCAGATGCAGAATCGATCATATTAACGCTTTCATTGACAGGTTCAAGTGTCTATACCATTTCTGATGGCATGGGCAACGAATTGACTGGTCAGACAGAAGGCACCATAAGCTTCGGTCCTATTCCAGATGGCGATTACATTATAACAGTAACTGACGAGTTCAACGAAGATTGCTTCTTAATCCAAGATGGACGTTTATCTTGTACGACTCCTGTTTGTGATTTAGCAATCATTCCAGTAAGAGAATGCTTGGAAGATGGTACTTACATTATAACAGTAGAAATAACTGGTTCTGGAACTTATACAGTATTTGATGGATTTGATAGTATTGAAGGTTTGGAGAATACAACTGTAGAGTTAGGACCATTTACAAATGACTTCTATTCAATAACAGTATCAGACGAAAGCAATCCTAATTGCTTCCAGACATATGCAGGTATTGAAGATTGCTCAGGAGAATGTTTCATTCAAGCAAGTGCTGCGGCTATTTGTACGACCAATGACGACTTTATTATAGAGCTTAGTTTGGACGGTCCAAATACCTACACCATTATTTATGGAGACATTGATCCTTTGGTTGGGGTTGAATCTGGTATTGAAACCTTAGGGCCATTCCCTGAAGGCAATTACAACATTACGATCTTGGATGAAACCAATCCTAATTGTTTCCAAACAATTTCTGGAAACAAGGTTTGTGAAGACATTCTGGTATGTGATTTAGAATTGGATGCCAGCCCAACTTGTTTGGAAGAAGATCCAGATAACTTCTATGTTGAGGTTGAAATTTCTGGTACGAGTATTTATACTTTGGAAGATGGTGTCAACGAACCTTTGACAGGTTTGACGGCTCAAACAATTAACCTTGGACCTTATCCTAATGGTTCTGTTGAAATAATAGTTACAGATGAAGCTTTCCCTGCTTGCTTCCAGTCTTATATTGGAAACCAGGATTGTGGATCAGATATCCCATGTAACCTTGAAACTGAACCAACTATTATCTGTACAAGTATTAATGAATTCATCATTAACATGGTGTTTAGTGGAACTGGAACTTATACAATATCAGATGGTGTCAATGAACCTTTAACAGGATTGACCAGTGGTGAAATTGAATTGGGACCATATCCTGAAGGGGCTTATGAAATTGTAATCACAAGTGAAGTCATCAACAATTGTGTTCAAACCATTTCTGGTATCCAGGATTGTCCTGATGAACCAGAATGTGATTTAGATTTTGATGTGTTCACTTCCTGTATTGGAACTCAATTTATTGCTGCAGTAGATCTTTCTGGAACTGGAACATTCACGATCATCGATGGTGTCAATCCACCAATGACGGGTGTATCAGCAGGACTGATTAACTTGGGCCCTTACAACAGTGGTCTTTACAATATTAGCATTAGTAGTGAATTAGTTGACGGCTGCTTCCTAAGCAAATCTGGAAATCAAGAATGCTTTGACGATGGTTGCGATTTAAGTCTCAATAACTTTAATACAGCTTGCGTCAATGATTTCGAATTCATTGCTGAATTCTCAATTGAAGGGCCAGGAACTTTCACATTTGATGATGGTGTCAATGAACCAGTAACAGGTTTAACAGAAGGCCTATACACATCAGATCCAATTCCTGCAGGAATTTACAGCATCGTAGTTACAAGTGAACAAGATTTGGAATGCAATAGAATTATTTCAGGATTCAAAATTTGTCCTGACGATCAAGAACTTTGTACACTTGAAGTTGAAGCGGCTGAAGAATGCGATGGCATTGATCAATATTATGTGAACGTGTTAGTTACAGGTCTGGTTAGTGAACCATATACTGTAGATGATGGAATAAATGCTCCTGTCACAGGAATAGAATCTGGCGATTTGGTTCAAATGGGACCTTATCCGAATACCGCTTATTCAATTGTAGTTACCAGTGAATCTGCTGAAAATTGCTTCCAATCGGTTTCTGGAATTAGAGACTGCTCTTCAGAACCAGTTTGTGATTTGGCCATTGAAGACGACGGAGTCGATTGCTTGGATACCGGAGCTTTCTTATTGACATTAAATATTGCAGGAACAAGTACTTATACAATAACCAACAACCTAGAAGATACAGATCCTATAACGGGTGTATTGGCTGGCGAATTGATATTGGAAAGTTCGAATTTGGCAACAGCCTATTCTTACACTGTTTTGGATGAAAGCAATGACAATTGTAGCTTGACCATTGAGGGAACAGCAGATTGTGCCAGCGGATGTATTTTATCTGCTATTCCAGATGTAACTTGTATCAACGGGCAAAGTTATTTCATCAATCTTTCTGTTAACTCAGAAACTACTTTCACAATAGAGGATGGGGTGAATGCTCCTACGACAGGAAATGAAAGTGGAGTGATATTATTGGGACCTTATTTTGATCCTAACTTTAATATTGTTGTTAGTGCAGATGACAATCCTGATTGTTTTGTTGAAATAATTGATTCTACCGATTGTGTAACCGATCCTATTCCTTGTATTCCATTCACAGTTACGGACAGTCTTGAATGTGATGAAATTTTGGGTGGATTCGTAAGCCTAATGATTCAAGGTTCTGGTACCTACACAATTGATGATGGTTTGGGAACTGAGGTCTCAGGATTAACAGCTGGTTCCTATGTATTTGGTCCAATTCCAAATATCGAATACAATTTCACTGTAACAGACGAATCCAATTCGAATTGCTTTGAGGTAGCTACTGGAATTTCTGAATGTCTCGATTGTAGTTCTCTGTTGTCTAATTTTGAAATTGATCAAGTATATGTCAACTTCGGAGATTCCTTGACGATGTCTGCTGATTTCGGTGTGCTCGATGAAGGATATGAATCTGGGTTTGTAATGTATACAGACAGATCAGATCCAGCAGGAAGTGTAATAGATTTCAGCCCTACAGGAATGTTTGAAAATGATGGTTCGTTCCCAACAAATACTGATATATACATCTCAGCTGCAATTTTACAAGTACCATTTGGATCAAACTTTGACGGGCCATGTACTGTTATTTCAGATCCATTTGCACCAAACGCTACATCTGTCTTCTTCTTGGAGCCAATAACCATGGAATATGAACCTGTTTGTAATGATAGCTCCAATACAATCTCTTTGACAGTAACTGTAGGAGGTGGATTACCTGAATTGATTGGTGGAGAATATTACATCACAGGAACCTTGGACACAACTTATGCATATGATCAGGCTTTCTTGAATATCGGGACATTTGATCAAGATGTGTTTATAGAAATCCAAGCAACAGATGACAATGGAGGAACGTCCTTCTTATTGGCTGGATCAGGAAGCACAATCTGTGCAACACCAAATCCAGTTACTTTAGTCGAATTTGACGGCAAGGTTCAAGCAGATGGCAATTTATTGTACTGGACGACAGCTTCGGAGTATAGATCTGCTGCTTTTATAGTTGAGCGTTCTTTGGATGCTGTTAACTTTGAACCAATTGGTAGCAAGGAAGCAGCTGGAAACAGCAACCAGGCCCTCAATTATGAACTATTGGATGAAGATGCTCCACTTGGACTTGCTTATTACAGATTGCTTGAAAGAGACTTGGACGGAGACGTGAAAGTGGTTTCAAGAGTTGTTGTATTAAACAGAAAATCCAACGATTACTCTGTTATAGGGGCTTATCCTAATCCGACTTCAGGAACTGTTGTTTTGGAATTCAATTCCAATGTACAGAAAGACCTGAAAATTGAATTGTATGATGTGACAGGAAGATTACTTCAGATTACTGATTTTGACATGCTAGAAGGCATCAACAAACTCTCAATGGATCTTAGAGCATTTGCTACCGGAACTTACTATTTCAAAGTTATCGGAGCAGATGAATTAGAAACGATCAGAGTAGTGAAGGAGTAATTTGTATAATAGAATAGATATTAGCAGAATACTTGTAAGGTTTTTGACCATTCTTACAAGTATTCTGCTTTTTTTTAAATACCAGACAGCAACATTTGTTATAAATGGCGTCATGTATGTGTAAGCATATCATTGAAACAGCTTTGCAAGGGCTTTTAAATCAAACTTTTACAAACTTTTTCTAATTTTAAATAAATTTGTGCCCTGTTTTATTCAATTGGCAGGTTATTTCTGGTTTACAAGGACAAAGAGAATAAAATTTCATTGTTGACAACAATACTTTACCAAGCTTAATAGAATTATTTTAATATGAATTTCAAACGATTACTAGGTATTGCTATATTTTCTGTAGTGATAGGAGGAGCATTAAATGCTCAGGATAATGTTGGGATTGGAACAACAACACCTAATCCAAATGCAGTCTTAGACATTGAGGCAAATGACAAAGGAATATTGGTCCCTCGATTGAACAATGCGCAAAGAACAACCCTCGGTGCAGCAATTGGCGCAACAGAACAAGGTTTGTTGGTTTTTGATACTCAAGACAATCTCTTCTACTATTGGGACAGTGCTGTCTGGAGACCTATGCCAATATCGGATGCTGATGGAGATCCTACGAATGAAATTCAAGACCTGTCCTTCGATCCGGGAACAGGCATTTTAGTAATCACCAACAATGCTGGAGCCACACCAATTGACTTAAGTGGATTGGGTGGAGGAAGTGATAATCAGCAAATTCAAACTTTCAGTTTCGATCCAGTTACAGATGAATTGACCTTCATTCTAGAAGATGGTGGTGGAACTCAGATTGTAGATCTTTCTGATCTTGCCGGAGGAGCAGGAGGCCCAGATGATCAGACTTTAACTGCCAATTTGGTTGGAAATATTTTAACGATTGATATAGAAGATGGAAACTCAGTTAATGTAGATCTTTCTACGTTAAATACCGACA
>CALBCY010000086.1 GCA_937927195.1 uncultured Chitinophagales bacterium
GATTATCTTTGTCGCTGTTGCTTTCTTTGTTTATTTGGCTGCTTGGCTGAGTCGTTGGTTTTGGATCATTGGCATCCTGCGCCAAACAATTCAAGCTGAATATTAAACAAAACAGGTATTTTAAATGTCCTAAACTCAAAAGTTAATTTTCTGTTGTAAAATAGAATTCAAAAGCTGGTTAAATTACTCAATTTCATAATCTTATGGAAAAAAGCAGCGTTTTGAGTCTGCGTTTTGCATTAAGAATTGGTTTTTAACCATGATTGCGCAAAAAATTCTTGATAAAATTATCAATTATCTATTTAAGGAATAAATTTGCACACTCAAAGAAAACGTGATTTAATTAATAATACGTTGTTTGGATGCACTTTTATTAATAGAAAATAACTTTTTATTGATTTAATTAACAAAGGGATGGAATCTATGTATTGATTCAATGAATTTTGTTAATTTTTGCATTCAGAATAAAAGAAATAAAACTGTGAAAAAACAATGGTTCTTTTTAGGGCTGCTTCCTCTTCTTTTTCTAATATTCGGTTTCGGATTGTTAGAGAAAAAAGATCCAGCATCTTATACTTATACACTCGATAAGATTGTGATCGATGCTGGCCATGGAGGCAAAGATCCTGGATGCAGTGGGCATGGTTCCAGAGAAAAGGAAATTACCTTAGAGATTGCACTAAAACTTGGAGATTACATTCGTCAAAACCTTCCAGATGTCGAAGTAATTTATACCAGAACAGAAGATGTGTTTATTGAATTGGACGAAAGAGCCAATATTGCCAATAAGAACAATGCCGATCTTTTTATTTCTATTCATTGCAATTCTGTTCCCAATAGTCCAGCGCATGGAACGGAGACTTTCGTAATGGGACAAGACAAATCTGCTGCTAATTTATCCATTGCTAAACGAGAGAACGATGTAATTCTCTTGGAGGAAGATTATTTGACCAGCTATGATGGATTTGATCCCAATTCACCTGAAACGCATATTATCTTCTCTTTGTATCAAAACGCCTTTCTGGAGCAGAGTGTTCGCTTTGCCTCTTTATGTGAAGATCAATTTAAGAATCGTGCCATGAGGAAAAGTAGGGGAGTAAAGCAAGCCAATTTTTTGGTGCTTTACAAAACCAGTATGCCCAGTGTATTGATTGAAACAGGATTCCTTTCGCACAGTGCAGAAGAAAAATACTTGCTTTCAGACAATGGCCAGTCTTATATTGCCTCAGCAATTTACAGAGCTTTCAAGATTTACAAAGAAGATGTAGAAAATCAGAAAGCTCCTGAAATAATAAAATCTCAAAAAACACAAGAAATACCAGATAGAGTCATTCCGAATCCTGTTGATCTTAAAAAGGAGGAGCCATTTAATGAAAGTGACAACAATGAAATTGTGTTCTTGGAGGATGTCAATGCTCCCAAAAATATCAAAGTTTACCGAATTATGCTCTATTCTTCGGTTGATAATTTTGACGTGGGTAATGCAAACTTTGATGAAGTAGAGGCCATCGAGATTGACTCCGATAATAGAGGCATCAAAAGATATTTAATCAACCAGGAATTTGAATCCAAAAGCGCTTGTCAGCAAAAATTGGATTTGATAAAGAAGGCTGGTTTTAGAAAAGCTAAAATGCTTGAATACGTTGATGATCAGCTTATAAAATAGCCTTTGGGCTGTTGGCTGTTGGCCTTTGGCTGATTTTTAAAGAAAAAAAAATAAGTTTTGCTGAAAATAGGTGTCACAGGCGGAATAGGTAGTGGAAAGTCTTTGGTTTGTAAAATCTTTGAGACTTTAGGGATTCCTGTTTACAATTCAGACAAGCGAGCAAAATGGCTGATGAACAATGATCCTGAATTGAAAGCTCAGCTTATAGAACTGTTTGGCCCAGAGGCTTTTAAAGAGGGCCAACTCAATCGTCCCTTTATTGCTGATATTGTATTTTCTCAAGCTGAAATGCTTAAAAAATTGAATGGATTGGTGCATCCAGCAGTGGCGGTTGATACCTTGAAATGGTTTGACGAGTTGAGTCTTGTGCCCTTTGCAATCAAGGAAGCTGCTTTGATTTATGAAATTGGAATGCAGGATGCTTTTGACAAAGTGATTGTTGTTGCAGCTCCTGAGCAGATAAGATTAGATCGTGTGATGTCTAGGGATAAAGCGGAAGAGTCAGAAGTGCGGAGTAGAATGGCAAAGCAATTGCCAGAGGCCGAAAAAGTAGCTTTAGCAGATTATGTGATTGTCAATGATGGGATTGAAGCCTTGATTCCTCAAGTTTATAAGATTTATCTGGAGTTTCAGTAGACTGGTAAAACGATTTGAAATGCAAGGGGGAGCGGGTTTTGATAGTAAGATTACAGCATTTCTTCTTTTATGTCTCGGCTGGCGACTTCCCATGCAGCTTCAACATCCAGCAGTTTGCTTTTCTTTTGGTAGTCTTTTGAAGGGCCATGAACATAGATGCAAGTTCCACCTTTTATTTTCCTGATTGTTTTTTCACTTTCTTCCATTGTCAGGGTCAGACATCCCCAGCTTCTGCCGAGTCTTCCGTGTTGTTTCAGATAATCTCGTGAAACATATCCTGCACCATGCATAACAACCGCTCTGCTTCTCGCTTTGGCGTTGAATCCTTTTTCGAAGCCATCTAAACGGAGGGAATAGCCATATTTTCCACTGTAGGTCTCCGCAGTTTTATAAAAACCTAGACTGGTTTGGTGTGATTGTGGGGTGTCAGAGAACTCTTTGGCGTAGTTCCATCCTGATCTTTGACCATGTGCAACCAACAAGCGATCAAGTAGTCGTTTGCCTTTCAAATCAATGATGTACAATCTTTCCTCTGAAGACGGTTTGTCATAATCCACAATAGATAAAATACCTGTTCTTTTGAGTTTGGATTTTTTGAGCAAATTGTAATAACCAATCATTCCTAGTTTAAAGGTTTGGAAGGAAAGATCATTTCTATCTAAATCGCATGCTCTGTATAAATCTTTGAGATGATTTTCGAATGGACTTTGGAAGGGAATGCCTCTCAGTGCTGCTTGTGAAATTTCTTTCATTCTTTGCAAGGATTCCATTTCCTGCTCTTTTGAAAGCTTAGGTGAAAGCTTGGGCTGCTCTTTCTTTTTAGCTTTTTCTGCCGCTTTGGCCTTTGTTTTGGGACTTTCTGATGGTATGTCTGAGATTAGCGGAATTCCGACGGCCATGGTCGCATGACTGATGCTGTCCATTTGTCCTGGGAACAAGTAGGCAGCTAAAAATCCACACATCAAAAAGAGGGTGAAGGGTTTTAAAACGATAAATATTTTTTTCATCCCGTCGATAATATTGAATACTTGGCGTTGAGGGATTATTCAAATTTTGGCTGAAATCATGCTAGAATTTTTTCTCAAGGCGCGTAAATATATAATTTTTTTTTAAAGAGCTTAGATAACGATGAAAAAATATACAGCTTGGCGGCATCTTAGCTTGATTTGTTTAAAGTTATTCAGATGGCTCGTTTGCAAGTCATTGAAATCCAATAATCAGCTATTAATATTTCCCATAGCCTTGGCTATGAAAAAATAATGGAGCTTCCTCTTGAATTCCAGGCATTTACAAGCAATCTCGACACAAAACCTTAAACAATTTCATTCTCAAATGTTGTCCTAGTTATGACCCTTTTTTCAAAGAACCATTACAAATCTTAACATTTATCTTAAGAGGAGAAGCTGTCTATTAGAATCAAACAATTTTATAACTTTGTGATGATCTTATTATTATAGTGGCAGTGTCTTGTTTATTACTATATTTTATAAAGTGCCCAGCTTTAACATTTCACGAACGGAAATAAGACAATTTTGCAACTGTTGTTGATAACACTTTTGGTTACAAGACCAAGAGAAAGCTGTAGGTCGATGTAACTTTTGGTCATTGGACCAAAAGAAAGCAGTTGGTTGGAACAGTTTTAGTTGCATTTTACATGGAATAAATTTCACGAAAGCAGAAAAAATTTAAAAATGAGAATAAGAATACCTTTTTTGATTTCCATGATGCTTCTAAGCATTTCATCTTTGTATGCAACGGTACATGTGGTTGAGGTTAGCAACAATGCGTATGCACCTTCCGAGCTAGAAGTTATGCTAGGCGATACTGTTCGCTTTGTTTGGTTTGAAGGCAATCATCCAACAGTTTCTGGGATTGATGGTGTCAACGATAATGTCTTTGAGGCTTTGCCAGTCAATGAAAACAATCCGATTGTTGATCTTGAATTGGCAGAACCTGGTGTTTATCCTTTCTTTTGTGCTTTGCATTGGATGGAGGGAATGATTGGACAAATTACGGTTGTTGGAGGTGAAGAAAATCCATGTACCGATTTGTTTTTCTCTGAGTACATAGAGGGCAGTGGAAACAATAAGGCCTTTGAAATCTACAATCCAACTGAAGGGATTGTGGACTTGTCCGAATATTATTACCGACGTTACAATAATGGAAATACGGAGCCAAGTTTTATAGATACGCTAGAGGGATTGATCATGGCAGGAGATGTTTTCTTGATCTGTCATCCCGAGGCTGATCCAATCATTGCCAATCAAGCTGATTTGATCAACAATAGTATTACTGCTTTTAATGGTGATGATGTTTTGGAATTGTACCACGGCAATATTCTGATTGATGTGTTTGGATTGAAAGGAGAAGATCCGGGAGCAGGATGGCCATTGGAAATGGGCGATACTCATGATGTAACGATGGTCAGAAAATCTTCTATCAGTTCTGGACAATTGGATTGGGCGATTGGAATAACAGAATGGGATGTTTATGAAAACAACACTTTTGATTATATCAATAGCCACAATTCTGATGATTGTTTTTCCATTGGAGGTGGTGCTTGCAACGATCTTTTCATTTCAGAATATGTTGAAGGGAATGAAAACAACAAAGCCATTGAATTATTCAATGCCAAGCCAGAAGCCATTGATTTGTCGGAATATTCTTTAGAGCGTTATTCCAACGGAAGTACTGAGCCGTCTTTTAGTTTAGACCTCGATGGTGTTTTGAATGGATTTAATGTGTTTGTAATTGCCAATACGAACATCAATCCAGACTTTAATGATGCCATAAATGTTTTTTCTGATCTATGTATTTTTGATGGAAACGATGCATTGGTTTTGAAAAAGGGAGATCAGATCATAGATGTAGTTGGTTTAGTGGGTGATGATCCAGGAGCTTTTTGGGCTGCTGGAGCGGACGGAGCGACTGCAGATTTCAGCCTAAGAAGACAAAATATAGTATCGGAAGGAGGAACAGATTGGACGGAAGTTTCAATGCAATGGGATGCTTTCCCAGCCGATGATTTGACTGGATTGGGAATGCATTCAAACATTTGTGGTTCTTCTGCTCCTCAGGTTAGTCTGCCGGGAAATGAAACAGTGTTTGAAAATGTAGAGACGATTGAGATTGAAATTGAATTGACCAACTTGGATGAATGTTATGATTTCATTCTAGGAACGGCTGGTTCAGCAGAACTGAATGTCGATTTTGTGATTAGTGAAACGAATTTCACCGTATGTGAAGGAGACGAATCTATTGTGGTTGAAATAGCCATACTTGAAGATACTTTAATGGAAGGGAATGAAACGATTATCCTATTTATTGGGGATCCGACGAACGGCTTGACGGTAGGCAATAATGAAATGACGATCAATATAGTAGACAATGATTTGCCGGTCAGTTCGATTGGAGATTTATTGGAAACTAATTCTGATGGAATTGCTTTGTCTGATGGTTCAAATGTGGAGGTACGAGGTGTTGTTTACGGACCAAATTTCAGGTCATTTGGATTGCAGTTTGCTTTGATTGATCCAAGTGGAGGAATCGCTGTATTCTTGGACAATGGCAATTTGGGTTACAGTCCTGTGGAGGGAGACAGCTTGCATATTTTGGGTGAAATTGGTCAATTCAGAGGTTTGATTCAGGTTTATCCTACTCAGATAGATTTGATTTCAAGTGACAATGCTTTAAAAGAGCCTCGTCTTGTTCAGGATTTGGATGAAAGCACAGAAGTTGAATTGGTGCAATTGAATTGTGTGAGATTGAAAGATGCATCTGAATGGACTAATTCAGGAACGGGCTTCAATGTGATGATGACAGATGGAGAGAGAGATTTTCTAATGAGAATCGAAGACGATGTAAATGTTTTTGGAACCAATCCGCCAGCTGGTCTTTTTGATGTAGTTGGTTTGGGTTGGCAATATTCTTCTTCGCTAGAATCCCCTTATTTGGATGGTTATCAAATCTTTCCGCGATACCTTGATGATATAATTGTCAGCGATATGAATGCTGAATTCAGTACTTCTTCACAAGATCTTTTGGTCAATTTTACGGCTGATGAATCTGTTCCAGCGGATGCTTACAGTTGGGATTTTGGAGATGGAAACACAGGAGAAGGCGCTTCAGCAAGCAACCAATATGCGACCAATGGAGCTTATGAAATTAAATTGACAGTGGAGTGGGGAGCTTGCATTGATGTTCAAAAAATGCTTGTACAAGTAGGGGATGTTGTTGGTTTGGGTGAAATTGATTTAAGTGAAATTGAAATGTATCCAAATCCAACGGCAGATTTTATCAATATAAAATTAATTGAAGGCGTAAATCAGGTGGAAATCATTGATTTGAATGGGAGAATCCTTTCAGAATGGCAGTTTGAAGAAGGGCAGAATAAGCAAATTATCAATTTAAGTGAATTCTCGACAGGGCAGTATTTCGTTAGATTCAGTGGAAATGGCGGGATATTTGTTGATAAATTAAGTATAATCCGATAAATTTAGATATCAGAAGCTAGTTTTTTGATATTAGAATTCTTGTCGTTCTTTATTGGGTTTTGATTGGTTTGAGAAAAAATAAACCAATTAATTCCGTTATGACGGTGTTCTTGGTTCCCAAATCACTATGTTGTTATTATCTTTAGAAAGATGGGAAATTAAATCAAATTCAAGAATTATGGTCTTTGATTTATTTGTGAATTTTTAATTTAAAACTATAAAAATATGATTGTCGGACTCATTTCATGGTTGTTATTTGGCCTCGCTGCAGGTTCCATTGCAAAGTATCTTCATCCAGGTGACGAACCAGGAGGTTGGCTTTCGACTTTGGGAATTGGTGTATTGGGTTCCTTTCTAGGAGGAATACTTACTTCGGTTATTGGTCTTGGTGGAGGCGGACTTATTTGGAGTATGTTGACAGCAGTTGGTGGAGCTTTTCTATTGTTGATGGCTCAGAGAAAGTATTTGCAATCTAAAGAAAACAAAAGATTAGAATAGTCTAAGCTTTGGCTTAGATAGTAGATGATACCTAACCAATACTCTGTTATTGGAGGGCGACTTTTCGATTGAGAGAAGTCGCCCATTTTTTTGATTAGAATTTTGGATGATTGGAATTTTAGATGTTGAGATTCAATTGGAGATTGCCCAGATTGCCCTCTATTTATTGTTTACACAATTTTCGGATGTTGTCGATCCCAAAGTCCAAAAGTCTGAAAGTCAATCTCTAATGCTGACCATTCTTCCGCCATTGTAAGAATGAAATTCTCCGTCGTACATAGCATCGGCACTGGCTGGTCCCATAATGAAATCTCCTTTCGAAACTGCTCTGGCCAAATAATAGTAGTCTTGTCCTTTCTTGGTATTGCGTGCGGTTGTGAAAAACAGAACTCTGTCATCTCGAATGTCGAAGTGATCCATAGCTCCCATCTTTGCCCAGCTAACCGTTGAAGCAATGTTGTTCAAGCGTGGATTTTCGATTTCAAAACCAGCTGGGATGATGTCTGTCACTACTACATTTTCAACTTTCTTTTGTGAAAGTGATTTCAAGTTTAATTTCACCACAATCAAATCGTTTTGTTTGATGTTGTCGGGATCAATTTTATTTCCACTTTTATCATAAAGTGTTTTTCTGATGGAAAGGTAATTGTCTTTTTCCTCATAATCATTGCTCATGCTTAAGCCTTCGATGTCCCAGAAATAGTAAAGTTCTCCTTCCCCTTCTGCCTGAATATTAAATTCTTTGCTACCAATGTCATGGTAATCAATCTCCAAATTTTGACCATTGAAAAGGGCGACTTCCTGTCCGTCCGCAATTATTTTTCCGGTCGTCGAGTTTTGATTGGATCGCTCTGCAATTTTACCCAAAGCCAAAAAGCCAAAAACTCTTTCTTGGGTGTTCATGTATCTTTTGCCTTTCATTTGCTTGCTCAATTGTCTGGCTAAAACGGGAATTTGTGGATGGTCAGATTTAGCCGTCAACAAACAATTGAGGCTGATTCCTAAATCTCGAATGTGAGAATGAAAACTTCCAGCAAAGCTTTTGTTAGAGGTTTCACCTGTAAATTCTCCTGGTAAAATCTCCGCAAATTTGTTTCTGTCTCCCGCCAAATGATAAGCTGTGGCCAACATGTATTTGCTATCAATGCTCATCAGTTCTGGATTGGCCTTGTAGTAATTCATGGTTGAAATTTGCGGATCACCAACCAAAGCCAAAGTGTAAAGAGAATAGAATATTTCCTTTGAAGCAATTTCTTTTGACAAAGATCGATTGTAATAGTAAACGAAGGTCTCTTTTTTCTGCAATCTGGTTTTGAGGTAAAATTTCAAATTGTCCAAGCAGCTTTGGTTGACTTCGAAGCCTTTTTCTTGAGCTTCATATAAAAAATGAAGGGCGTAAATTGATCCCCACCAATTTCCATATCCACGTCCTGGCCAATAGGTCAATCCGCCATCGGACATTTGCATGGTCGTTATTTTGTCTATGGCTTGCTGGACATTGTAATTGGGGTCCATGGCTTGTCCCGTTTGGTCATTGCCGAAAAGGTTTGTTACCAAATCTTGGTAATAGAGCTGAGGGAAGGCCGAAGAAATGGTTTGTTCCAAACAGCCATAGGGGTAACGAACGAGGTATTCCAGGTTGTCGGCAAATCCAATCAAAGGAGATTTGCTGACGATTAGTTTTCCATCTATCGTCTCTTCAGCGTAATCGGCCTCTAGGCTAATGGTTTCTTCGGTGCCACCAGTTACAGAACCTGCACCACTTTTCTTTTGCAAGGAAGAGGCTGGCCTTACTGGAACTTTTATTTCTTGAGTGAATTTTTCCCCCAAGGTTTCTACTGAGACAATTACTTTGCCGTGTTCGATTTGCTTTTCAGCAAAAGCTGCGAACTCAACCATCTTTTCCGAATGAGGAGGAATTTCTATCATTTCATATTCATCGCCCGTCAGTTTTATGGGGGATTCAGCTTTAATCCAAACCTTTCCTGTTGCCGTTTCATCAGTCGTGTTTGAAATACTAACTGGAACTTTCATTTGATCATTCGGACTAAGGAATCGAGGTAGGGCAGTGCTGATAACAATTGGATCTGCGACGATTATATTTTCAGTAGCACTGCCAAAACTATTCTCTTTGAAAGCAACAGCCATTATTCTCAAGTCACCAGAAAAGGAAGGAATGTCGATTTCGTATTCGGCCAATCCATTTGCATTGGATTTTATGATCCCACTCCAAAATCTTGTAAGGTCGACCCTTTCACTTGCCAATGGGTTGATTCGCTTGCTCATTGATCCGCCATCTCCACCACCTGTCATTAAACTTTGTTGCATGAGTTCAGGATACAAAAGAGGGTACAAATCACTGGACTCTACTTCCAATGCTCTGTTTTGGTAAAAGAAATCGTAGGGATTGGGAGATTGAAAATTGGTCAATTGTAAAATGCCCTCATCTACAACGGCCAAAGTCATTTCCGTATTGGGTTGCGTTTTTATCTTAATCGTCTGTTTGGTTTTCGATCTTGATTTTTCTATAGCTTCAATTTCAATGTCCAAACTGTTGGAAGGATTGTGTACTTCAATCATTTTGTAACCATGAGCGACCATCAGCGGTAAATTATTGTTTTCATGTGGTTTGATCAAGGTTGCTGAAATATAAGTAGAAGGCACATTTTGATTGCTCATGTTGAAAGTAAGCTCAGCAGCTTTTTTATCAGTGTTGATGTAAAAGTATTCCTGCACATCTTCTTGTTCCAATGTAACGAGCATTTTTCCTGAAAAAGGTGTCTTGAATAAAGCGGTAACTGTTTCGCCCGTTTCATACTTTTCCTTGTCAAGTTCTATTTGGATGTTACCATCATTGTTTACTTCAAATGCGGTGCTTTCGGTGCTTCCTCTGCCATAAGCATAAAACACCTTACTCACATATTGTTTGGCTCCGGGCTCAGAAATTCGAACTTCGTATCGACCTGATTTGGTTGGTGTATAAGTGAAAGTGCTCGGCGAGCCGCTTAACTCAATGTTTCTATTTTCTTCGACTACTTCTTGTTTTTGTGAAATGTAATTATAGTATCCGCTGTTATTTTTTTGCAAGACGGTTTTGTATTCGAAACGAACAATGTTCAGATTGGCCGTTGCGCTTGGTCCATTTTTCCCATCCTTGTCGACCACAACCATTGGAATGCTAAGAGGTTGGCTTGTACCGACATAATAATCGAAGTCTCCAATTCCATAAAAAAGGTCCTGAGTAACAACCTTGAATTTTTTTGATTTATAAACGGGGCGACCAGATTCATCAAAGACTGTTGCAAAGACAGTTCCATTCAATATTCCCATGTCTGTGTATTCTTCTTTTACTTCAAATTCAATTTGGGCATTGCCCTCACTGTCTGTTTTGCCTTCATCATCGAGGCTGCTTATGTAATTGTTTTTATTGGACTGAAATTTATAACTTGGAAATTGTTCTGATCTAAAATAGGCTCTTCTGAAATTGACATTGGCCTGAAATTTTCGGTTTGCTGCAGGCGGTCCAAAAAAGTTTTGTGCGCCTATGTCGACGGTGAATTTATTGTTCTCTTTTAAAATGATTTCTTCTCTATCTATGTCAACTTTGACCTTTATTCTGTCAGGCATGAATTCTTCCAATGCAAAACTGTAGGAGTCTAACTCTTGATCGTTGGCAGTCAATAAGGAGGCACGGTAGCGTCCTGTTGACATGGCATTGCTGGTTGGTAATTCTAACTGGAGGGCACCATTTTCATTCAGTACTTTACGAATGGTTTTGAAGGTTTTTCCATTGGGCAGTTTAAATTCTACTTTTAAAGGCATCTCACTTGGTGTTCCCCAATCGTGGTCTCGGACAATGGCTGCAATGTTTACCGTTTCACCTGGACGATAGATGTCTCTTTCAGAGAAAATGAAAGCTTCATAGCCGCTAGAATTTAGACTTTTCCCGGGCAGTTCAAACCGACTGGTTCTAACTTGGCTTTTATTGAAATCCATGAAATTGAAATCCTTGCCTTTTTCTGCAGTGATCATAGAAACATTAAAATCGGGCGCAACTTTTAAAATTTCAGGAAAAACAGCCACTCCGTTTTCATCAGTTGTTGCTGTGTAGAGCTTTTGATTGTTGCTGGAAAAGAAGTCGACTTTTACATTTGGAAGAGATGCCGTTGTTTTGATTGAATTGGCAAAAACATAAATTCTGTCTTTCTCTTGTTTGCTGATCAAACCGATGTCAGAGAGGGCGACTATTTTTGAATCTGTCAACCAGTTTCGTTCGTTGTCTCTAAGGCTGATTATATAGATGCCTTGAAAGTCGGGTAATTTGTCTTCGAAGCTTATGTTCAATAATTTTCTAGCTCCAAGAGATTGCAGATCTGTAACGTTGATTTCTTCAGAGTAAACCTTTTGGCCAATATTTCCAGTTCTGTAATATTCGTAACTGATGTCATAGTCTTCTCCCCAATGGTATCGATCACTTTTTCCTCTTCGCAAGAATTCTTGAAGGTTGTTTTCGAAGACCTTTGTGATTTCCAGTTGAAGGTTTTGTATGCCTACAATTTCTAAACTCAAGTTTCTGTTGCCAGAAGCTCCAAGGTACATTGCTTTGGAATCGGTAAAATTTATTTTGGGTTGAACCTTTCCAAAAGCAAAGGCTTTGGTGAAATTTTCTTTGAGTTGTCCACCAAGGATGCCTTCCAATTCTTTTTGAATTACAATTTCATAATTCTTATCAAAAGAAAATTTATCACTTTTGATGAGGAATCCGTTGTCTGAAATTTCAACAGTGTATTCAACTTTAGGAATAATACTAATATTCGGCTTCATGCTATTGGGCTTAACCTCCTGATCAGTAACGACATAAAGTATTCCTTGTAAACCATTGTGGTCCGTGCTGATGTTTTTAATAACGAAACCATTCTTTTCTGGGATATTGGAGTTGAAAACATAGTTTTGTGGAGCTCGCCAATTGCTGGTTAAAATTTTTAAGTCCTTGTCTATAGAGACTTTAATTGGATCACCGCTATTAAAAGAATCGATGTCTTTGATTTCCAACAAAACTTTGCTGCTGATGTATTGACTGATTATATCGCATTCGGCTTCCTTGCCATTGACTTCGATTTTTATTTTATCTTTTAGGTCAATTGGGTTGATGTCGGAATTGAATACCAATTGGGTTTGGAGTATGGCTTCTCCAGCATTGATTGAAGAAAGTTTCCATTGTTGAAAGGCATTCTTTAGCTCTAGGAAAGGTGTATTGAAATTGAATTTTTCAGATTTCAGAGTGAGGCTTTTGTTTTCGGCATGTTTTAAAATGCTTTGTTTGGGCGTTGCAGTAAATTTGGTGGAAGGCGTGAAAATATCGAAAGGAGAAAAAGTCAGTTCGTTGCTTGCCGTCCATTTGAAACTTCCAGGGATTGGTGGATTGAATTCGATGAATTGCTCATCGGTCCATTTGTTGATTTGGTCTGAGCCAACGAGATTTTTGTTGAAAGTAAAAACGAGGTTTTGTTTAAGAAGAATCTCTTCGTTAAAATTTTTAAGCGTGATGCTTACTTGGTTTTCAGACTTTTCACAAGATGAAAAAAGAAAAAGTATCAGGAGGAAAGGGATTGAGATAGATAAACGTAAAAGATGCAAAGGGCGTACTTTGCGAGAAAGGTTTCTGGTCATATGAGTAAATTAAGGCGGTTGGAAAAATGGTTCTATGGCGGGAAGAATACGGTAATAAAAAATAAGTAATAATCGTCCCTACAATTTCTAACGTGTCAAAGATTAAATATTGTCCCATAAAATAGAAAAAAAATAAAAAAATAAAAATTTTTTACAAAGTTTTTTATGAATAGAAAGAGAATGGTGAATGTTTTAGCTGTGAGAATTCGCCGTACTTTGTAAATAAATAATGTGTTTCAAAAATTGATTGGATTTGAAGTGGTGTTTTGGAAAAATGCCAATTTCAGCTTGTACAAAATTTGTTGTATTCAAGATTGAAATTATGATTGGAATTATGATTGAAATTAAAGGGATATCATTTTTTATTATATTAGTATTGTTGTTTCCATCAATAAGAAAAAATGAAGAACTTATTAACAATATTTATTCTGATTATACCAAACCTTTGTTTTGGGCAGACCAAAAACCATAAAGAAAAATTTAGACTGTTGGAGCCAGATATTTGTTTGGGAATTTGGGATAAAGAAAATTCAAGTGAATCAATAAAAGTTGACACTTTAAATTATGATGATATCTCTAAAGCCATTGATTTCAGAGGAACGGTAGTTGAAGCACTCAAATGGACTGATTCCAGTGGTGAGAATATTTTAATTCAAACTGTTACAGGACATTTCACTTGGAAAGATTATGATGAAGATTCAACCGACTATTTGATTCAAGACAAATCTGAATTGTACGCTTACTTATTTCAAAAATGCAAGTCAGACAAGGAGTTTAAAAGGAAGTGGAGGGTTTATGATTATACCGAATGTTTTGGTGTTGATTGGTTTACTGGCTTTGTCCCAAAAGCAACAACAATAACGGATTTGGATAATGATGGAATAATTGAAATATCATTGCCGTACGTATCAATTTGTCGTGGAGGAATGGATCCTGGTATCATGAAAATAATATTGTACGAAGGAAATACAAAGTATGCATTAAGAGGTTCGACTATGCTAATGTGTGGAAGTGAAAATCCGTACGGCGGAGAATTTACAGCAAGCGAAAATTTAAAAACAAACCAAATTTTTGAGAATTTCCTAACAGAACATTGGAATAGGAATAAATGTGAGGAAGGAAAATTTTATTAAAAAAAAGCTGGTATCAAATGTATATTGCAAACATTAGATTTCATCGAAGTATTGACCGAAGCTGAGATCTTTTCATTATTCAAAAAAATGGTATATGTGTTTTTTAAGTAATAGATATTTTACCCCGTTTTAAACAATAGCAAACAAAAAAGGCCCATCAAAAAATTGATGGGCCTAAATAATTTTAGAATTATTTTAGCAGTTGAAGCTCCTGTTATGTCAATTCAACATTAACTGCATTCAAGCCTTTTCGACCTTCTTCTACCTCATAAGAGACTTTGTCTCCTTCGTTAATTTGAAGGCCGTCTAATCCATTAGCATGGACAAATACGTCCTTTCCACCGTCGTTAGGTGTGATGAATCCAAATCCTTTGGATTCGTTGAAAAATTTAACTGTACCGTTATTCATTATAAAAATTAAAATTGTAAAGAGGCGAAATATCTTAATTAATACTCCTGCCACACCTTAATAAACTAAGATTAGTACTAATGGTTTATTCTGATAAAATATTTCTTTAGAAAGAAGTGGGTAAAGGGTATTCAATATGGCTTGCTCAATGTTGTACTGATTCTACTTTTATAGGGTTTCCTGCTGAATTAATAAAACATTTACTGCCACAAATAATGATAAATGAATCCAAATACTGGCTGTTAAAGGTTCAAAGGTTTAAATTTCAGTTAGCTTTGCATCGATATACCTTGTAAATGATATGCCCAAAACGAAAGAGTATCAATGAAATTAAAAAAACTTACTCCTGAATTAGTATCTGGACTTGTAGATGCTGGATTTGATAAGGACCCCAAAGAAATACAAAGTCTAAGTATTTCTCAAATTAAATCGGGAGCCGATCTTTTTATAGTCTCGCCCGAGGGGTCTGGAAAAACTACTGCTATTGTGATTGGTGTTATTCAACGGTTAAAAGAAGCATTCGAAGAAGTGCCTCGCGTTATCATCCTGGCAGCTACTAAAGAAAAAGCTTTGGACTTAGAAGCTCAATTTGAAATAATTGGCAAACATACCAATTTAAGAACGTTTACAGCATTTGATCAGGGTGTAATACAATATCAGAAAGATATGATTTATGATGGATTGGATGTACTCATTGTAACCCCTAAACGTTTGAATGAACTGTTGAAGTTTACCGGGATTCCTGTTACTAAAATTAAAATGTTTGTTGTTGACGATGCAGACTCTTTTGCTCTCGATAAATATAATTTGATTTGCAGGGTAGCAGAAAGTATTGATAAATTGCAAGTCATTATAGTTGCAAATGCATGGATTGAGATTTTTGCCAAATTGTCGGAAAGAATAATGAAAAGTCCGAGAATTATAAAACCCAAATAAATTACGTTTGCTATATTGATTGATGACTGATCGAAGGCTGATCGAAGGCTGATCGATTTTTTCTTTCCTTTCCTAGTAAACGGTTTATCAGTTGGGAGTTTTGTCGTGATTGTTTTTTTTATTTCAGGAAAAAATAACGAATTCTGAAACTGATTTCAGAACTAAACTAGAGTAATATCTAAAAATAAACAAAAAAATAAATTCAGACTCTAACAGCAGTGTTTTTATCAAATTTTCTGTTTCAAATGATCAACAACTTTCAAGCAATCAATTTTCAATTTATCTATAAGTGCAGGAAGACTTTCAAGGTCTTCAACATTTTTCGCAGCGTTCTCTATTTCACGAACAACAGGCTTTAAAGAATGAATGTCCAACATGTCGATGGATGGTTTCAGCTTGTGGGCAATGGCGTAGACCCTTGGCCAGTCTTGTTCTTCATGATGATTGACAATTTTTTCAATAGAATCTGGAATTCTATCTACAAACATTCGAGACATTTTTGTCACAAAGGCCTCGTTGCCCATGGCTTCTTTTCTCAACTTTTGTAGGCTGTAAAGAGGAGCATTGGATTCATTTTCTTGCTCAATTCCTGAATCTTTTGATTGGTGGTCTTTGGTTCCCTCTTCGTTCTCCATTTCCATTGGCTCTTCTTGCTTGGGTTCTTTTGTTGTAGATTCTATTGGGCCATGAAGCACTGGACATTTACCTTTTTTATTTAGATTTGAATCCTCCAAGTTGTTGTCCTTATCAATTTTAGCCTTACCTAATTGTTGTTGCTCTTCTGGTTTTTTTACTGATTCTACAGGTCCGTGAAGAACAGGGCATTTACCAGCACTTTTTGTTGGAACAGGCCTAGGCGATCGGCTTCCCTTGGTATAATGCGTAATTTTATTCAAGAGATTGGTGCTTTTAAATGGCTTGGTAATGAAGTCATTCATCCCCGCATCCAAGCATTTTTGTTGATCCGATTCTATTGCATTGGCAGATAATCCTATGATTGGAAGTCTTAGTTTCAACTCATTTCTAATAATACTTGTTGCTTCTAATCCATCCATTTCTGGCATTTGCATATCCATTAGAACAAGATCATATCTTTGATCCTTAAGTTTATTTACAGCGATCAAACCATTGTCTGCGATATCGACTTCAATGTGGAATTGGTTCAGAATGGATTGAGCCAATACTTGATTGATGTCATGGTCTTCAACTAATAAAACTTTCAAGCCGACCAAGCTTTCAGGATCAATTTCTTTCAATTCAGAAATAGGCAAATCATTTTGGCTGCCAATTTCATATTTAATCAAAATGGTAAAAGAAGTTCCTTTGCCTTTTTCACTTTCGACTTCAATGCTTGCTTCATGAATCTCCACCAGCTTTTTTACAATAGCCAAACCTAGTCCAGTACCACCAAATCTTCTTGTGATGGTATCATCAGCTTGGGCAAAGCTTTCGAAAATGGACGATAAATTTTCTTTGTCAATTCCGATGCCAGAATCTTTGATAACGAATTTTAACTCGTTGTATTTGGAATCCTTAGAAACTAGATCGCAAATGAGTTCAACTTGTCCATACTGAGTGAATTTTATAGCATTGTTCACAAGATTGAGTAGCATTTGATTTAGCCTAACGGGATCGCCTTTTAGGATTTTATCAATATTGGGATCAATCTTAATTTTTAGATCAATGCCTTTGCTTTTTGTTTTGGGAAGTTCAGAATCGTAAACACCATTGATGACATCCTGAAAATTAAAGCCAATTTTTTCTATTGTAAGCTTGTCTTGTTCAATTTTAGAAATATCCAATATGTCATTGACTATAACCGCCAAATTTTCTGAGGATCTATTGATTGCTTTGAGGTATTTACTTTGAACATCGTTAAGAGCCGTTTCTTTTAGCAAATCACCCATTCCCATAATTGCATTTAGTGGTGTTCTGAATTCATGACTCATATTGGCCATAAAACGCTCCTTAGCGAGTGAAGAGGCTTCAGCATTTTCTCTTGCCTCAATCAATGCAGCCTTTGCTTTTTTGACTTCAGTGATGTCCCTAAGAAATGAGCCAAAAATAGTGGTATGTGACAATACTATAGGAATGACCGTTAACTCAATATCGAAGACTTCTCCAGATTTTCTTCTAGCTGTAATTTCGATTCTTTGATTTAGCACAGGACCGTGGCCAGTTTTGAAGTAGTTTGCCATTCCATCTACGTGAGCGCTAATGTATTCATCAGGAATGATAAAATCGTGCATTGGTTTGTATAAAACTTCTTGCTTTGTCCAACCAAAGGTTTTTTCTGCTTGACTGTTCCAATGAGTAACTGTTCCTTTTGCATTGATTATAACTACTGCATCAAGAGAACTGTTAATAATTTCGGATATTTTTTGTTCATTTTCTAATGAACTTTGATGGGCGATACATGCCTCAACGCTAATGGCAAATTTTTGGATTAATCCACTTAGTTTTTGGAAATCAAGTTTTGAATGATGCGCCTTGTTGGAGCTGTAAAGTTTGACAAAACCAAGTCTTCCCAGAGGAAATATGGCATAGATTCCATCAACGATGTTTTTTTCTGTTATTACTTTTTTAAATTCCGGATGCTCGTCATCCAAAACCATAACATCTTTTACATTGTGTAGTAAGTGGAAAATTTGGTGATCTAATGAAAGAGTATTTTCTTCAACCCTAAACTGTGGCATTGCAGAAACTAGAGAAGCATTGCCGTAATCATCTGGATTTAGTAGCCATTTGTTTTTTATCCAAACAGAAACAAAGTCTAGGTTTTTTTTCGAGTGAATGGCTTTGATAAATTTCTCACAATTTTCATTCAAATTCAGCGATTGACCAATGGTGATGGACAATTCATATAACATATAAATTTCC
>CALBCY010000087.1 GCA_937927195.1 uncultured Chitinophagales bacterium
TTTGCATGATCTGCCTTCCTGAATAATCAATCTTATCCTCCTGTCTAAGTGAAGTTTACAACTTCACTTTAATATTTTGATTATTTTGAACCTAGCAAGAAATTTAAAAAAGTAGTTTGTAACTACTTCTGCGATAAATTGGATAACACGATGTCATCGACCACAGTCAAAGTAAAAGCAAGTAGTTATAAACTACTTTTCATCTTTTGTTTCAGAGATTAAAAATCACGAAAATATTTAGGAGAAGTCAGGAAACTTCACCTAGTGTAATTTTTAATTTTCGGAAAACTACGACCAGTTAGGAGCGTAGCGATTAAAAAAAATGTAAACATTGTCAGACCAAGATGCAAAACCAATCAGGCCAAAAATTATAGACCGAATTCACAAATTCACAAAATCCAACTATTCATCAACCTCTTCTATCTGAACATTCTTCCGCATCTTCTCCTTATCCTTCATCAGATTCTCAATGGTAATTTCATAATAGGTCCGCTTTTCCAATTTAGACTTCAGCCAAAACTTATAAATCACCACTTCATTGTTACCAGTAACTGCTTGCGGTGACTCCTCAATAAAGGAATTGATCTTTTTGACCACCCTCGGATTGGTGATTGGATTGGGTTTAGACGCAAGATCATGAATGATGGAAAGGAACTTCTTTTCTCTTGCAAAATTCTCCAACTTAAACTCCTTTCGGAAGATTCTCTTTATCTCAGCAACTTTATAAATTACATAGTTAATGTCGTTGTTCTCAAAATGATAAAGCAAATCCACTATGTTGATTCGGAGTTGTAAGAAGCGAGAGAGTTTAGAGAAACTTTTAGATACAATCAATGGCACAATGGTATCCATTGCTTTTTTAATGTTTCCGGCTTTGAAGTAAGAACCTGAAAGATTCAAGGGCACAAATGTATCATAGAAGTTCGTACCTGTTAAGACAGGATTGGCAAGAATTTCCTCCATTAATTGAATGGCCTCTTCTGATTTCTGCGTAAAGGAATAATAGACCACCTTACTCTCATGGTACATCCATATATTCTTATCGTAGTATTTTTTATTGTTTACATGCAGGGCTTTATAAAGCCGATCAATGTATTCTTCTGCTTGCTCAAAATGAAAATTGATATTGGCGCAATTAATCAACCAATGCAAGATTCTAAAAAGGTCTTCGTATCGAGCACTGTCAAAATAGTCTATCCCTTCAAAGTAGGTCAAACTCTTTTCGAGGTACTTCTCCAGCTCTATGAAATCTCGCTTCTGAAGTAAAATGGTGCGGACGCATTTGTGAATTTTGAATTGTACATCGGGATTCTGAGAAACATCCTCACTTATAGACAAGCGGTCTATAATCTCCTCCAATTCATCCCCCAATTCTTCCTTACTAGAATAGTTTGAATGCCTCAATCTGTGATTGATCGCCACAATCAAATAGTCAACCTCTTGGGATTTGTCCAGTTGATTGAAATTTTCTTTCTTTAATTTGATATACGTTTCTGGCTCAACCTTGTAATAATCAGAAGCAAGATCCAAAATTTCACTATAGATAATATCCAATAAATCTATGTATCCGTATTTCTCGGCTGCTTTCTCCGCCTTTTGCAAGTATTTATAGGAGAGGTCATAATCGGACTTATAACGAAAGATGTTTGCAAGCTGGATGGTATTGTAAACCTTAAACCTGGGATCTTTGTTCCGATTAAGGAGCAACAGGCTTTGCTCAATATCATTGATTAGTCTATTTTTTAGGCGGTAAAATGCATTTTTATTACCGTCTTTGTAAAGCTTGGCAACCAACTCATCACTAAATTCATCATAGCTCTGATTCTTTATCAAATCAAATAGCTGAAGGTTCTTGCTATCCCCATCAGATTGATTATTGATCCGACTGACGTAAATTTTGAAATTACGTAGCTCCTCCTTACTCAAAGAGTGAATCAGTTCTGTTAAATGATAATTTGCCATTATTTAATTCCTTTGCTTGAAAAGGAAACTAATTTTGATTGGTATCATACAGGCTCTAAAAAATTTATTGGCCCATATTGTTATTTATTCTAGTCTGGATTAATGCTGGACCAAAATTTTAATGCTAAAGCTACTCATATTTTCTTTAACCTTTAGGTAATAAAGCCCACTAGGGACATTGCTCACATCAATTTCACCAGTATTCTGACCTGCTGCGATCCAATCCTCCTTGACTTTAACTCCCGTAGAATTGTACAATTCCAAATATTTTTCGTCCAAACCTAATTTGTTAAAATCATCAAAGTATACAATTCTATCAGCTGGATTGGGATAAATCTTTACATCGTGGTCTGTTAACAATTCAATTCTGTTGTCCAGTTTGAGATCTGCATTGTATTTAAACAATTCCAAACCTCCCCTTTTTGTCCCAACAACTAGATCTGGAATTGAGTCCCCATTTAAATCATTAGCAGCAACTGAACTAAACTCTCCAATATCTATGCCACTTAAGGTATTACTTAACAACTTAAATGAATCCTGCTCAATCCCCTCATTATCAACCAAATAATGTGCAATGTCTCCATCTCTAGATCCAACCAATAAATGAAGATCATCCGTCTCCGGATCCGCAATCATACAAGGGACAGCATAGCCTTCAAATAGGTTAGGCCCAACCATCACTTTTCCCCAAGAATTGCTTTTAAATTCAAATAACGAATCGGCTTCCGTTCCTAAATTTTCATAGTACCACAACCTCCCTGTTACATTTCCGATAATCAAATCATCTCTTCCGTCTCCATTGACATCGAAAAAACTTGGTGCAGAGTATTGACCAACATCAATGTCTTGAAATCTCACGACTGGAGCAGCAAAACTCGCGATTTCATCCGCTTCTGATTCATTCTCAAAATAGATTAATATCCCATTGAAATCTCCCCCAAAGGTATTAAACCCATACAATCCCAACATTATGTCATCCGTTCCATCAGAATCCACATCTCCTACCCCTACTGTAACCTCCAACATTCCTAATTCTAGCAATCCCAAATAGTCATTATCCACCAATTCATAAACAGCCACAGTTTCAGTACCTATGTTTTCATACAATGTCAGGTTTGATACCGCATCCTCCCCAAATTGGGTGCTCGATTTGTTTGAAATCAGAAGATCCTTTAATCCATCCCCGTTGTAATCAAAAAATGCAGGATGAGCATACCAACCGACATCAAAGCTCGATTCACTGTATAAAGTTTTTGTTTGTAATTCTAAAACAACATCGTTTGCAGAACCAATGTTTTTGTAATACCATGACGAAAAATATGGATCCATGGCATTTACATTGAATGGCGAAACCACTATATCTTTCAGTCCATCATAATCGATGTCTTCATAAAAGGCTGCTGGAAATTGCTTCAGACCAACACTTTCATCATAAATTGGAAAATTAGGATCTTGATAACTAATATAGTCTTCTCCATCTTCCCCATCATTTTCCATATAAAGGAGGTGATCAAAATTCAAATTGCCCAACAAAAGATCTTTGTCTCCATCTCCATCCAAATCTATTGGCAATGTTGATGATCCTGAATGGACGCCACTTCTCTCAGCTTGCAAACCATCTAATCCTTCCGGGCTTTTACCCATTTCATTACAAAAGGTGTCTAGTAACGCATCTTTGGATAAACCATTTTCCACGAACTTTCCCCAACAAGAATCACTCACTTCAAAAACCAAATCACCGCATTCTGTCCCAAAATTTTCATATTTGAACATAAAATTTCCATTTGGCTGAAAATCCATTATGTCCAAATCACCATCATTGTCCATGTCAACAATCCCCGGCAAAGCATTGGCAGAAAACAACATCGGGTCTCCTGATGCACTAGACAATTCCTCAACAACCAAATCAAATTTCAAGACATTGTTGTCATAATACCCTCGGTAAATGCTAATCCTTGAACCTGAAGGCAAGAAAAGATCCTTAACGCCATCACAATTATAATCTCTAAGCAATGCCCAACCATAGTTATCTGGTAAATTTTCTGCTAATTCCCAATTATTGTGCAACCGATATTGTCCATCTTCTTGTTCGCGTATCAAAACTGAAAATTTGCTATCGGTTCTGTCAAAAACCAATAAATCATCAATTCCATCATTGTTGAAATCGGCACTGGAGGTCTGTGGATTTTGGAACCCTCCTGACCAGGCAAGATTGAGTTCCTCCCCATTTTTAAAGACTTGAATGTCACCAGAGCGTTCAAATTTAAGCTCGGTTTGCCCAGACACAACTGTAGCTGTCAACATTATATATAAAAACAAAAAAAACACTTTATATCCATTCATTCTTCAAAGATTGTTACTATATTATGATCGATTAAATGGCTGTTTAAGAAAAGAAATTGCCTTTTAATTCAAGCTTAGTTTCCAAAATTATTATGTTTTTGTCTCAAATCAATTTTTACTGGTCTTTTTGTTGCCTGGTAAAATTCCATTTAAAGGAAAATAATGATTCGAACAGCAAAGTACAAATTTACCTATGCAAATAACACAATATTTATATTCCCTAGTTTTATTGTTCCTCTTTAATTCGCTTAATAGTCAAACAATCGACGATTTTAAGCTAAATATTCAAAACCCCAATGCTGATTCTTTTGCACTTGAAATACAAGCTTTAGGCGACGATGGGCAAATTAATAACAACATTAATGGGCAATTTGATTTTGTAATCAACAAATCTGATCAAAAAATCAATTTCAAGCAGGGAAAAGCAATAGTCAATAAAGCAGTCGGGGAAATACCCTACCTATACATCAAACAAGCACGAAAACCTGGTAAACTAAACAGAATTCACATTAACGATAATAAGGTAAGCCTGACCAATATTCCGTTATGGATGTCTATGATTCCCCCATTTGTAGCCATTATCTTGGCGCTACTTTTAAAAGAAGTGCTCATTTCTCTTTTTGTTGGAATTTGGGCTGGCGCTTTTATATTAAACGGATTTAGCTTATCTGGATTGTTAAGTAGCCTTTATACGGTAATTGACAAATACATTGTCGGGGCTTTAGCAGATACTGATCATCTTGCAGTTGTTATCTTTTCGCTCATGATTGGAGGTATGGTGGCCATAATTTCTAGAAATGGTGGAATGCGAGGCGTCGTTGATAAATTATCCATTTTTGCCAACAATGCCAGAAATGCACAATTTGTAACTTGGTTCCTCGGAGTCGCCATCTTTTTCGACGATTACGCAAACACACTAATCGTAGGAAACACCATGAGACCAGTCACGGATAAGTTTAAAATTTCACGTGAAAAACTAGCCTATTTAGTTGATAGCACAGCAGCTCCAATCGCTGCGATTGCTTTCGTTACAACTTGGATCGGGGCAGAGCTTGGCTATATTGCCGAGGCAGTTGAAAGTTTAGGATTAGAAGAAAGTCCTTATAGCTTGTTCCTTCATTCTCTTCAGTATTCCTACTATCCTGTTTTAACCCTTGTCTTTGGATTTTTACTCATCTATCTTAACAAAGATTATGGTGCAATGGTGAAAGCCGAAACCAGAGCGAGAACAACCGGACAATTGTATGACCAATCAACAGATCGAGGTGAAAATGAGGTTGACAACTCTTTGGAAGAATTAGACCCTGTACCTGGAATAGAATTCAAATGGTACAATGCATTTATTCCTGTTATGATAGTTGTGACAGGAACCATAATTGGCTTATTTTATACTGGGCACAGCCCAGGAGTTTGGGACAATCCTGAGCTTGGTCTAATGGGGAAATTGTCCAAAGTAATTGGTGACTCCAATTCTTATGCGGCCCTTTTGTGGAGTTCAATCTCTGCTGTGATCGCAGCCATCATTTTAACCGTTGGAGGGCGTTACATGTCTTTAAAATCAACAATGGAAACTTTTACCGACGGGCTAAAAACCATGCTGCCAGCCATTTTGATATTGGTTATGGCTTGGGCTTTGGGACAAATTACAAAAGACCTCTATACAGCCGATTTCCTAACTGATATTCTGGACGGTTTCCTAAGTCCTTATTGGATTCCAGCAGTTACATTTATTTTAGCTGGCCTTATTGCATTTTCAACTGGTTCAAGTTGGAGTACGATGGCCATTTTATATCCATTAATTTTACCAGCAACCTGGACAATTTCCATGGGAGCAGGAATGGAAGTGACAGAGATCATGCCTATTTTTTACAATGTAACTTCCTGTGTTCTTGCAGGGGCCGTTTTTGGGGATCATTGCTCCCCTATTTCTGACACGACAATATTAAGCTCTTTGGCATCAAGCTGTAACCATTTGGATCATGTAAAAACGCAATTGCCTTATGCATTAACTGTTGGCGCAATTAGTGTTTTGCTTGGTATTCTATCCATGCAAATTCCAATTCCTACATTCATTTGGTTTTTGATTGGTGGGGCAATGATTTATTTGATCATACGTTTTTTAGGGACAGACATTCCTACTGGTGAAATGAAGGCTGAAAATGAATAATTGATTGTATAAGAAAATGATTGATTTTTTTTCAAGCTAAAAGCTATTGTGAAAGCTATTGTGAACGCAGAGAAAAAACTAAGAACCTAAACATCCAAGAAAACTTGTCAGAATCAATAAAATTAGAAAGCGAAATAAAGGAGGAGCTAAAACAGGACAAACATCCTGGAATTTACCCACCTATTCAACCTGATATCGAAGATTGGCCCATACACAAACTCAGCCAAAACAAGGAGGAGTTTCTTGAAACATTGGTCAATGACACCGTTGAAATTTTGATTGAACAATTTCAATCTCTAGAAGCCATGGAGGAGGAATTGGCCAAAGTTGTTTTTTTAGAAAACATACGACTAGAAAAAAATCCTTGGAAAGTTGATACAAAAGATGAGAAGGAATTCTGGAAAAAAGCAAAGAGAACCCTCCTTAAAAGATCTCTAAAGCAAAAGGACGATCCCGACTTTTTTATTAATTATGACAACCAAATCTTTTATGATATTTGTAGGAGGTATTGTACTGAAATAATTGGAAACTTCGAAAAAGACACCTACCAATTTGCTTCAAAAGCGCTTCCTATTGGATTCAATAGATTATTGAATACGGCCTCGAACAGAAACATGAAAAGGATCTGGAACAACGAGTTCGAATTAACAGATAGAGTAAAGCCATTTGGATACATAGATGAAGTAAGAGAATTGGCAAAAAAAGGGACAATTATTCTACTGCCCACCCACCATAGTAATCTGGATTCAATTTTGATTGGTTGGGCCATTCATTGCTTGGGCTTGCCTGCAATGCAATATGGTGCTGGTCTCAATCTCTTTAACAACCCCTTAATGAGATACTTCTTCAATAGATTGGGAGCCTATAAAATAGATAGACGAAAGAAAAATTCCATTTACATGGAATGCCTAAAAAACTACTCAAGATTGTCCGTTGGACAAGGGCTGCACACCTTATTCTTTGCTGGTGGAACTAGATCTAGATCGGGGCAATTGGAAAGCAAACTTAAGCTTGGATTGTTGGGAACAGTTTTAGATGCCCTAAGAGCAAATTTCGATTCTGGTGATCCCACAAAACCAACAAAAATCATTTGTGTTCCAATGGTTTTAAGTTATCACTTTGTACTCGAAGCCCCAAATTTGATCCACCAATTTCTGAAAAAGGAGGGACAAGAAAAATACTTTGTTAGGGGAGATTCTATTCCGGGCTTTAGAAAATTAACGAAGTTTGTTTGGAAGTTTTTTTCCCGTCAATCCGAAGTGCTAATTTCATTGGGAAAACCCATGGACTTGTTTGGGAATGATCTTGATTCAGAGGGAAACAGCATCGATAAAAATGGAAAATCAATTGACATAAAAAAGTATTTTATGTCAGATGGAAAAATCACAAAAGACATTCAAAGAGATTCTGAGTATACAAGAATGTTGGGCGAACATTTAAAAGAAAGGTTTTATAGAGAAAACATTGTTCTTTCAAGCCACTTAATTGCATTTGCAGCTTTTGAGATTTTAAATAAGAAATTCAGAAAACTCGATCTTTATGGCCTACTTCGACTTGCTCCAGAAGACCGGGTAATCCCCTATCAGCATTTCATAAAAGTAATTGAAAGTCTAAGAGAACGCTTGATAGAATTGGAAAAGAACAATCAAGTAAGGTTAAGTCGCCATATTTACCGTGATCCCAAAATTCTGATTATGGATGGATTACGAAACATGGATATTTACAGCGCAAAATCCCCTTTGATTGAGGATAAAAATGGGGACATAACTTCAGAAGATATGAACCTATTGTATTTCTATCACAACCGCATGAAAGGTTACAACCTTGAGCAATATGTCTGAAAAAAAAGCAGAAATAAAAGAATACAAAACCGGAGTAATTGGATCTGGAACATTTGGAACAGCCATTGCAAATTTGCTTGCTGAAACCAAACCAGTTTTATTGTATGTTCGAAATCGTGACAAACTAGAAAAAATGTTGGCTTCTGGTTTGAACGGAATTCACAAACTGCACAAAGATGTCATTTTAACCAACAGCCTGGAAAGTCTTTGCAAAGATTGTAAGTTGATCTATCCGATGGTTAGTTCTCCGAATTTCAGAAACATGTGCCAAACAATGGCCCCTTTCATTCAACCTGATCACATCATCATTCACGGAACAAAAGGAATGAGTGTTGAATTCCCAGATGGCTTTGACGACTTGGAAACACCCATTTTATCCAAAGAACAAATCAACACCATGACGGAAGTGATCAAACAGGAAACCCTTGCATTGCGTGTAGGTTGCTTGTCAGGACCTAATTTGGCTGGAGAATTGTCACAGCACAAACCAGCTGCAACTGTCATAGCCAGCAAATTCGACGAAGTAATTCGAATGGGTATGGACAGTATCAGAAACCCGAGATTCAGGGTTTATGGAAGCCACGATGTTTTAGGAGTTGAGCTTTCAGGTGTATTAAAAAACATCATGGCCATAGCCTCTGGAATCTGCGAAGGTTTGGATCTTGGCCACAATGCTCAAGCAATGCTCATTACGAGAGGTTTGGGTGAAATGATTCAATTGGGGAAAGTGCTCGGTTCAGAAACAAATGCCTTCTTCGGAATGGCAGGAATTGGAGATTTGATTGCCACTTGTTCCTCCGTAAAAAGTAGAAATTTCACGCTAGGCCTAAATTTATCAAAAGGTAAAAACGTAGAACAAATCATTGAAGAAATACAAGAAATTGCAGAAGGGTATTACACAACCAAAACCGCTTATGCACTTTGTAATAACTACAATCTTGAATCTCCAATAATAAAAGGCATGTATCACATCCTTTACAAAGACGCCAAAGTAGACCAAACACTCGAATACCTTATGAACCATGAGAATGACAAGGATGTTTCCTTTATTTGAATTTTCCTTCAGCTCTTTACCCTTCAGCTCTTTATCCTTCAGCTCTTTAAAAACGGTCCTCCAACTTTTTAATACTTACCAAACAAAAGCCATTATTTGACTTTGGTTTTTTTATTAAAAACTATCCTATCAGATGTCCATATTTCTGAATCAATCATTATCTTTGAATTTGGACCAAGAGGGAAATTTTATCACTCATTACATTTGTCATTTTTTAATGTCGTTGAAAAATCTAAAAAAGATTTATACTTGAAATTAACCATCAATAGAATTACATCTTCCTCCAGTTCAAATGAAAATCAGGAAATGACAATCAAAATAAATAACAAAATCTAAGGTATTTCCATCAATGAAATGTCTTTATTTTATACAATAGATCATAATGTTAAAGGTAGCAATACAAGGAGTTAAGGGTTGTTTTCATGAAATTGCCGTTTACAAATATTTCGGCGAACGCCAGCCAATAGAGGCGATAGAGTGTCATTCATTTGAGGAAGTTTTCAGAATGTTTGCAAGCAACCCTGAAATTTATGGCGTCTTGGCAATTGAAAACACTGTGGCAGGAAGCATTATTCCCAATTACGCCAAACTCCGACAATCTAAGATGAAAGTGATAGGAGAAGTCTACCTTCGAATCGAACAACATTTATTGGCTTTGCCAGAAACGAAGTTGGAAGATTTAACGGAAGTTCGATCACATCCAATGGCCATTTTGCAATGCCTTAAATATTTTGAAAAATTTCCCAACATCAAATTAAGTGAATCGCCAGATACTGCCTTGAGTGCAAAAGACCTTTCAGAAAAGCCCAACAAAAACATGGGAGTTATAGCCAGCAGTCTGGCTGCTTCCACTTATGGATTAAACATTCTACAAGCGAATATAGAAACCAATAGAAGAAATTTCACTCGGTTCTTGATTCTTCAAAACGAGTCTCTTCCGCAGCCTGATGGTTTTATCAATAAAGCCTCTATTTGCTTTACTGTTGGGCATACACCAGGATCTTTAGCGGATGTCCTCAAAATATTCTCTCACAACCAAATCAATATGACCAAAATTCAATCCATGCCCGTTATAGGAAAAGAATGGGAATACCTCTTTTTAGTAGACTTGGAGTTTGCACAAATTGAAGAATATAAGTCAGCAATTCAAGAAGCTGAAAAATTAATGACTCATTTGCAAATTTTAGGGGAATACCAGAAGGGGATTAAGCATAGGAC
>CALBCY010000088.1 GCA_937927195.1 uncultured Chitinophagales bacterium
CATAAATACAAAAACATGAAGAATCTAATTATTTTATTGTGCTCGCTCTTTGCTTTAAGCTCAAGCGGCCAAAACACTCATTTGGAGAATTTCATAAAAAATAGGCCAACTGCAAACATTCACCAAAACAAGCAAGCCCAAAACCTTTTTAAAAATGAATCCAAGATAAACAGCAAGTTTTCTTTTTCAGTTCTTAACCAGGTGAAAGCTGCAAATAAAGAAAAGAAAGCCAATAAATCTGACCAGGTTGAATCCAAGTATTTACAAAAAACCGATATAGATTATTGGGACAATGAAAATGAGTCATGGATAGTTTACTCTAGAGACACTTTAGATTACGATGAAAATGGAAATTTGATACGACATCTTTTCACGTATTTTTATCAAAATGAGTACTTGTTTGAATACGACTCGGAAGATAAAAT
Organism: uncultured Chitinophagales bacterium; assembly: GCA_937927195.1. Classification (GTDB taxonomy): domain Bacteria; phylum Bacteroidota; class Bacteroidia; order Chitinophagales; family UBA2359; genus JAHDGP01. The sequence continues at coordinate 426 of CALBCY010000088.1, forward strand.
AGTGAAACTAAAATACAATTATATTATTGATTCAACTGGTTGGACGCTAGCTGGTTACTCAGATGTTTTTTACAATCAAGCTGGAAGCATAGAAAGCATTCAGACTTTTGGGTTTGATACAAATAGTGATTCATCTTTTTTAGCAGAATACGTAAACATCACCTATGAAGGCAACTCAGAAACTCAAACATTTTACGAAACAAATTCTCAAGATGTAATTGAGGAAGTGGATAGATGGGTAGTTGTCTGCGATTCCAATGATAATATCATTCATTTTTCAGAATATGATTTTACCCTTGATGAATGGGTAATAGAATCTCAAACCACTTACAATTATGATGATTCTGGATTTATATTAGATGTTTTTGAACAGAAATATTCGCTCACAAACAAAGATGAATTAAGTATTTTGGAATATGACGATTCAGGTTTTTTAGTCGAATGGATAACTTATGAAGTCGATAGCATTCAAGGTGAGCAAGAATTATCTCAAAAAAACAAAGTTGAAATCATTGAAGATACAGAAAATAAAATTCGTGAAACAATCGGTTACGATTTTGAAAATGGCTCATGGATTCAAAGACAAAAAGAATCAATTGAATATGTCACAGATTTTGTTGCAAACGAATATTTAATCACTGATTCCAAATTGCCTTTTTACTCATTTAACTTTTTAATCTATTATCCATTTTCCAATTGGAACTATGGATTCCAATTCAACGATTTCGAAAGGGCGGCATTGTTGTTAACAAATTATGAATATTCAAACAATGCTTGGATCCCAAGCTTCCGATACAGCTATCATTTTTCTGACAACCCACTTGCACTTTTCGAAAATGTTCAGCCCTCAATCCAATTTTCACCCAATCCAACTGCCAATTTTATTGACATCAGTCTGCCAACAAACACCCAAAGAAATTCATTGTTAAAAGTCTTTGACATCAATGGGAATAAAATTAAAGAATACCGGGTCACCAACCACGATAGAATAGATGTCTCGAATTTCTCAAACGGTTTGCATATATTTCAGATTGAAATAGAAGGCAAAGTTTACAACAGAAAAGTGTTGATTCAGAAATAAAAATTGGCCATAAAATCATTCACAAACTCATTCACAAACCCATTCTCTTTCAAAAATTTCACCAGCATTGATTAGCTTTTACCCGATCAAACAATGATTAAAGCTTATTTCAATGCCAATTTGTCCCGTTTTCAAGCAGAAAATACCTATATTTATTATTCTAAAGTTTTATATTAAATGTTTTCATAACATAAACACTTTTTCAAATATCTAGGTTCAAAACATTTCAAATGAAGAAAAAAATTACACTAAACCTTTTTTATTCATTTCTCCTCCTTCTTTCTGTAGGAATACAAGCTCAAAACTACGTTGATTTGCAAGTAACGTTGGTTGGAGACAATGAAGATGTTGATTTTCAATTTGCCCCACAAAAAATCGATGACGCACAATTGCTTCATACATATCTAGAAGATTTGTATGGAGATGATTTGGTCGAAGATTTCAATGATGATTACACTTTCACACTCTATGAAAGAATCTACAATGCAGATTTACTCCAATACTTAACTGAATTGGAAATCGTTTTAGAACAAGCAGACTACGGTCCAATCAAAATGGAGCTAGGCGAAGTGCCTTTAGAACCTATGACGGATTATGGCCCAGCAACTTTTGGTTATGTAAAAACCAATGTTCCTGACTGCATGCTTCCTGTAGACGACACACACATTGTCGTTCCAGGACCAAACGGTTGTGATGATTGTACTACTCCCAATCCAATTCAATTACAATTTGAATACGATATTTGCGGGTCATCATTTTCAGAAGTGTACATCAATTCAAATGGTAACATTACTTTTGATCAGCCTTACACAACTTACACACCGGAAGGAATTCCAAATGACAATACTGCGATCATGGTTGCTCCTTTCTGGGGGGATGTCGATACTGATGCCTGCGATAATGGTACTGCAGTTGGTTTGATCACTTATAAATCAGAATCAAACAGATTGATCGTAACCTGGACTGACGTAGGTTATTTCAATGACCATTGCGATCTATTGAACACTTTTCAGGTTATTATATCTGATGGAACTGATCCTGAAATAGGACTGGGAAACAATACTGCTTTTTATTATGGTGAAATGAGCTGGACAACTGGTGATGCCTCTGATGGTGTTGGCGGTTTTGGTGGTTCTCCTGCAACAGTAGGAATCAATGCCAATGATGGTACCACTTATTCGATCATTGGTCGATTTGATCATCCTGGTACGGACTCTGATGGTCCTGAAGGTGAAGCGGATGGTGTTGACTTTCTAGATTTCGCTTGTTATGAATTTGCTGCTGGCGATTGCTCTATCAGCGGTTGCGCATTGGATGAACTTCAAGTTGAATTGGATGTTGATTGCGAACAAGGTGTAAATGGACCAACTGGTAATTACATCGTTTTTCTTGATTACTCAGGCGTCGATGCCCCAGGAGTTATCATTTCTGGAGATGTTGACCAAACAGGGGCTGTTATTCTTGATGCAAGTGCGATAGACGATGGAACCGTTGATGTTATTTTTACGATAGTAGATGCATGTGCTGATACAATAAGCATGGCTGCTCCAAACTGCACACCAATGCCTATTGACGGCTGTACTGATCCTGCTGCTTGTAACTTCAACCCTGCTGCGGATATGGACGATGGTTCTTGCCTTGCAGATGATTGCCTTGGAGAATGTGGTGGCGATGCTCTACCAGGAACAGCCTGTGATGACGGCAATGCACTTACCAACAATGACACTTGGACTGCCGATTGCGAATGCATCGGTTTTGAATCTTGTGATGCAGATGCTGGAACCCTTCAAACTGCTACTATCGAAGACTTTTATTGTTCGGACAATCCTGGTGTAACTTGTGTTTCAACTGGATTCCAAACAGATGCGCTATACGCTCAAGCTTATATTTTAACAGATGCTAGTTTGGAAATCATGGACATTAACCTTTCAGGTTCTTTCTTCTCTTTGTCTCCAAATACTTACATCCTTCATGCTTTGAACACTTACGCTTCAGAACTTCCTGGCGATCCTACTATTTTGGTTGGCTCAAATGCAGGAGATGTTCTTGCTACCTTGAATTGCTATGATTTAAAATCATCAGATAGTTTTGTTGTATTAAAAGAAATTGAAATCGTTGCTGAATATGCTTGCAACAGCGAAACAGCTATTTACACTTTGACTTTCGGATTTACTGGTGGGTTGCCAGAATATGTGGATGATACAGGAAACGGTTCAGGAGATGACATTTTCTATTTCGCTTCAGGCGATTTGAATGGCGCATTTACTGTTGATGACAATCTTACTTTGGAATATGCAGATGCTACGACTTACAGCGTTACAGCAATTGACAACAATTCTTGTTCAAGAAGTCAAACTCAAACACCTTCTGCTTGTACCAAATTGTCCGTAGAACTCATGAACTTTAGTGGGGTTGCTGGTGACAGATCAAATGAATTGGATTGGATCACAGCTTCTGAAAAAGACAATGCTTTTTATACTTTAGAACGTTCTACTGATGGAATCAATTTCAAGGACATTGCAAAATTAACAGCAATCGGAAACAGCAACATCACACAGAACTATCAGTTTGTTGATCAAGAAATCCAAAGCAATGTAAACTTCTACAGATTGCTTGCCACTGATACCAATGGCAACACTGAAATCGTTTCAAGCATTATTAAATTGGAACAAAAAGCCACTGGATTCTCTATCAACCAAATCACTCCCAATCCGGCAAAAGATTTCACCAATGTGATCTTTAATTCGGAAACTGCATCAGATATAAATGTAAGAGTTTACGATGCAAAAGGGGCTGTTATTAGTGAAATGAATTACAGAAGTGAAGCTGGACAAAACATTTTAAACATGAATGTTTCTGACTTCCCGCAAGGAATTTATTTCATTCAATTAAATGACGGTACAAATATTGAAACAGAGAGATTTGTGAAATAATCTTTTATTGAAATATTTAGCCTTTTATAGGCCAAAAATGAAAGGATGAAATCTGTAAAGGTTTCATCCTTTTTTTTTGCTATTCTACGAATTCCCCTACAATGTTGGTCATTTGAAGAATTAAATTTACAACTGTAAAGCTGTGGCTGCCGAGGCTATGGCGATGAAATTGGCGTTTTCGATCAAGATGGCAATCTTCTTGGTGCAGGCGTTTATCAAGGTGGCGGAATTGGCATGTTGATTTATTTTGGTGACAACACCAAAATAGAGCCAGCGGGTGATGTTGGGATCGCGAATAATGGGATCGCGAATGATGGGATCGCGAGCATCGCGAGCCAACAGGCGAGCCAACAAAATGCTAGGCTCGCCACGCTGGCGAGCATCCATTTTAAACATTATGATAAATTAGAGCAAAAGGTTTATGAGCTTGATCTTGAAATATTGGAAGGACCCAATCATTTTATCAAGGATGAAATAACAGTTGCCGCTTTCAAAACGAATACTGCTTT
>CALBCY010000089.1 GCA_937927195.1 uncultured Chitinophagales bacterium
AAATAGGCAGAACCCATCATGCCCAAAAATTGATATCCTTGAATATTCGTCGCAATGGTTGACAATGCAATGGAATACCATTTCAGGTTTCTAGAACTCAAAAAATACTCCTCAGTAGTTGCGTTTGTACCTAATCGGCCAGAAACTGCCACAATAAAAACAATCGCAAAGTAGATAAGAACAATAATTAAGTCGACTAACATGAGTAAGTTTAAGTATAAGTTGAAGCTGAAGTTTGAATTTCTTCGTGTCTGGGTGTCTTCGTGTTCATTAATAAACCGCTAAGATAAACATTAAGATAAATCACTAAGTTCTTTTCCCTGCACCCAAAGGACTCATCGGAGCCTCCTTCGGAATCCTTCCCAATTCCTCCGGCAAAGAAATCGTTTTCAATTGCGGCATAACATGCTTCGCAAAAAGCTGACATTCCTCGAAATGTGGGTAACCAGAAAATATAAAAGATCGAATGCCCATGTCCATATACCGATGGATCTTTTTGACAATCTGATCGGGCGTACCAACCAAAGCCGCTCCGCAACCTGATCTTGCTCTACCAATTCCTGTCCATAGGATCTCTTCGGCATAACCTTCTGAATCTGCTTTTTCTCTTGTCTCTGCTTGTCTTGCAACTCCATAAGATTTGGCATCCAAGGCACGATTTCTAATTTCGGTTCCTACTTCCTTGTCCAATTTTGACATCAGACTTTTTGCAGCAGCTCTCGCTTCGGTTTCAGTTTCACGCACAATAACATGGATTCTTAAACCAAAATCAACTTTTCTTCCATAGCCAGCTGCTTTTTCACTCATCGTGGACATTAGGCCATGAATTTTCTGTTCTGTCTCAGGCCACATCAAATAAACATCGCAATGCTCTGCACATAAATCGACACCAGGCGGAGAATAACCACCAAAGTACAAAAGTGGTCCTCCGTTTTGCTGATAAGGCTTAATGGGGCCAGTTGGTAATTGTATGTTGTAATATTCGCCCTTGAAATTTATTTCATCCTGAGTCCAGGCCTGTTTCAAAATTTCAATAACTTCCCTAGACCTTTGATATCGAGAAGCCGAGTCCAAATCTGTCCCCGGCAAATTCGAAGAAATAATATTGATCGTCAGTCGCCCTTTTAAGATGTGATCCAATGTAGCGATTGATCTTGCTAACATAGGAGGATGTAATTCCCCACAGCGAATGGCAGCCAATAAGTTTATGTTTTTAGTTAATGGAGCAACTGCAGAAGCAAAAGTCCATGTGTCTTGACCAACTTGATAGGAAGATGGACACAGAATATTTCTGTACCCCAGCTCATCTGCTTTCAATAAAATCTTTGAAGCATTCTCCCAATTACTTTTGTATTGGTCAGGCATTTCACCCAAAAAATCAGTATCACCATTACAAATTGGTGCAAACCACGAAATTTCTGAGCCTTTGAGATGCTCAGATTTTATTTTAATCTTTTCCACAACACGTTTTGATTTGAATAATAGTACAAGATAAAATTATTCTCTTGAATTTCTTAAAAAAAACAAAAACTCCAATGCTATGAGATTTTGTCTAACAATAATCTTATTTTTGTGCCAAATTTGAGCTCTTTGCCCTTATCTTTTGGTCCTTAGCAAATTGCTAAAGGCTAAAAGCCAAAAAGCTAAAGGCTATGTGCCCAAAAATCTAAAAATCTAAACTTCTAAATATCTAAAAATATGACTGACTTACAGAAAAGCTTCATGAAAGAAGCAATAAAATTATCCGTAGACAATGTGGTGAACGGAACAGGAGGACCATTTGGAGCTGTTGTTGTGAAAGATGGTAAAATAGTTGGAAGAGGCTATAACCAAGTTACAACCATCAATGATCCAACTGCTCATGCAGAAGTAATGGCCATCCGTGATGCTTGTAAAAATCTGGATTCTTTCCAGTTAGATGGTTGTGAAATCTACACAAGTTGCGAACCATGTCCTATGTGCCTTGGAGCAATTTATTGGGCAAGACCATCAAAAGTGTATTACGGGAATACAAAAGCAGATGCTGCAGATATAGGCTTTGATGATGATTTTATTTACAAAGAATTGGAATTGGATTATGCCGATCGTAAAATGCCATTCGAGCAAATGATGAGAGATGAGGCGATGGCGGCATTCAACAAATGGACTGAGAATACTGATAAAGTAGAGTACTAAAAAGCACTAAGTATAAAGTATAAAGTACAAAGACTGCAGATGGTCTTGACATATGGTGTGCGGCTTGAAAGCCAAACAACTTTTGCTTATAAGACCAAAAGAAAAAGCTAAGAGTTCTTCTAAAGACCTGATTAGCCCATGTTCACAAAACAATAAGCTGTCTTGTTACTTTATACTTTTACCCCAAGTGCAACGATCTAATTTTTAACATCTAAAAGCTCCTACCACATGCAAGAGGAATTATTGCGAATTCTCAATTTGAAACAGACAGAAGAATGCATGTTTCAGGGACAAAGCAAGGACATTGGAAGCCCCTCTGTATTTGGTGGACAAGTATTAGCGCAAGCTCTAAATGCGGCTAGGCGAACAGTTACGCCCGATCGATTTGTTCATTCATTACATGCTTATTTTATTTTAAGAGGAGATGTAAATATTCCGATCGAATACAAAGTTGAGACCATTCGGGATGGTCGAAGTTTCACTACTAGAAGAGTTACTGCGATTCAAAAAAATAGAGCAATTTTTGTTTTGGCGGCTTCTTTTCAAATTAGAGAAGAGGGCTTGGAGCACCAGCTTGAAATGCCCAATATTCCTCCACCTGAATCCTTGCAGTCATATGCAGAATTGGCAAAAAAGTATTTCGGAGAAAATGCAGGAGACTTGTTTTGGTTGGTTTCTCCCGAAAGGCCAATCGACTTCCGTCCGGTTGAGTTGATCGATCCGTTTACCCCAGGAAAGCGCTCCCCATTCCGACATGTGTGGTTTAAGTACACTGGCGAATTGGACAACAGTGAAACCAATCAACATTTGCATCGTGAAATATTGGCCTATGCCTCGGATTTCAATTTACTTATTTCAGCCTTATTGCCTCACGACTTGAGTATGTTTGACCAGAGGCTACAGATTGCAAGTTTGGATCATGCGATGTGGTTTCATCATGATATTAAAGCGGACGATTGGCTCCTTATGGCCATAGACAGTCCGAATGCATCTGGCGCAAGAGGCTTTGCTCGTTCGAATATCTTTGATAAACAGGGTAAGTTGGTCGCATCAGTTACACAAGAGGGATTGATTCGATTACGGGAAGGGAAGTAAACATAGCAAGTGGAATAAAATAGTTGGAATTAGGATTGACAATAAAAGCCTGAACTAAATCAATCCTAAAATCCAAATACAAACAATGGATAGAAAATACTTCTAAAGAAAAAACAGCTATTTACCAATTCTTTCAGGCACATTTAATGGACAGTACAAGTTGGAGCATTTATAAAGTAATCCATTCGAGTACTAGACTATTCATGGCTTTCCTTTGGTCATAAGACCAAAATAAAACTACTTTTTGATTTGTGAAAATGCTAGTACGCCCAATGACTTTAAGCCAATTGAACCATTCGTATTCCATCTTGTATTCCACCTGAAAATTTTAGTCATAGGGAATTTTAATTTGCATTTATTGCTTGTATATTGTAGAAATATTTCATCCTAATCTATAAAAATGTGGTGTTTGTGAGAATGAAATATCTGTAAAAAACTATTAAATGCAAATCAATCAAAAGATGAAGAATCACTATCGCCTTGAAAAAGTAGATCATATAAATTTTACCAAGGAAGATTGGAATCGATATTTCGATTTTAGGACCAAGAGTTATGCCTTGAATAATGAGCCGATGCCTTTTAATTCCTTAGAGGAGTTAAGAAAGCTCAATGTCACCAATATCACAGAGAGTGGAGACGAGATATATCAGGTCTGGAAAAATGAAATAGAAAATGGCATTCTGGTCTTTTCTGTAGTTTTCAAAGATGATTCAAAGAAACGCTATACTTATTTGGAAAATTACATGAACGATAAGTATTTAGAGGAGAATTTACTGGAAATGTTTTTTAAGCAATTTCTTGATTACGATGAAAAATCAAATTTTTTACTAATCTATTCTAAAGATGGAATGAATGATTATGTAAAGGAACGCTTTTCCGCAAAATTTGCCTCTAATGAGGAGTGTTATGAGTTGACAATACAGGAAGCCAACATGGATAAAATTGATGCTTGGTTGGAAGAAGCGCTCATTAAGTTTCCGAATTTTGGGATCGCATTTTACAATGGCATTCCAGATAATTTGTTGGAAGAATATGCTGCTTTGTACACTCAAATGTTGGAAGATATGCCTGGTACTTCAGGATTACTTGATACGAAAGTAACAGCAGAAAGTACAAAGGCGCTTCAAGAAGGATTCAAGTTGAGAAATTATGGTATTTACAGTTATTTGATTTTTAATGAAGACAATCAAATAATTGCTTTGACTTGTTTGAATGTTAATCTCAAGGATCCAAAAGAGTTGAATCAATCAATTACAGGAGTAAAAGAAGAATACAGAGGGCGTGGAATAGGTAAGTGGTTAAAAGCAGCTATGTTCAAAAAGATATTAGCGGATTTTCCTGAATTGGAAAAAATAGAAACAGAAACGCACCCAGAGAACCATCCGTCAAGAGAATTGAGCAAACAAATGGGCTATAAAAGGACTGGTATAGAGAAAGAGTTTTCGATTGGACGGGATTATATTGTTGATTATGTGAAAGGCTAAATTTATCCCTGCTGCGAAGCAAACGTGAATTCTCAGAAGCCCGTTCCATTGGAAAGCGCATGCTAGGACTTTATTTGATCCAACTTTATTTGATCCAACTAAACAGCGAGGATGTGTCTTTGGCCCATGAGATAGCTATTTTTTGATTTAGAACTTAAAACTAAAATCGGAGCAATCTTAAATCAGCTTTTGATTGAGATCAATGGGATAATCTGCTCTAAAAATTGTATCTTCCATTTCATCGGCTAAAGCCCAATTGTATAGTGATGTAAGTATTCTGGCAATATATTTCAATAACAATCGTTTTTTTTTAATCCATTCCAAAATCTATTTATTTGAATAAAATGAGTTGAATTTACCAAAAGGTTTCAAAGAAAATTGGGATAAAATGAATCCTAATCCATCTCATTTGTTAAATCCAAACCATGCACAACAATCCATTGTTCAAAAAAATATGGATCTTACAAAATCAGGATTCCACAACTCAAAAGAGTACTGGGTCGATGGTAGGGGATGGGCGCTTGGAATTGGTTTTCGTTTCTGGCAATGGATACAAGACCAAATTCGGAGATGAAAAGCAAACTTGGGGAGAGGGGATTTATGTAGGAGGCCACATCGATCAACCATTCGAAATGGAAATTTTACCCGAAACCAAAATGCAATTTGTAAAATTGGAGCCTTGGGCTGCAGCGATGATTTCGGGATTTGATTTTAAGCAATCTCTCAATCAAACCATCCCGCTAGATCAAGTCAATAAAGCTTTAAACGACTCATTGACCAGTCAATCTGGGTCTCATTTCACACAAGACACTTTTGAACTACTCAGTAAATCTTTAGAATCGACTTCTTTAAAAAGAAAGAAATTCGACCTGCTTAAATTTGCAGCTCATTACCTTGAAAATAACTTTTTGAATTTCAAAGAAAATAAAAATAACTTGCTCAAGGAATTGAATGTTTCAGCCAGAACCTTGGAAACTAGTTTTGGCCGTTCCATCGGTTTGACTCCTCAAAAGTTCGCCAATACCATTCGCTTTCGGAAAATCAGTGAACAAATCTACCATTGTAAGGACAATCAATCTCTTACGGAATTAGCCTACAATTTTGGCTATTTCGATCAAGCCCATTTTATTAAACATTGCCAACAATTCATAGGCTTCTCGCCATCTAAACTTTCCCAGGAACATTGCTTCATTACCAACTCCAATGAAAATTTTCGCTATTATACAATTTAAGCGCGAAACATTGTTTTAACTTTATCCAGTATTATTAATTAATTGATTGGATGACTGATTGATTTCGGGAAATCGACAACATTGTGAAAACTGTATTGTTAAATTTTATTTTAAAATAGAAGTTTGACCTTGACAAAAAAAATGTATATCTGTAATCATTTCAGTCTTAAAATGTCAGTTGTTTTGTTGCTGATATTTGTCATGAATGCTTGTTCGGACAAAAAGCCCAATCTTCCTAAAAGTCAGGATTATACGATTATTGAACAAACAGACAATCCTTACAACAATGGTTTTAAACATGGTTCGATATTAAAAACAGAAATAGCCAAACAAATGATGGCTTGGGAAAAGAATTTGATTGATGAAATGAAAATTACTTTTTCAGAAGCGATCAAAATTGTTTATGAAGAAACAGGTTTTCTTAGAGCCATAAAAAAGTACAGTCCGGAATTGCTCGATGAAATACATGGCATTGCAGATGGTTCTGGATTTGACCGTAAACTAATCCTCGCTTTTAATTTGGGGGAAGAAATTTACAATTACCAAAATCAACCAACTGAGCGTTGTTCCAATTTTGCGTTTTCAAATGATAATGGCAATGCATTGATTTACAATCAAGACCTCCCTCCCTTTCTGCACATAAACAAGCCCTTGATTTTAAAACACAAAAATTCATTGATATTTTCATTGCCCGGCATGATCGGATTGAGTGGAGTATCGAAAAGCCTAGCCCTAAGTTGCAACTCATTGCCCATGCTTCAAATGAACAAGGATGGTCTGCCACTCGTTTTTGCCATTCGTGATTTGTTAACCGAAAACAAGCATGCAAGTGCAATTGCCTATATAAATTCAACCCCATTTGCCATCCCTCAAAATTTGTTGTTGGCATCTGATAATGAAATTGTTGGATTTGAAGTTTCAAAAAATAGTGTAAGTCATTATACCTCTAACAACAAAGGTCTATTATATCATACTAATTTTCCAATTTACAATCAAGACTATAAATACGAGGATTATAAAAGCTCCAATTGCCTAAGGTTTGATGCCATAGAAAACTACATTCAAAAAGAAGAAGGCTTTGATGAAGAATCTTTGATAAAAGCTTTTTCAACGAAGCCACTCGATAATTCGGAAACTTTTTTGAGATTCCTAGTCCGTTATCCAGAAGATAAATCTTCCCCAATTGTTAAGTTTGTAAATCCCCAAAAAAGTAGGAAAGTCCACTTGTTAAAATTAAACTAATTTAATGAAATTATTATCAAAACAATTTTCAATCATTGTCTCTCTTTTTTTACTTGTATGTGAAATAAATGCACAAAATTATGAACCTGCCATTGCTGTTCCTGTTTCTGGAATTAGCATTGATGGCAATTTGACAGATTGGCCCAAAGGCCTCAAGTCCTATGAAATTGGGAATTTAGGTTTTGGTGAATTAGAAGATGATAAAGACTGTGAAGCAACTTTCATGGTGGCTTACAATTCAGCTGAAAAATCTATCTATCTTGGTGTGGAAGTGATTGATTCTAAAATTGTATCTAACAATTCAGATAACAATATAGATTTGCTGGATTATATGCTTTTGTACCTTGATCCAATCCACAATCCAAATGGTGGGAGTTCTTTGTTGTTTCAAGCTGGAGGAAATTTAAAAGAAAAATTCCCTGCTAAACCCAAATCCTGGAATCCATACTCGCCTGAATTGACTTGGGAGGATGTAAAAGTACAAACTGGACAGCAGAACGGAAAGTTGATCTATGAATGGAAGATAAATTTGGGAAATTTTTTCTCTATCGATTCGAGTTATGGTCTAGATTTTGTCATCTCAGATATTGATGAAATTGAGGATGGTGAAATATGGAAAATATGGAAGAATGGAATGGCCAAAAGCGCGGGGGCACATAGAATTGGTGATTTGATATTGGCAAAAGATGCAAATTCTATTGGTAAAATAAAAGGGAAAGTAAACATCAAGGATGAAAAAATTAAAGGAGTAAATGAAATAAGATTGCAATCAATCGACCTTCACAATATTTGGTGTCGCACAATTGTTGATTCCCTCGGCAACTTCTCATGTGAATTGCCAGAAGGGGCCTATGAGGTATTGCCTTGGAGTAATTTCACTTCACACATTAACTCAGCAGACTTTAATCAACATTCTAGAAAAATAATCAACCAGGAAAGATGTGTTACAAAAATAAAGGCAAATTCAGAAACCTTGGCTTCAAATTTGAATTTGATTTGCGAACCACATCCATTGGGCCTTTTTGAGGAAAAAGGACTTTTGATATCCTCCACTTTTAATGATTACAAGATTGATAATTTTATTAAAACCTATCAGGCTTATTTTGACATTCCTGGAATTTCTTTGGCACTCATTAAAGAGGGGGAGATTGTTTATGATAAAACATTTGGAACTGCGAATAGTTTGACCAATGAGCCATTGACTAAAGAACATTTGTTTGAAGGGGCCTCTACCACAAAATCTGTTTTTGCACTGATGGTTTTAAAGATGGCAGAGGAGGGGAAAATTGATTTGGACAAGCCGCTTTATCAATATTTGTCTTTCCCCAATATTGAACACGATGAGCGTTATAAATTGATAACGGCGCGTCATGTTTTAAACCATCAAACAGGATTGGACAATTGGCCGATTGGTTCTTATACAGGATTTATTTCTAATGACAAGGCGAACCTGGGATTTGACCCTGGAAGCAATTTTAAGTATTCTGGTGAGGCCATGAATTATTTGGGGAGGGTTGTTGAAAAAATTAAAGGCAAAAAACTTAGCCAAATTTTTGAAGAGGAAATTGCTCCCGCTTTTGGAATGCAAAATTCACATTTTAGTTACAGCGACAAACTAGAAGAGAAGATTAGCTTGGGCCATTACCACAAGCATCCAAGATACAAAGACAAACATACAGATGTGGACAGTCCAGCTTCTAGTCTAATGACCAATGCCTCAGATTTTATATATTTTGCGAAAGGTTTATTGAACGGGGAATATATTTCACCAGAATCTTATCAATTAATACAGAATATTTATCAGGAAGTCCCCAAAGATGATCGTTTGTACAGTCCAGAATGGAGGACAGGAATTGCTTATGGTTTTTTCGTTGTGGACACTCCGGATGGTAAACTATTTGGACATGGCGGCAACAATCTTGATTTTGATTGTAAGTTTGGGATTATGCCCAAGCAAAAAGTTGCATATGCTGTTTTTACGAATAGTAACCTTGGAGATGAATTTATTCGATTGTTGGAATTGTATTTATTTCATGGAAAACAACCATTCGATCAGGAGTTTCAGAAATAATTATTGGCATTAATGGTTGAATGGAATTTACTACTATAGTATGTTCGACAAGCTGTTACAGATTGCAAGTTTGGATCATGTGAAGTGCTTTTAGGTTGCTATCAATGCGGCCGGCTGATTAATAATGGCTATTGATAGTCTGAATACCCTGGAGGCCATAGCATTTACTCGTTCAACTATTTTTGATAATGAAAGGAATTGCTTGCTTAATTTTACTTAAGAAGTATTGATTCGTTTGAGATCAAAAGGAGAAAATGCTTTAAATTTTGTATCTTACTCTCTTTAAGTATAGGCCTATTGCCTTGTAATTCAACCATTATTGATTATGCTTACCAAAAGATTATTTTGTACACTTGCCGCATTGTTTGTGTGCGCTTTTTGTTATTCTCAAATAGTGAATAATGCATCTGAGTTAAATAATGCTATTAATGCTGCTTCACCTGGAACCACAATTATACTTTCAGATGGCACATGGAATAATGTCTTTATTGATGTTAATAAAAATGGTACTTCATCAGCACCAATTACAATTTCGGCCCAAAATCCAGGAGCTGTGTTTATGACCGGCAACTCTAGAGTATACCTTGAGGGCTCTTATTTAACTGTTTCAGGCTTGGTATTTCAAAACCCTGCGAATCTGGTATTGGACAATGGAAACATCGAGCCAGTAATAGAGTTGAAATTTTGTGATTACTGTAAGGTTATCAATAATAAAATAGACTCATACAATGGTACAGAATCTCAAAAATCACTGACCTATAAATGGATTCTTGCTGATGGTCAATACAATGAAATTGCCTATAATTCTTTTATAGGAAAGTATGGAGTTGGGAGCATCATCAATGACAATAGAAATTCAAGTGAACCCGACTATCTACAAATACACCATAACTATTTCGCAGACAGAACACCAATCAATGAAGTAAACGAAGACAACGATCAAGATGCAATTAGAATAGGAAACAGCAGTACCTCACTTGACAATTCTTTTACAGAGGTTTATGAAAACTATTTCTATAATTTTATTGGAGAGATAGAAGTGATTTCAAATAAATCAGGTGAAAACAAATACTACAATAATACCTTTCGAGATTATTCAGGAACGCTAACCTTACGGCACGGAGATAACTGTTCTGTTTATGGCAATTATTTTTTTGCTGAAAATAATTTATACAGCGGTGGTGTTCGTGTGATAGGAGAAGGACATAAAGTTTATAACAATTACATTGAAGGGGTAAATTCTACTAAACCAAATGGTTCAACTTCTAGTGCGACTGGTGGAATTAATGTAACGAACGGTCGTCCCAACACAGCAATAAATGGTTATTACCAAGTTAAAAACGCTCAAATAATTAACAATACATTTGTAAACTGTGATTATGGATTGAGAATCGGAACAAAGGTAAGCAGTGACTTGGATCTTGAGCCAGAAAATTTAATTGTTGCCAATAATATAATGTATAATACAAGTGTCAATGCCTATCAAATTATTACTGCTCCCTCCGGAAGCTCGGTGTCTGAGGGAAACCTTACGAACCTTGCCAATGGTGAAATGGCAGATGATGGAAGTTTTCATAGACTAACAAGTGGAAGTAGCCCAATTGATGCCGGTATTGGTAGTTATTCTTATCTTAGTTTAGATGTTCTGGAAGGTATTCGTGATGCAAGTTTTGACGCTGGCGGAGAAGAATTTGGTGCAAATGGTACACATGTACCATATACCTCAACCGATGTAGGCGTAAAAATTGGTTTTGGAGCACTTCAAGCTCCAACATTAAGTACCTCTCCTTCTAATTTAAACTTTGATGTTTGTGGTTCAAGCTTAAGCTTCGAGGTTTTATCAAATATTGATTGGACAATTACTAATAATTTGTCATGGCTTAGTTTAGATATAACATCTGGTTCAGGTCCAGCTACAATTACGGCCACTACCACTTCAAATACAACAGGAGCAATAAGGTCTGGAAACATTTTATTGGATGAAATTATTGGAGGGAATAACTTGTCTTCAGCACTATCTGTTATACAATCCAATACTTCCGTACCTTCTGAGATCCCTATTCTAAGCACAAGCAGTCTTGGTATGCAAATCAATGGCACAGTTGCTGAAATTAATGCCTACAACAATGACCTTAGTAATTATTGGACTGGAAATCCAGATACAGAACCAGAAGTGTCCATCACTTTCGATATGGGTAGTTCATATGTTCTAACAGAAATTGGCATTCATTTTTGGAAGGCTGACGAAAGGACAACTACCTTTTCAATTGCTATTGCTGACAATGCTTCAGGACCATTTACCACAGTGATCAATAACGGAGTTTCTGCAGCATCAGGTGTCAGCGTAAATACAGAGCAAATTTTCGACCTGGGAGGTACAATTGGTCGTTATGTAAAGTTTATAGGAATCGGCAACAGTTCAACTACGAATTGGACGAGTATTGCTGATGTAAACATATATGGAAACACTAATTGTGATCCACTTTTTACTGGAAGTTATGAATTTCAGCCCATTCTTTTCTTAGAAGGTGCTTATATTGGGAGCGGCACAATGCGAAATGACTTGACTACACATATTCCATTGAATCATCCATATTCTTTGAGTCCATATAATTATAGTGGAACAGAAAGTCTTAGCAGTATTCCATTGAACATGGTAGATTGGATTTTGATAGAAGCTCGCAGCGGTACGCCAAATTTAATTGGTAATAGAACCACCTTCACTGTTGAAACCAAAGTTGGAATTTTGCTTACAGATGGAACTGTTCAAGGAGTCGATGGGAATCCTGTAGCTTTTGATTCACTCAATTTTGGCGAACCCTATTATTTTTGCATCCGTCACCGAAACCATTTGGACATACTAACAGCTAATTCTATTATTTCAAGCGCTGAGATGTCATACGATTTTACCACAGATATAGTGCAAGGCTTTGGAGGCAATCAACTGAAATTATCCGGTGATGGTTTTGCTTTGCTTTATGGAGGAGATTTTAATGCTGATGGCGTTATTCAAACAACAGACTACGATCAATGGAAGTCTAATCCTGCAATTCTTAATACTTATGCACCAATGGACGCCAATTTAGATGGTACAGTTCAAATCACAGACTTTGATTTATGGTTTGAAAACAATGCCAAAATCGGAATTGGGGAAATTGAATTTTAAACAGCTTCTAAGTTTTGCTTTAGCTTTTCACTGAAATAGACGATCCTTAGGTAAAAAATATTCAATTTCAAAATGTAGACAACCTACAAGGAGCTCCAGAAAATACTGGAAATTACTATTTTTCGGCAAAATTCTCACCTTATACTGCTTGATGGGATATAATCTTTGTCTTCCTATGCGACATTGAACCATTAATTATATTATAACAATTATACATTATTGGGTAGAATTGTCTTAATTCATTACATTTGCAGCGAATATTCGTTTTTTGATTTTCAAAGGACTGAATATCACATCCTTTCACCTTAATATGGATAAAAATAATGAATAACAAAATTAGAAAAGTAGCAGTTTTAGGCTCTGGAGTAATGGGTTCTGGAATTGCATGCCACTTTGCCAATATTGGCTTAGAGGTAGTCCTTTTGGACATCGTTCCTTTTGATCTTAAAGAAGAGGAAAAAGGCAACAAAGCCGCAAGAAACAGAATCGTTGATGGTGCTTTAAAAGCAGCAACCAAGTCTAGACCGGCAGCATTGTATGACAAAGCCTTTGTTTCTAGAATTACAACAGGGAATTTTGACGATAATTTCGATATGATCAGCGATTGCGACTGGATTATTGAAGTCGTTATTGAAAGATTGGACATTAAACAACAAGTTTTTGAGAAGGTTGACAAATTGAGAAGACCTGGATCATTGGTTACTTCCAATACTTCTGGTATACCTATCAATATGTTGGCTGAAGGTCGCAGTGATGATTTCAAGAAAAATTTCTGTGGAACACACTTCTTCAATCCTCCGCGTTATCTAAAATTGTTTGAAGTAATTCCTGGTCCAGATACAGATCCTGCTGTGATCGACTTCTTTATGGATTACGGTGAAAGATTTGTAGGAAAGCAAACTGTTTTGGCAAAAGATACACCTGCATTTATTGGTAATAGAATTGGTGTTTATTCTATGGTTGAAATGATGCGTTTGGCTCATGAACTAGAATTGAACATCGAAACAGTAGATCGTTTGACTGGAGTTGCCATTGACAGACCAAGTACTGGAACTTTCAGGTTACAAGATTTGGTAGGATTGGATACAGGAGACAAGGTAATGAAAGGCGTTTTTGCCAACTGTCCTGATGATGAGTATGTTATAGCGAATAAGGACAAGGAAGCTCCTAAGTTCATGCAATTCCTATTGGACAATAAATTTTACGGAAATAAATCTGGTCAAGGATTTTATAAGAAAACCAAAGAAAAAGATGCAAGAGGAAAGTCTGTCATCCTTTCATTGGATTTGAACACTTGCGAATACCGCGCCAAAGCCAAACCAGATTTGGCCAGCTTGAAAACGGCAAAGCAAATCGAGCAGATGTCTAAAAGATTGCCAGCTCTAATAGCTGCTGAAGACAAGGGTGGTGAGTATTTAAGAAAATACTTTGGTGGATTGTTTGCCTATACGTCGAACCGTATTCCTGAAATTGCAGATCACTTGTATTCAGTTGATGATGCAATGAAAGCTGGATATGCTTGGGATTATGGTGTATTTGAAAGCTGGGATATGCTTGGCCTTGAGGAAGGTATCAAATTGGCTGAAGCCAATGGAGACAAGGTTGCTCAGTGGGTCAAAGACATGCAGGAAGCGGGCCATGATAAATTCTATAAGATTGAGAATGGTCAACAGAAATACTATGACATTGAAAGCAAGTCTTACAAAGTCATTCCAGGAACTGAAGCTTTCCTTATTTTAGATAAATTCAGAGAAAAGGCACCTGTCTTTAAAAACAGTGAGTCCATTATACATGACATTGGTGACGGTGTTTTGTGTGTTGAGTTTACGAGTAAAATGAATGCAATCGGTACAGGAATTGGCGAAGGGATTGTTAAGGCCATCGAAATGGCTGAGAATGAAGGCTGGAAAGGTGTGGTTATTGGGAACAATGCCAAACATTTCTCAGTTGGAGCAAACTTGATGTTGATCGGAATGACTGCTCAGCAAAAGCAATTTGATCAATTGAGTGAAATGGTTAAAGCCTTCCAAGGTGTTGGTATGAGAATGCGTTATTCAGCTATTCCAGTTGTAACAGCTACACAGGGTTACGTATTTGGTGGAGGTTGTGAATTGGCAATGCATTCGGATGCAGTTGTTGCTGCAACAGAATCCTACATTGGTTTAGTAGAAGTTGGAGTTGGTTTACTTCCTGGTGGAGGAGGAACAAAAGAGTTCGCTCTTCGTGCTTCCGATAAATTCTTTGAAGGAGATGTTAAGATTCCAACACTTTTAGAGAAATTCAAAACCATCGCTTTAGCATCTGTTTCTACCTCTGCTCATGAGGCTTTCAACCATGATTTCTTATTACACAATAGAGATTCAGTTGTTGTGAATACTTTGAGAAACATTGGAACTGCAAAAGCAAAAGTTTTGGAGCTAGCAGAGAATTATACTCAGCCAGTTAAAAAGCAAGTTCATGTTTTGGGTAGAGCTGGTATGGCTTCCTTGTACACTGCTGTCAATGAATTGTATTTAGGTAAATATGCGAGTGAGCATGATGCCAAGATTGCCAGAAAAGTTGCCGAGGTCCTTTGCGGTGGAGATTTGACTTCCGAGCAGAAAGTCAGTGAGCAATATTTATTGGATGTTGAGAGAGAAGCTTTCTTAAGCCTTTGTGGTGAAGAGAAAACCCTCGCTAGAATCCAGCATATGTTGATGACTAATAAGCCATTGCGTAACTAGATATTAGATGATAGACCTTAGAGATTAGATAGATGTTTTGAATAATTTCAGAGAGTGGAAAATTTGGGATTGATCCCAAAATCTTGCTTGTTTTTTGGTAAAAATCTAAAATGTAATATCTAAGATCTAGAATCTAAACTCCAAAAATTTAAAATTAAAAAATATACAAACATATGGAAGCATATATAGTAAAAGCAAAAAGATCAGCCACAGCGAAATCTAAAAGAGGTGGATTTAGAAATTATCGTTCAGACGATTTGGCGGTAGATGTAATTAAAGGAATGTTGGCTGAAATGCCGAACTTCGATCCAGCATTGGTGGACGATTTGATTGTAGGTTGTGCAAACCCAGAGGGTGAGCAAGGTTTGCAAATCGGAAGAATGGTTTCGATCAGAGCCTTAGGAGAATCAGTTCCTGGAATGACAGTTAATAGATACTGTGCGTCTGGCTTGGAAACAATTTCAATAGCTGTAGCAAAGATACGTGCAGGTATGGGGCATTGCTACATTGCCGGAGGGACAGAGTCAATGACGGCGATTCCAATGACTGGTTATAAATTGGCACCCTCTTATGAGGTTGCTTTGAACATGCCCAACAATGTGGTTGGTATGGGATCAACAGCAGAGGCTGTTGCTCGCAAGTACAATGTGACCAGAGAGCAAGCAGATGAATTTTCTTATAATTCTCATGTTAAAGCTGCTGCTGCAATTGATGCGGGGAAATTTGACAATCAAATAATTCCTGTTACAGTTAATGAAGTATCTGTAGTTGATGACAAACGAGTAGAAAGTTCACATACTGTTGCTATGGACGAAGGTGTGAGAAGAAGTACCACAGTTGAAGGATTGGCTAGATTGAGACCAGTATTTGCCAAGGATGGCATTGTTACAGCCGGAAACTCCTCTCAAACTTCTGATGGTGCGGCATTTGTAATGGTGATGAGTTATGAAATGGTTAAAAACCTAGGCCTAGAGCCAATTGCAAGAATGGCTTCTTGTTCAGTTGCGGGAGTAGATCCATTGTACATGGGAATTGGTCCTTGTGCAGCGATTCCAAAGGCTTTGAAGCAAGGTGGTCTAACCTTGAATGATATTGAACAGATTGAATTGAATGAAGCCTTTGCTGTTCAGGGATTGGCTGTAATCAAAGAGGCAGGATTGAATCCTGATATTGTGAATGTAAATGGAGGAGCAATTGCATTGGGTCACCCACTTGGATGTACTGGTGCTAAATTATCTACTCAACTTTTCGAAGAAATGAAATCTAGAAAGCAGAGATATGGAATGGTTACTGCTTGTGTTGGTGGTGGTCAAGGAATTGCTGGGATCTATGAAATGATGTAGATTTTAATAAAATAAAATTTCAAAGGCGGGTCAATTTGACCCGCCTTTTTTTTTGCACAGTTCTCTTGTTCTGAATTGGCTTACTATTTAAGCACCTGCCTGTGTTGTTGTTTTAGAAATACACAAAGTTGTTAAAAAAGGAAAGCCCAACGAACTTCGTTCGTTGGGCTTAGGTCTACTTTAGAGAAACTATTCAACTTTCTCTAAACTAAACTTCCAATCTTTTTTATATCTTTTTTTTAATAAGGGTAAAATTACATTCCTAAATCTAGCTCCATTTGACAGTCTAGCTCTTCACATATTTCTTGTTCTGAAAAATCTGCTGTTCTGGAAGCATTATTTGAGTTTTGCCCAGAAGACATCAGTTTGCTAATTTCTTCAGAAGAAGGCGTAGCGCTTAAGTTTCTAAGTACCCACGGTCTTTCACCTCCAGTGATTAAAGTTTTTTGATCTTGGTTGATAGAGAAGTTAGAAAAGTTGTTTAAAGTAGACATGGTGTATTATTTTATAATTTGGTAATGGCTAAAAAAAAGGAGGGAGAGAATTAAGGGT
>CALBCY010000090.1 GCA_937927195.1 uncultured Chitinophagales bacterium
ACCCATGATGTCCTCAAAAAGATAAGTCAAGCAATCACCTGATAAAGATGCAGAACCACCATTTGCGGCTTTTTTGTCTCTGTCGTGGATGTAAAGAAAAGAATACATGTTGTCTAAAACATCTCTTCCACTATTGTAAACAGACAATCCTGTAGAAGCAATTATATTTGTCTGGAGAAATCCAAAGCCATCCAAATAACCATCGTTGATATTTCTATATGTGGCTCCTTGCCCAGAAATACAATCCATTCCCGACAAATCAATATCAGTTCTTACTCCAAGGTTGGTTCCTTTTTCAAAACTAAACTCTTCAACTTGCAAGTGCGTTAAATCAGGCGTAATCTCTAAAGCTGGGTTAAAGTTGGTTCCAGAACTGGCATAAGCTCTTAAGTAAAACCTTAGCTCGTGGACTGCTGACATAGCCAATGCATCTTTTATTTCAAACTCCATATGAATATAGGCTGTATCGCAAGGCAAAAACCTTGTCGTTTGACCAAATGTTTCAGGAGAAGTTTCATCTAAAGGTAATAGCATATCTCTGTCTGCAAAACCATATTCTGTTCTGTATATCTCAACAATTTCATCATCAGCTATACAAGGAATGCAATCGCAACTTCTTCTTGTTGCAAGAAAAGTTTCTTTACAAGCTCTAACGATGGTGCATGGCTCGCCATCCGGACCGTTACAATCGCTGCACTTTTCAATGATTCTCATATTTGCTGTAATGAAATTTCTAGGATAGCAAATACATGAATCTAATTCAAGTGTCACAGTATAACAATCTGAAACCCCATTTCCTGGCTCCAATACTTGCATTACGATTGAACTGCTATCTGGTGTATCGTAAAATGTATTTAAATTTGTACTCGCAGCACCGTTTACGGTTGCTGAGGCAAGGGCGATATCTTGCGTAATAAATGGTGCGCCTGCAACATTTACTTCGAAATATCTTTCACCACCACTACATTCTCCAACACCTTCAGAACCAAAGTCATAACAAAATTCTATTTCAACAGAATTTGTTGTTGCTCCTGAAGCTGCAGTAGCATCCGCTGTTCCTGTTAAAAAATCGAATCCAAAAATAGATCCATTCATGCTGGCACTAATATCTGTTTCATCAATCGTAATGGTGTCTGCTCCATAATAGAAAGATGGTGCAGGACTAATTTGTGGTAAAATTTGGAAAGCTTGTCCACAGTGTCTTTTTCCACTGATTGTTGCTTGCCTAAATTCACAATCTAAAGAAGCACAACCAGCAATTTGCTGAGGATCTTGGCATTTGATAGCTGCTTCAATTCTTAAGTTAAAAGTGTTTCCACCTGGAAGATCATCAAAGACTCCGTCTCCATCTATATCTTCTAAACCTTCTCCATCGGCGTCAGGATCAGCTGTAAAGCCTAGTGTACTTACAACGAAATCAAAATTGTCATAATAGTAAGCAGATTGGTCAATAGCTACATCATTAATGTATACAGCAACTGTTTCAAATGCATCTGCTTCGCAGATTTGAAATCCAACCTCTAATTCTTCCCAAAGACCCAACAAAGGATCAGTTTGAGTACTGGTTACTGAAACTTCGAAAATTGCATTGGCTCCACAAATAGCAGGAGATTGAGTTTGAGTAACCGTTACATCTGCATTTGCACTAAAGTTTGGTCTATATTGCAAAGATCCTTCAACGATCGAAGCATCCGTGCATGGTTCTTCTGCACCTCCGCAACCAAAAAATGCTTCATAGGAAAGCACAATTGGTTGTTGGGAAGTCATGCAATCCAGTTTGTCTTGATAACAAACCTGGATGTCAACGATGTCGTCTTCACCAAGAAAACCATTTGGAATAAGGCTTGGATCCATTTCAGCGGTAATCGTTTGAGTTACCGGATTAAAAGTCCATGGGATGTCGGAACCACCAACGACTCTAAGTCTGCTAAGGGCAAAATTAGTGTCGTCAAAACCAACAATTTCAAAAGTGAAGTTGGTTAATGTTGCGCCAATACCAGTTTGTTTGATTTCAAGGACTGTGCACCGCTGCGTATTGTTGTTTATAACAACATTGGGGACACTAATATCATTGATTGTTAATGTTGGTCGTTGAATAAATGGACCATAATCCCGACTTCCGTTCACAATTGCTGAACAAGGAATAATGGCATTGTTGTTCATCGAATCAACATATAAGAATTGGTAATCAGCATCAAATTCGAACATGGTGGTTGTTGGCAAATCGTATATTTCACAATTTGCGATAACACCAATGTATACAATCTGTACACTGTCAGCACCAAAAGCTGGTATGATGAAAGATGGGTTCTGCAAATCACTGATATCTCCCTCTAAAACAGGATAACCGGGATCCAGGTAATCTAGGATGCCGGCATAATTTAAGCCAGTTGGGATGTTAAGAGTGAATTGAGAATTGAGCAATTCCTGACCAGTTGTGTTCAGGAAATAATAGGCGATGGTGTCTGGGACACCACAAACGCTTAGATCGTCGATTTCTGGAAAACCAGGAACCCCGTAAAGGTCATCAATAAAAATGCTCGGGCATTGACTTTGGGCAGTATAACTGCTTCCCAAAGTAAAGCCCAAGATAATTATTATTGACCTCAACAATAAAGATTGGAAAAATAACTTCATAGCTGTTTTTTTGATAAAAAAATATTTTAGTATTTAAAATTTTGACAATACGGTTCTATTTGGCAATCTCTGATTTTACAGAAATTGCCATTGAAGGGTTTGGATTAAGCCTGAACACTTAAGAAATAAACGCGCAAGCGAGTATCTAAATCAGTTGGGTAATATAGTTTGGAGAGAACTAATACAAGGTATAGATATAGAGAGTCAAAATTGGTAATAACAAAAAGGGGAAATCAAAAAGGGGAAAATAATTAGGGAGGATGGACGAGACAGCTTATTTATAACCTCGTTCTGATGAGTTAAACGGCAATTAAAATATAGTGTTTCATTTGATTTTCAAATTTCGATCGATTTTTTTATTGTCTATAAAGTAGAAAAAATTACATATTTTGGAATGGCCACGAAAAACAATATAAACAAAAGAAAATCAATGCTGTATAAAATGTGGTATTTTGACATTGATAAAAAAAATCCTTTTTATTTTTAAATAAAAAGGATTTTTTTTTTAATTAATTTAATGTGAAAAAAATTAGTTAGTTTGGAAAATATAGCTGTTATTTCCCTCAATAATTACTCCATTTTCAATGTAATTTATAGCATCAGTGATTTCAAGAAAAAAATGTTCCTGACCAAAATCTGCATAAATATTAGCCAATTTTAGTTTGTCTCTAGCAGGACCAATTAGTCCCGTAAAATAAAAGTCGATGTCCTGTTCCTTGTATCTATTGGTTAGATCATGAAGCACATGAATAGCGCTTGAATCAATCGAATGAATTGGTTGACTTGAGATAATGATGGCTTTTATGCCCGGCTGTGAATTTGCTAATAGGTCTATTTTCTCTCGTATGTAATTGAGATTTGCAAAAAACAAGGGTGCATCAATTCTCATAATCAAATAGTTAGGATTCTCTTCTAAGCCTTCAAATCGTTTGACATTTCTGAAGTAATTGGTTCCTGGAATTCTTCCCAATTGGGCAATGTGGGGATAAGAAACTTTATATATCATCATGGCCAATGATAAGAAAACCCCAACAAAAATTCCTCTTTCAACTCCAAGGATTAGCGTTCCTAGTAAAGTAATAATAAACATAGCAAAGTCCACTTTATCAGTTTTCCACAGAAATTTAGCTTCAGGCAGATCCATTAATCCAAAAATAGCCACCATTATAATTGCAGCTAGCACTGCACTAGGCAAATGGTAAAAATAAGGTGTTAAAAAAAGTAAAGTCAAAATGATAAGTCCAGCACTAATTATACTAGCCATTCCTGTCTTTGCACCAGATTGATCATTAACAGCAGATCTTGAGAATCCTCCTGTAGTTGGAAAAGATTGGAAAAAAGATGGAATTAAATTCGCTAATCCAAGTGCTATAAGTTCTTGATTCGGACTAATCTCATAGTTTTTATGTTTAGATTGTATGGCTTTGGCAACTGCAATACTTTCCATAAACCCAACAAATGAAATTATCAATGCCATTGGTAAAATAGCCTTTATTGTTTCAAAATCCATCTTTGGTATTGAAAAGCTTGGTAAGCCTTCAGGAATACTTTTTACAATTGCAACTCCTTTTTCGTCCAAACCAAAAATCAATACTGAAAAAATTCCAAATAGCACAACAATCAAAGGCCCTGGGATTCTTTTTTTTATTTTTTTTACAATTAACAAAATACCAATTGAACTAAGTCCCAAGATCAAGGTGGGGAAATTTATTTCATTCAGCTTGCTCAATAATTGGCTTAAAGTTTCATAAATATTACCTCTGGCTATTTTGATTCCCAAAAGATGTTTTAGCTGACTTATGGCAATAATTATTGCAGCTGCGAAGGTGAAACCCGATATAACTGGGTGAGATAAAAAATTAACAAGCCACCCAGTTCTAAGTAAGCCCATCAAAAATTGGATAATACCAACGACAAATGCCAATGAAAAGGCGAGTGAAATAAATTCAGGTGATCCAATTTCTGCCATTTGTCCTAGACCAGATGAAATCAATATAGCGACTAAAGCCACTGGCCCAACAGCCAATTGCCTTGAGGTCCCTAATAAAGCATAAATAATTAAAGGAAGAGTGGAGGCATACAATCCGTAAATTGGTGGCATACCTGCCAACATTGCATAAGCCATTCCCTGTGGAATCAGCATTACGCCAACAGTGAGACCTGCGAACAAATCACCACTAAAATCTGATTTATTGTACTTCGTTATCCAATTAATAAAAGGGAAAAAGTTTTTCATATATTTATATCAGGCAGAAATTTCAGAATAATACTCCTTATCTTAATTCTGATTTTTTAAAACCAAGCTGTTAGATACTAAAATAAGCATTTATAAAACCGAAATTAAAGGAAGTCAATTTATTTTCTGGTTACAATTGTTACCTAAAGACGAATATCATAAATGAATAATGAAATAAAAGCTGTAATACAACTTGTCGAAGATCAATTAGGTGTTTCACTTGGTGTAGAGAAAACCAACTTTAGAGAAACGAGGGATATTATATTAGTGAAAATTACTGGTCAAAGTAGATATGCATTAAAATTTGCTCGGACCTCTGAAATAAATGAAAATAATCAAGCCAGAATCCAATCAGTTTTTGACGAGATAACGATTTTGGAAACTTCTGAAGTTTTCAAAGACTATTTTATGTGTGGAGGAAGCAATGAGAAATTTGTTTGGTTACTTGTCAAATGGATTGATGGGAAATCATTGCATAAATACTTAAATGAAAAATCCAAAGAAAGTGATTATAAGGTTTTGGTAATAAAAACGTATTTAAAAATAATTTTCGCAGTTGAGTTTCTGCATAAGAATAATATTTTTCACAGGGATATTCAACCTGATCATTTTATAGTTGATAAAGAAGGAAAAATAAACGTTTTGGATTTTGGCGTTAGCAGTTTTATTGATAGCCCAATGAAATACAAAGGTGCTTTGGTCCATTTTTTGGCTCCAGAATTGGCTTCTCAATTGGCAGAAGGAGCTCCATTTGTAGGGTATCAATTGCCACAAGAAATATTTTCATTGGGTTCTATGTTTTATTTCAATTTTTATGGCAAAGTGTCTACTAGCTATGAGGTAAAGGAAAGTTCTTATATGGATAAACTTCGTCAAATTGCTAAAGACGGTGCTTCTGCTATTCAGACCGAAACGAATGATTCCTTTCCCGAGTTGCTTGACTTTTTGAAGAAATGTACCAATATTAAAGTAGACAAACGATTTGCTTCTCTGTCTGAAATGAAAGATCGTTTGAATCTAATTTTGTCTGAGATAAGTTAATGGTTTTGTTAATCATTTCCCAATGATACCAAATTAGCAAACAGCCTATAAGCTCCACTTACTCCAGCTGGTAATTCTCTGAAAAAAGAGTAACCGGTATAAACAAAATAGCCTTCGCCATATTTTGCAACCAAAAGTCCTCCATTTTTAGGGGCTTCATTTGCATCGTTTGCAGATAAGATTGGAGTGAAATTTGAATCCCATTTGTCTGAAAAATACAAGCCGCGTTCTTGAACCCACCCATCAAAGTCAGATTTTACAATTTTGTTGGGCACATTTAAAACTGGATGATCAGGCGCAAGAAATCTTACCTCAGCATTTTCATTGGTAACACGATCAAAGGAAAGTTGAAGTGGGTATGGAGCCACTTCTTCAGTTTGGAGACTGTAATTTGTATTGTATTGGGAAACAACTGTTCCTCCTTCTTTGATGTATTCCCAGATTACGGGAGTCATGAATTTTATTCTATCGTTTTTATTGAAAAGTCTGATTCCTAAAACAAGGGCATCGTAGGTTTTAAGCTTTTCTAATCGTATGTCATCTTCTACCAATACATCAACTTGATAGCCAATTTGTCTTAGAGCTTCAGGAATTAAATCACCTGCCCCATTTATATATGCTACTTTCTCTCCTCGTTTTTCAATGACTACTCTGCTCAACCTTGCTTGCGCATCTGGGAAGATGGTTTGGTAAGGAATGTGATCGTATTCAATGCTTGTGAGTGCCTTTTTTAAGCTTTGATTTTCCGTGCCTTTGCTAAGATCGATTTGCAATCCCAAATTGCCAGTATCAGCATCCTTTGGAGGAAGCAATATAAAGTTTACCGTTGTTTCTTCCTCCTTGTTTTTAAAATCCAAAGTGATGTTTTCTGGTTCAACTTTCCATTTGTTATTAGGTAACTCAAGTTTTAATACGGCTTTTAAATTGTCCTGAAATGATTTGACTTTTATTTCAATCTCTTGGCTTTCTTCATTTCCAAAGACATAAACTTTTTCTGAAATATTTGCTGTAAGTGGAGGGCCAATACTAACTGGACGATACATTTCACCAGTAGCATCATTTTGCCATTTGTAAACAACAGGCATTTTAAAAGTTATGCTTTCTCCATTTATTAGAAGATCAAAATTACAATGAAGCGGGTAGGGGTTTTCTGATGCTCCAATCAATTGTTGGTCTTCAACTACAAACATCCCAAGGCTGCCTTCTTGCTCTAACCAGTAAGGGTGAGAATGCTTGGTTGTTGATGGAATCTTTGTTTTGAAATTTAAATTTACTTTTCTATTTGAGCTTAATTTTTCTGTAGATTTATTTTCAATTTCATTAAATGAGCAATCAATTTTTTCTATTGATATGTCGAGCTTTGATCGGTTCAAAGCTTCTATGTTTATTTCAAGGTCATCTCCAGGTACTTTGTAGTATTCATCTGAAAGTGCTTCTAGATACAAGCCACTGCAATGGTAGATTAGGTAATCCAACTCTTCGAGCTTTGTTGCTTTCCATCGGCCATCTTTTAATTTCAATAGCTTTTTTCTGGCTGCTAATAAGCTTGGAACCGTTTTAGAAGGATCCAAAGGATTAAAATTAATTGCAGCTTCTTCCAGTAGATTTCCAATTGTGGTTCCGCCTTCAATTCTTGACCAGGAAATGTTTAGCTCTTCAAAAACGCTTCCAGTTGACTTGCGTCCTTTTATAGGAAGAAGATATTCAATCTTTTCTCCTCTTTTACCGATTCGCCCCATGGCCTGGCACTTGTGTTGACTTCGACTCATGGCCGCCATTTCAGTGTAAGACAAACCCAGCAATGGATTAAAAACACCGATATCAACTTTGATTGACTTTTCTGCGATTTTCTTTGCTTGAAATTCTTCATCAGTCTCATAAAATCTTGGACTTGTATTAAAAAGCAAAGTTTTGGCTTGCCAGATGGCCAAATGTTTTAGTTGTTCTGGAAATCTAGTTGGGTCAGCAGCAGCCTCAAAAGCTTCCTCTGCAAGAATAGCCGAGGCAGTATGATGCCCATGGGTTTTCATAGGCTCGCTTGAGAACCTGGTAATCAATACATCGGGTTGGAACTTTCTGATGACCCAGACCATGTCAGAAAGGACTTCTTCCCGGTCCCAAATTTCGAGTGTTTCTTCTGGGTTTTTGGAAAAGCCAAAGTCATTGGCTCTTGAAAAGAATTGTTTGCCTCCATCGATCTCTCTAGCTTTCAATAATTCCTGAGTTCTTATAACACCAAGTTCTTCTCTTATTTCTGTACCAATCAAGTTTTGTCCACCATCGCCTCTTGTCAAGGATAAGTATCCAATGTCAACCAATTCTTCATTGGCAAGATAGGCGATTAGGCCAGAATTTTCATCATCCGGATGTGCAGCAATCATTAAAGCGCTTCCAAGTACATTGAGTTTGTTCAATGCCAATTGAATATCAGAAGAACTTGGTTTTACCGGTGCTTGACTAAATAATGATAAGTGAAAAAGGAATAAAAGAACGGAAAGAAAAAGACTTTTCATTGGTTAGGAATTTATACAAAACTGAAAGTGAAATTGTATTGTTCCTAAAATTATAAAATTAAAGTAGTATAACACAATTAATTCAGATAGAATCAGAATTGAAAGGTGTCATACTACTTTCTAAAATAAAGAGCTAAAAAGCTATGCTTCTTTTTTCTTTAAAAGCAATTTTTCCATCAAATCAAGATATTGCATGTGCGCTTTCGTGATTTTTTCTAGAACTTGTGAAGGAGCCTCTTCAGACACTTCAAAATCGCTCAGATCTTTGGCAGTAATGGTACTGGCATGACCAACTGAAATTGTTTTCGAAGTGTTCACTTGATTGGAAACTGGCTGGCCGACAACTTCCAGATGCTTTTTGTCTTCAGAATTTTTGGAAGCTAAAATTTCCGTGCCTTCCAATATTATTGGTTCACCCTCTTTAAAAAAGTAGGATGGATTAACAGGGAATTTTAGTATGAAACGAGAAAGAAAATCCAAGGGAACTGGTGTGGAATCATTTAATAGCTGACTCAAAAATTGAGGGCTAATTTCCATAATATCCGCAAATTCTTTCTTTGTTTCAAACAATTTTAACTTGTACAAAAATTCAAAAGAGTTAATAAACTTCTTTTTAATTAATGCTTTCATATAAGTTTAATTTGGCGCAATTTGGTAAAGTACGTACTTAAATTAATTATTATTTTTCAGAAAATGGCATTCTCCTCTGTTTTATTTCAGAAATTAGGAAAAGATTAGAGCTTTTACAAATATAAAATCAATATAAAGTCCCCAAAATATAGACTTTCAGATCGGGCTTACGACGTATATAAAAAAATCGCATCAAATTATTGTAGAGTCCATGGAAGGTATTGTTAAACAAAAAAATACAAATTTAAATATTTTGTGATCTTTTAAAGAAATCCAAGGTTTTTGTCCTTGCTTTCAAAATCATTTCCATCCCTAATTCTATCGTGTTAAGTTTAGTTCTAAACGATAAAATGGCAATTCTAATTACATATTTATTGTTAATTATACTTGAACTTAGAAACACCCGACCATCTTGATGAATAAACGCCATCAATTGTTTGTTGAACAGGTCATTTTCAATGTTTGTGGCTTCATGCCAAAAGTAACTGACCGATAAATCTGGTTCAATACCTGTTTGAAATCCATGAGATTTTAGCAAGGAAAGAAAATATTTAGTTTGTAATAATTTTGCCTCCAAACAACTTATAAATGGTTGAATACCATGAAGTTTAAGTGGCAACCACATTCTCAGTCCTCTAAAGTGTTTGGTCAATTCTGGCGAAACATCTGCTGGATTGATTATGCGCTCATTTGTGAAAGTATCTTGCATGTAATTGGCTGTGTAATTATTGGAATGCATCATTGCAGAACGGTCTTTGACCAAAACGATTCCAATTCCATAAGGTAAAAACATTCCTTTGTGGGGATCGACCACTAATGAGTCTGCCTTTTCAATGCCTTTGAATTTGTGTTTTACCGAATCACACAGTATAAAAAAGCCTCCATAGGCTGCATCAACATGAAACCACATCTTGTTCGCCTTGGCAATATTGGCAATTTCATCCAAAGGATCGATCGCACCTGTATCGGTGGTTCCAGCAGAGGCTATTATTAGATAGGGATTCAAGCCATCCATTTTATCTTTGGCAATCTTCTTTTCTAAATCAGTTGATTGCATTCGATGAAATTCATCTAAGGCTATATATCGAATGTTGCTTTCTCCAAGTCCAATAATTCTTAACGCTTTTTGAATGCAATGATGAACCTGTTTGCTTAAATAGATTACACTTTTCTTAACTTTTTCAGAGCTTATTTCATGAGAGTCTCTCGCTGCATTTAAAGCTATCAAGTTGGCAATGGAACCACCAGAACTTAGATTGCCTATTGCTGTTTTTGGGAATCCAAATATTGACTTGACCCAGTTGATTAATTCGGTTTCCATACAAACGGCTCCAGGTGAACCGAAGTGAATTCCAGCGTACTCGTTGCTGATGGCCGCTAGGTAATCTCCTAGTGCTGACGTGAAAAGACCGCCTCCTGGGATGTATCCGAGATGACCACCCGAAGCAGGGTTTACCCCATGAGGCAGTACTTCTTTGGTATAAATTTCAAGCAAATGATCGAATGAATAGGTTTGATTGTCAATTGCGAATTTTGTTCTGTCAGGAGATTCATTTTCGTAGTATGCTTTTCCGTTTTCCAATTGATCGATAAAATTATTACAAAACGTTTCAAGCTTATTCAACAATTCTTTTCTTTCGTCTTCATTTGGTTCTAAAGCCTTGCTGAGGTTTTCCTTTGCTAAAATTTGATCTTTGATTTCCTTTTCTATCATGAAATTTTATTTGGAGTTAGCGTTTGTTTTAGTGAAAATACATTAAGAAAGGAGTATTAGCTCTATGCTAAGAAATTTTATTGATTGAATTGATTGATAAAAGTTTTGCAATTCTAATATGCTAAGCCTTTTTTCTAAATAAGGTCCCCCGAGGTTTATGCCATGATAAATGTGGAAACACAAACTATTTTTCCAGCGAAAAAAGCCTTGTTTTTATTTCAACAATATCTCCTTACCCTCAAAAACTGTCATCTGTGTTAATGCAAACCTTGGCGATTTGTTTTGGGTTTAAATCTTTGTAAGCCATGAATTTCTAACATTAAAGTCAGTTGCTCTGTGCTCATTTGGAGTTATAATATGCCATTCTTCTTTAGGCATTTTGTTTTGAGCAAACAAGAGTATATCATTTTATTGAAATTTGCGTTTAAGACAATATAAGATTTCATAATTTGGCCAATAGCTAAATGCTAAATCCTCCTTCTAATCTTTCATTTTAAAACAAACGCTAATGTTTACAGCAGCTATACAAAAAGTTTCAAAATCAATATTTCCCTTATTTTTTTATGGTTCCAAAGGTTCTGGTGTATTGGGGACGGCATTTTTCATAGATGACAAAGGCCATTTCTTAACAGCAGCCCATGTTGTTGCGGCTTTACCAAAAGGAGCAAGAATGGGTTATTTGGGCAACATCCCACTTTGTAATTTCAAAGGAAAAAAAATGGGAGCTGTCAAAGTGTTGGAAAGAAACGATGATTTGGATTTGGCTTTGGGTATCATTAAAAAGGATCAGTTGCCTCCACTAAAATTTGCTCCCAAAAAAGCTTTGATTGGCCAGTCAATTGCGCTTTGTGGTTACCCCTTCCCCATGTTAAGAGTTTTGCAAAACAAATCACTAGACGTTTCTAGAGTTAGGCAATATTGGCAACCTACCATAAAAATGGATGAATTGAGACCCAGGTTACTTTTGAAGAAAAAGTTTCGATCATTTCTAACCGAGCAACCTGCCTTGCCTGGTATGAGTGGAGGTCCAATATTTACGCTAAATTCAGAAGTCATTGGAGTAACCTCTGCTGTTTGGCCAAGACATGTTCCCTTAAAGAGCGGGAAATCCATCAGCATTGAAAATGGAATTGGGGTTGAGTTGTCAGAAGTGAAAAAGTTTGTTGCCAAG
The DNA here is from genome assembly GCA_937927195.1 of uncultured Chitinophagales bacterium. Taxonomy (GTDB): domain Bacteria; phylum Bacteroidota; class Bacteroidia; order Chitinophagales; family UBA2359; genus JAHDGP01. The sequence goes on from CALBCY010000090.1 coordinate 11,943, forward strand.
TCATTCAGAGATCAAGCCTTTAATGTTTGATGTAATAGGAATTGAATTATAAGATGTCGGACTGGATAGGATGATGAAATTGACCAAGGCCGAGCGGTTCCCCACTGGCGCGAAAAACGTACTGGGCTGGAAAACCAGTTCTAGCCATAGCTAAAGCGAGGCTTTTCAACCGGTCCGCCGTGCGGACGGCATTTGATTAATTTTAATCATTTATGGTTTGAATCTAAGCCAAAGAGATGGGATAAATTTGCCAAATGTTTTAATAAAAATAAATTAGAGTTAAACGAGAATCATCGGTTTCATTCTGGACAATACTAGGTTGCACTCAAATAGTTGTCTATTTTTTTTCAAATAGTTTATGCTTTGACGGTCTAATCAGTCAAAGCTAAATTATGAAAACTGATGCCACCAAGAACTCACAAGAAGACCAAAGGAATAAAGCCGAAAAAGCATTTGGAAAGTTAATGGTCTTTGATCTAAACCAAGCTGTTAAAGAAAAGAAGAGCCTTTTTATAGATCATTTTTTGACTGTGCTTGAACTTCTTGATACAGGTAAAAATCTTGAAAATTTCGCCAAAGTTTTTGATGCCACCAGAAATACAATTGATAAACTTCCCAATAAAGAAGCTGTTTGTTTTGCAGGCTGCAGCCATTGTTGCAATTTTATTATCAATATCAGTTCTTTTGAGGCCGCCCATCTTGCTCAGTCCATTAAAGAAACCAAAAGCCTTGAGGAAATAGAATTGATTCTAGATCAGGCCGCTAAGAAACACGAAACCACCAAAAAAATGGACATTTTTGAGCGGAATCAATATCGTGAATTTTGCCCTTTGTTAGTTGACCATAAATGTTCCGTCTATGAGAGCCGGCCCTTTGCTTGTCAAGGGCACAGTTCTACAAATTTGGATGTTTGCATCAGTAAATCCAACTTGGAAGAACCCAAAGAAAAATCTCTATCCACTTACATGAAAGCACTTAGTCCATTGGTAATTGATGCTTATTCTGAAGCAATGTCTTCAACATTTTCAGAGGAGCAAACGGATGAATTTTTAGAGGATGGATATATGACGATTGAAGCCGCCCTTGTGAAGTTTCTGCCGATTGATGAACCCTTGAATCATTGGTTAGGGGAATTGAAGCAAAGTAGCTTTGATTCTAAGTAGTCTGTTTCGTTTAAATATTAGGCTAATCTAATGCAAACATTGTTTTCATTTCATCCAATAAAAAGTTCCTTCTTTTCTGCCAAAATCCGCTACAGAAAAATTAGAAAAAAAGCAGATTTCTCGCAATATTTCGTAGGATCAACATATATTTGAATAACCCTAATTGCATCCTCACAACGAAATACGAAATGAAGAATCTGTTTTTTGTTTTAATCCTGTTCCTTTTCCATATTCAGCTTCAATGTCAAAATGAACCTCAAATTTTAAAGAGAGCAATTGAATTGGGTAAGATTGCAGATATTTACCACGATGGACTTCAGGCCATGCACTCTGATAGTCTTGAAAAGGCGATTGATTATTTTAGCCTTGTTATTTATTATGCCCAAACCCAAACTGATTCGGTTTATTTTCTTGATTATATCGTTCAATCCTATATTGACAGAGGATACAGCCACCACATTTTAGAAAATTATGGGGAAGCAAAACTTGATTATGAAAGGGCTTTAGCAAAAGATGAGGCAAATGCTTCTGCCTATTTCAAACTTGCTAAAAGTCTGGTACAATTAGAGGATTACAAAGGAGCCATTATGAATTTCAACAAAGCCCTTAGCTTTGACAGGGACAATGGAAGCTATATATATGCCAGAGGACTTGCTTTTTATGGCTTGGCAAAATATCAATTTGCGATTAAAGATTTTACCACTGCCATTAAGATCAACCCTAGTGATGGAAGAAGCTTTCATGCACGGGCTTGCTGCCATTACAAACTAAATGATTACAAAGCCGCCAATGAAGATTATTTGAAATCACATGAGATTGATCCCTATTTTTCCTCCGCCTATTTAAATAAGGCAGATGAAAATCAAAATTCAGAAAAAATTGGAAAGAAAAAAAAGGAGGATCATTATCTTGATGAAATCCTTGACAAGGTTGTGATTAGCTCAGAACCAGTAAACAATATTGATGCTCATTATAGTTCAGGTATGTACCATCTTGGGATTCATAGTTACAAGACTGCAATTCGTGATTTTAGCAGGGTTCTTGAATTGGATAATCAATATTTCGAAGCCTATTTAAACAGAGGAGCCGCTTATTATGAATTAAAAAATTATTCAAGAAGCATTCGGGATTTCAACAAATTCTTGGAATTCGATAATGATAATTATTCGGTGTACATGAACAGAGGATTGGCAAAATTGAAGATGAAAGATTATGAAAGTGCGATTGAAGATTTTACCAAAGTTATTGAATTCAATGGGAATGATTTTTCTGCCATAAACAATCGAGGGAATTGTTATTTACAACTAGCGGAGTATCATGCTGCCATTAAGGATTTTGATCGAATTGCTATCTTGGCACCTAAAAACGCATTGAATTTAGTTCTCCGTGGATGCGCCAAATCACGTCTGGATCAAGAAGACGCTGCTATTGAAGATTTTACAGAGGCAATAAACCTGGATTCTAAAAATGCACCGGCTTTTTTTTACAGAGGGTATAGTTATACAAAATTGGAAAAGTATGAACTAGCACTATTGGATTTTAATAATGCAGTTGATTATAAACCTGATTATGCCGATGCCTATTTGCAAAGAGCCCTTAGCAAATATCGAATTGACCGAACTGGCAAAGAAGATTTGTTGAAAGCCAAAGAATTGGGTCATTCAAAGGCGGGGAAATATTTGAGGCAGTTTGGTTGGGAATAATGAGCTTGAGGGTTTAAATCTTTAACTGGATACAGAAAACATAATTATGAAAAACCAAATTAAAAGGCCTGCTGGAATAACTGTTTTGAGTGTTTTATAGTTTACCAAGGCAAGATTTGTGAAAATTTGACGCTGCTATTTTTTTGGCTCAAAAGGCATAAAAACGCAGGCATAACCAGAGTTACGGCGAGGCTTTTTAACGTATTGAGGTGAAAAAAGAGCAAGTCAAAATTCACAAATTCTGGGTTGATAAACTATATATCTGCTTGGCGGATTCGGGGCCTTGGCTGCTCTTTTTGTAGGAATGAGTACTTTGATCGAATCGCTCAATTCAATTGGAGTGTCCTCTATTGAGGTGCTTTTTTCATCTTTGATTATGGCATTCCTTGCTTTCGGCGGAGCCTATGGAATGTGGGTTGGCGAGAAATGGGGTTGGTGGTTAGGAGTTTTATTCTTGGTTTTTTCTTCTCTCAAGAGCATAAATGCATTAATCTTAATCCCAGAATTCGCCGCACAATACGGAGCTACTGATGCGCAATTATCCAAGCAATATGTCAAATTCATTGGCAGGATTTTCTTTAACTTTTTGTTTATTATTTATTTTTTCTCAAAAACTGTAGAAGAATATTTTCAGCTAGGCAACATAAGCAAATCTAAAAGAATATTGAAACTAGTTTGGATTTCATTGCTTATTGTAGTTTCATCAATTCTTGTGATTCTAATAGGCTTCTTGTTTTAAATTAATCTAAATGCAACAAGACAATTTAAATCTTATAGGATTTTTGAAGAAATACTTTTTAGGGGCTTTTAACGGGCTATTCACTCAAAAACAAATTGGTCTTTTGCTAAAAACATAGTCGGCTTTGGTAGCTTCCTGCCGTCAGCTCCAATCCTCCTTGTTTTAGATCCAAAACCCTGCATTTGTTTAACCGTTGCTATCCCTAAGCCAGATCGCTGCAAGGAGACGATGCTTTTTTTGTGCTAGGCGAAAAGTAGATGCTGAATTCTTGCAAAAACATTGTGTAAATATCGAATTGATCGCACTGGCACATTGACTCAACTATAGCACTTTTTCTCTTTCCGCCTTTCCGCCTTTGCGTTTAATTTTTACAGCTAGCTTCTCACCCGCAGACAACCCAAAACTCAAGGCACCGTCCCATCAATAATGTAATTAAGCGCACCAATCGTATTGCCTGGATGCGTCAATATCTTGAAAAACAGAAAATTTGGATCATTGCCAATCCCCTGATAAATGACCTGACCATCTAAATTGAAATCTGAATCTAAATAGCCTTCTCTGACATAATTCAGGACCTGAAGATTGTTGTTGGGATCACCGAAAATACTAAAAAATACATTGTTAACATCGTTATTTATTCCACTAAAAATAGCCCCAGAATCCCCATTTGCATTGCCAAGCCAAAGTAGCCTAGTCCCATTGAAAATTTCGGTGGGATTGAACCCATAGAGAGTCGTATTAACATTGGTGAAATCAATGTTTTGCGAAGCTTCAAAGTCCAAGCTATTCTCTGTCATCACTCCTAAATGATTTCGGTGACGGATAGACAGATAATAAGAACCAGGCTCCGCCAATATTTCAATTGTTGTGCCTCCCGTTCCTGCGTCAACAACATCGCCGTCTCTTTGAACCAGCACAGCTTTTGAGGAAATGACTTGCGATGGATCGTTTGTGGCTCTCAATTCAAGCAGTACCCAATCTACAATTGCATTTTGACCTGTTTGATTTAAGAGTGACACAGACAACTGCTCAGTACCCGAATATGGATCATTCACAGGAATCAGGTTTTTTAACCTCAAATCATCTTTCATCAATTCAGAAGCAGAATCAAAGGGGCCTGATAAGAATACTTTGGCAGAACAATTGACTGATGTGTTGGTCGTAGCAGAATTGTTGACAAATTGTGCCAATAATTTGATATACGCAGATTGATAATAAATAGCACCTTCTGTCAGTTGATAAGAATCATCGGGGAAATAATTGTTGAAATCTCTATAATATTTTTGTGTTGGATTCAGCAAAGGAGGGGACAATTCAACTTCTGGGTCCCCAATATAAAAGTCCAAATTCGGACTGTAATTTATATTGGGACCACCCACCAAAAAACCTGGTGCGGGCCCATAGGTCGATACGCCTACTTCATCCCAAAGGGGACTTCCATCAGTAAACCAACTATGGTACATGGTACTAACAGATTGCTCCGCCCCGTAATTATTCATGTTTGATAAATAAACCATATTCAGTGGATTTACCCCATGAATATAATGAATATACTCTTCCGCTATCTTACTATACAACGGATCATTGTCTATTCCAAAGGTATTCATGTTTTGAAAAATAGAACCCTTGTTGGATTTCGTACTATTGCTTCCCCAACCATAATGCTCAGTGGTAAGATAGGCGCGGTAGGCATCCTGTTCCGTTGTATAAGAAGGTAAAATATCTGGATCATCCTGTATGGCAAATTCATAGACTGTCGCAATGTCTTCTCTGATGTCAGGCGTTGCATTGGGCAAAGTAGAATAATACAATGCTGCATTTTGATATTCATATTCGTACTCATATACAAATCCCCATTGTTTCATATGAAAGTTTGGCCAATTGTCGTCAAAATAATTTTGGTAAATATTTTGTCCTGTAAGGGCAAATAAATAGACGGCTGCACAAGCGCGATTGGTCGTTGCTTCGTAAAGCGGGTCTTCGGCGGAAACACTGTCAAATCCTTCATTGTCAAAAGCGACATAATTGGGATTGACCTCTAACCAATTCCATGCATTTATAGCAGCGTTTCTCAAAGTATTGCTATAGCTTTGCATAGCGGGAAATTGAGCAAAAATGGCGGCAGCATGTGCAAATGTTCCACAGGCCGAAACTGTTGCAGAATAAGTCGCTGCTCCATATCGCCTGACTTGATTGGAGACACTGGGAGGGCTTGCAGGTTGAAATTCCAAAACAGAGACTTTGTGCAAAACTGACCCATTTGCCAATTGCATTTTGAGCAACCAATCTAATTCCCATTTTATTTCATCGATCAAATCTGGAATGCCATTGCCCGACTCTGGAATGTCGAAATCGTCTGTCCAAATATCCGTGTTTTCTTGATAAGCAAAAAGTAAGTCGTGGATCGGGCCGTCGGCAAAATTTACATATTTGTTGTAATCGCCTGCGTCGAACCAACCCCCTGACAAGTCTTTGGAACTTGCGATGGTTGGATTGAGAACAGCCCTACAATCTGTATCTTGTTCGGGACCAACAAAGTTGGGATTCGGATCAATCCAGCCGCCTTCAGCATAAGGTGCTACCTTTTCTAAATTACAACGATTGTAATAAAACATTCGGACGGCCTGTTTCAGTACATCTTTGTATACAGAATTTGAAATCTCAAAGGGGAAAGAACTGACATTGTTACTGGGATCAAAAACATAATAAGAACCTGGAATTGTAAAAGATGAAAAGTCAAACCACCAGACCTGATCACCAGATTGCTCATGAATGAGGCCATTTTTCCAAGATTGAATATTTGCAGAAAAAACAATTTGATTGTTTGAAGTTTGTCGAAGCTCATAAATATTCCCAGGTGAAAAAGATTCCAAGGCATTGAAGCCTTCTATTGGATTATTTATGATGCATACCTTGTCACTCGTTGGTAAATATCCGAACTGATCAACAATTATGTGATCAGTCGGATTTATATTGGCAAGACAAAAAGAATAGATGAATACAATTAAAATGCAAACTGATATTGCTTTTCTTGAAATGTTTTTCATTTTAGTTTTTTGTTTTTATAAACAAGCCTTGTTTCCTCAATCATCCAAACGATCATTTGGGGATCATTGACCGTCAATTCAGAATTCTATTGATTAGCTATTCTTAACTATTAGATACCTCGGCGTTTCCACAATGATCGGGATTTTAAAGTGAATAACAAAGCAAAATCTAATTGGATCGAAGATGATTCCAAGATGATTCCAAGACGATTCCAAGATGATTGTCTATCGCAGTATACATGAATATTTATGGAAATATTCAACTCCTTGAGGACAAGACTAGTGAGGGAGAAAGTGGAAATTTTACTTTTGTTGCTTGGTACAGATGCTTGTTGTTTTAAATAATGTTACTTTTACTGGACAGCCGAATGTAGATATTTGGTACACAAATTGGGACTTCAGAGATAGTACTGCTTCTGAAAGTATAGAAGTTCAAAAGCTATTTTAATTGAAAGGAGACTATGATGTCCGATTTAAAATTTTCACAGAGGGTGGAACAGCGGAGACAGATGGAGGAATTCGTTTGGGATTAAATGCTTGGGATGGCTGAGGAAGCGAACCATTTGAAGGGCCCTTAACTGTACTTACTTGTGGTAATGGTGGAGGTGATGAAACCTTTTTTTTGACAAAGAAATTTGTTATCCAGAAGCAGAAGAATTAACGAAAAGTCGCAAAGTTGAAAAGTCGAGAAGTCGAAAAGGGTTTCAAGTTTAATAGAAAAACTTTGCACCTTTGCTTTTAAGAAAAAATTTCATGATAAAGAAAATATTTAATACCCTACTTTTTGCCCTGACCATGCTATATGCATATCAAGCCAATGCTCAACATTTTT
>CALBCY010000091.1 GCA_937927195.1 uncultured Chitinophagales bacterium
GAATTAGACAGCAATGTTGAAAAGTTGGCGAACTTTGATGATGAAATTTTAGAACTTTTTTTAGAAGAAAAAGAAATTCCCAATCAAAAAATCGAGGCATTGTTTCAATCATTGGTATTGGATGCCAAGCTGTTTCCAATGCTTTTTGGGTCTGCCAAATTGCAGTTGGGAATAGCAGATCTGTTGGATGCCATTTTGAAATATTTTCCTCCACCATATTCTAAACTTGAAAATGATAACTCGGAACAAGAACTGTCCGCCTTGATTTACAATTTTTTTCACGACCCCAAATTGGGTAAAATCGCCTATGCTAGAATATTTGAAGGAAGCATAAAAGTGAAAGAGCAAATTTTAAATTTCACCAAAAAGAATGAAGAAAAAGTTAATAGACTTTACGAAGTTATTGCCGGAACCCACCTTGCTGTAGAGCATGTTCAATCAGGTGACATCATTGCCATTAGTGGATTGACCGAGGCTGGAACAGGAGATGTTTTGGGTTCATTATCAGAATGCATTCCAGCGAACATCAGCTTGAATGCTTCGTTGCTAACCGTCCAGATAAAAGCCATTGAAGAAAAAGATTATGCCGATCTAGGATTGGCCTTGCAGGTTTTAAGTGTAGAAGATCCTGCCTTGGATTTCGAATGGTACAAAGAAGAAAAGGAATTGCATGTCAAGGTAATGGGTAAAATTCAAATCGAGGTTTTGGAGCAAATCATTTTACAACGATTTGGAATTGCCTGTGCATTTGAGGATCCATCAGTGATTTACAAAGAAACTCCTGCAGGATCGGGCTATGGGATTGGTCATTATACCATGCCTAAACCCTGTTGGGCCATTGTGCAGTTTTTGATTGAGCCTGGTGCATTGGGGAGTGGGGTAGTTTATAAAAGCTTGGTTCGCACATCCGATGTTCATCGGAAATATCAAAATGAGGTGGAACGAACAATTCCCAAGGCGCTGAAGCAAGGAATAAAAGGTTGGGAAGTTACCGATCTCAAAATTACGATGGTAGAAGGGGAGGACCATCAAATGCATTCTAGACCAGGCAATTTTATTCTGGCTACTCCTATGGGCATTATGAATGCTTTGAATGAAATAGGTACCAAATTCCTTGAACCCATCATTTCTTTCAAAATCACCGCTTCGGATGAATTACTCGGTAAAATAACTGCAGAAATAATTCGAATGCGTGGGGAGTTTGACAGTCCTATCATTGTCAATAATAAAATGACGCTGACTGGTAAAATGCCCCTTTCTACTTCCATGGATTTTCCGGTGAAATTGAGTTCCCTTTCTGGCGGAAAAGCCAAGATGAACAGCAAGCTTCATTCCTACAAAGAATGTTCAGATGAACTAGGAGTAGAAAGAGATTTCAAAGGCATCAGCCCCTTGGATAGATCGAAGTACATTTTGAAGATGCGGAAAGCGTTGGAGTAGGTAGCTCCCTGCGGTCGCGGGTATTGGGTATTGGGGCGCGACGTGGCTGCGCTCGCTGGAACGCCAGCCCGGCTTTGTGCTTTTGGGACGCTGCTGAAGCAGCTATTGGGTTCGCTCACAATATTTTCTTTTCGACTTTTGGCCCTTGATTTTTGGCCCTTGGCCTTTAGCCTTTAGCCTTTGGCTTTTGAAGGCTGTTAATTTTGGGCTGTAAGCTTTTTGATGTTACCTATTCAAACCATCTGCAATCCACACACCATCTGTCATTCCGACAATAGGAGGAATCTTATTAGTAGAGTCAAGAAATAGCCCAGTACGTTTTTCGTTCCAGCGGGGAACCGCTCGGCCTCGATCAATTTTATCATCCTATCCATTATGACATTTTATTATTCAATTCGTTTTAGCCTTTGGCTTTTTTTTCGCCATCCGAATCAATAATCAATAATGATTCAATAAATAATTTTATTACACTTCAATTTACACTTCAACTTCAACTTAGTCTTAAACTTAGTCTTACCTGTTCACCAATTCCGGATTGCCCATCAAGCCATTTTGATAATCCTGCATGCATTGTTTTATTTGAGCTTCGTTGTTCATAACAAACGGACCATAAGAGTAAACCCTTTCTTGCAATGGTTGTCCGCCTAGAACTAAAAATTCGCATTCGCATTCTGAATACAAGTTGATCAAACTTTCTCCTCTTTGATAAAGGACAACTTGATTGGCAGACAATTTTCTTCCTCCTTCGAGTTCAAGGTTGCCTTTTATGAGATAGATAAAAGCGTTGTGAGTTGGATCAGTAGGAATATCCAATCTTGCATCGTCCTTCATTTTAACATGATAATAAAATGCAGGGGAGTGTAACTTTATAGTGGACTTTGCATCAAATAATTTACCCAATACAATTTGAATAGAATAATCTTCCGTTTCGATTTTGTCCATATTGGTCACTCGATGAACAGAAGTTGTTGGGTCGAGAAATTTGTATTTAGATGGTGTGTTTAGCCATATTTGAAAGCCATGATAAAATCCTCCTTCTTCATATAATTTTTGTCCCGACTCTTCCATGTGAATGGCACCTTTGCCAGAATTGAACATCATGAAATCTCCTTTGCCAATTTGGAAATCATAATTGAGGCTGTCCTTGTGATGTCCCGATCCTTCGAGAAAATAGGTGGTAGGCGTTACACCTGCATGAGGGTGAGCATCGACCCTTAAAGGATCATTTCCTGGATCGACATTGACCGGGCCAAACTCATCGAAAAGTACATAAGGGGAAACGTGATCAGTGTGGCCGCCAGCAAAGGCACGCATTACAGGCAGCGTCCCTACATTGACCCGATCAGCACTTAATATTCTGTATATCTTTCTCTTGGCTGTTTCATGGAACATACCTGAATTACTAACCAAAATATTGCTATTGGCAATGCTTAATCCTAATATGGCAGAGCCTTTTATAAATTCCCGTCTTTTCATAGTTTAGTAGATTTAAGTATTAACGCCCAATTTGTTTAAATACTGGTTTAAGGTTTAGAACGATTTAAAACCAATCAAAGTTTCAGCTGGAAGCTAGAGCTCGGACCCTTTCATCGTTCTCAAGGCTGAAAGCCTTTAATTTTACAACAATTCCATTTCATTAAGTTCTTGTAATTCAGTAATTTAGCAAATAGAGTTGGGATTATTATTTAAATATAATAAAATAATGTTGCAACATTGATGTTTAAACATTAAATTTGTATCGTGAAGATTGAAGATGAAATAAATCAAACAAAACCTTTTGGTAGTTGTTATCAAAAAGTGGTTGTAAATTTTATTTACACAAGCAATTGGCTAACCGCCAGTCAGAAAGAGTTTTTTAAGCCTTTTGGATTAACCTCAAAACAATACAATATTTTGAGAATATTGCGAGGCGCTGGTAAGCCAATTTCAACTTCGGTCATTAGAGAAAGAATGTTGGATAGAATGTCTGATGTTTCCAGGATTGTTGATAGGCTTGAGAAAAAGGCTTTGGTAATCAAAGATTCCTGTTCTGCGGATCAAAGAAAAATTGATGTTATTCTTACTAAAAAGGCACTTGAATTATTGAAATTGATTGATATTGAAATGGCTACATGGGAGAATGATTTCACCAACCTTACAGATAAAGAAGCCATTCAGTTGAGTGATTTGCTAGATAAAATGAGAAAATAAATTGTACAAAATATTATTTAAAAAATAAAAATTAACAAAATGAAATATTTATTTATCGCACTTTTTAGCTTCATTGGTTTTTCCAATTCAGAAGCAGTTGTAGATTCCAAAACAGTCGATACCGAAAGCAGTGTCATCAATTGGACTGGTTACAAAGTATTGGGAAAGCATACGGGTACTTTGAAGGTGAAAGAAGGAAGTCTTGATTTTGAAGGTGAAAAATTAGTTGGTGGTAAATTTATCATCGACATGTCTAGCATGGAGTGTACCGATTTAGAAGGTGAAATGGCTGGTAAATTGATTGGACATTTAAGCTCTGAAGACTTTTTCGGAGTAGAAAAGTTTCCAACATCTTCATTGACTTTTACAAAAGTCGTTTCAAGAGGAAAAGTTGGTGATTATAAAATCACTGCTGATCTTGAAATCAAAGGAGTAACTGAAAGCATTGTTTTCAATGCAATCGTAGCACCAAAATCTGCTGAAGCAAAAATTGAGATTGACAGATCAACATTTGGAATTCAATACGGATCAGGATCTTTCTTCGAGAACTTAGGAGACAAGACAATCTATGATGAGTTCGATTTGGAAGTTAGATTGGCTTTGAAATAAAAATAGAGGAACAGAATTACACAATTTTGGGTTTAAAACAAGTATTTCACGATACTTTTTTTATAGGGCAGTCCTTGGGGTGGGACTGCCCTTTTTTTATGCTTGAGCTTTGTTGAAGATTGTTTGCCAGGACCGTAAGCGAAAAGCGAAAAGCTACAAAAAACAATGGAAGAGCCAAAGGCCAAAGGCTAAGGGCTAAAAGCCTTAAAAAAAAACATCAATGGAAATTGGAATAGACAGTTTTGCTGCGGCAAATGTTGACGTGAATGGAAACTTGGATTTTAACAATGCAAAATCCATGGGCGAGCTATTGGATCGAATTGAATTTGCGGATAAAATGGGATTGGATTTGTTTGGAATAGGGGAGCATTACCGGAAAGAGTTTTTAGATTCTGCTCCGGTTGTTATTCTTGCCGCTGCTGCTGGACGGACTAAAAACATTCGCTTAACAAGTGCTGTGACTGTTTTAAGTGCAGCAGATCCAGTTCGAGTTTTTCAGAATTATGCGACGCTGGATTTGGTATCTCAAGGGCGAGCTGAAATGGTGGTTGGTCGTGGTTCTTTCACAGAGTCTTTTCCTTTGTTTGGATTGAATTTACACGATTACGATCAATTGTTTTCAGAGAAACTTGATTTGCTGCTAACTATTAGAGACAATGAAATGGTTGATTGGGCTGGAAAGTTTCGTCCAGCATTGAATCGACAGGCCATTTACCCTAGACCTATGCAAAAGCAATTGCCGATTTGGCTTGGGGTGGGGGGAACCCCTTCTTCCTTCGCGAGAGCGGGAAGGCTTGGTCTCCCTTTGATGGTGGCCATTATTGGTGGTGAAACACATCGCTTCCGACCTTTGGTTGATTTGTATAGAGCGGCAGGGGACAAAGCGGGATTTAGTCAAGATCAGTTAAAAGTGGGCATTCACTCATTCGGTTATGTTGCGAATACCAAAGAGGAGGCAGTTGCTAATTATTTCCCTGGTTATGCAAGAGCCATGACCAAAATTGGCAAAGAAAGGGGCTGGCCACCAGTTACCAAATCGCACTTCGATTCACAAAGCGGGCCACTTGGAGCAATTGTTATTGGTGGGCCGGAGGAAGTGGCTGAAAAAATATTGCGACACAGCAAAGCATTGGGCGGAATCGATCGCTTTACTTTCCAGTTGGACAATGCGGAATTGAGCCACGATCAATTATTAAAAACAATAGCCTTAATCGGTCAAAAAGTAAAAGTCCTCATTGGATGATTCCTCTATTTGCCCTGTATTGCCTCATTGCGTTTTCTCGATAAAACTCCATTTCAGGAAGCCAAGGATAAACCAATTCCATTCTTTTTTGTTGTTTTATCATAGATAAAAGTTCAATGAAAAAAACGGGGATATACATCGCATTTTTTAGCCTGCTGTTTCTTTTGAGCAGTGCCATTGATTCCAATGATTTATTCAATTATGAAAATCAATTCATTCCCGATTATATTACAAAAGACAATACGGAATCTAATTTTATTTCAGATGAAGGAGCAACATTGGGTAGGGTGCTTTTTTACGATAAAATGCTGTCTAGTAACAAGAGTGTTGCTTGCGCCAGTTGTCATTTACAAGAAAGGGCTTTTGGTGATACGGCAAGGCAAAGTATTGGAGTAAATGGTTTGACTGAAAGACATTCCATGCGACTGATCAATTCCAGATTCGGCAAGGAAACTCGATTCTTTTGGGACAGAAGAGCCAATTCATTGGAAGATCAAACGATTGTGCCGATCAAAGATCATCTTGAAATGGGTTTCAGTGGAAACAATGGCGACCAAGGAATAGAGGAGTTGATTGCTTTTATGAGTGAGACCGATTACTATCCTGAATTGTTCGATATGGCTTTTGGCGATCCGCTGATTTCAGAAACTGGTATACAGTTGGCGCTTGCTCAATTTATCAGAAGCATTCAATCCTTCGATTCTCGATTTGATGAGGGATATGCCCAAGTTGGTGGTGATCCATTGATAGATTTTCCGAATTTTACCAACATAGAAAATAAGGGAAAAAAATTATACGTGTCTGGATTCGAGAGTGACATTGTAGGGGAAGGTTTTCGATGTGTGCAATGTCATGTTTTACCAGAATTTAGCATTGTTGATGAAGGAACACTTTCTGTGGGAAACAACGGAGTAATTTCCGTGATAGGAAGCCCAAATGAAGTTGACTTAAGTAACAATCGATCCCCCAGTCTCAGAGATGTAGTCAATCCGGATGGAACTTTAAATACTCCTTTAATGCACGATGGGAGCATTAATACATTGGGAGGTTTAATGGCACATTATTCAACGGTTGGACCGGCACAAAACAATCCTGAATTGGACATTAGGCTACAGAATGGTCCTCTTCAGATTCCACAAGATGAAAAGCAGGCGGTGATAGCATTCTTGAAAACCCTTACAGGTGTAAATGTATACACCGATGAAAAATGGTCCGACCCATTTAATGAGGATGGTTCATTGAGTTTATTTGACCTTGTTGGATTTCACGAAAATAAGCACATTCAAAATGTATCCTATTATCCCAATCCAGTAATTAATGATTTTAATATTGAAATAAAAAACACAAATACGGAGTTCGTACTAAGTATCCTGTCAATTGATGGTCAACAAATTTTATCGAAAAAAATAGGGGCTAGAACGAAACTCGATTTGCGGCATTTGTCAAGCGGTATTTATGTTTTAAAAATAAAAGACTTGAATTCAAGGAAAACCTTCAAAGCGAAGTTTATTAAAAGCTAGTTTACAACTTTAATGAAAAGAAGCAAATCTTGCCTTGGTAAACTGTAAGGGGAAAGAAGGCTATCTTTTTGTTTGAGAAACTATTTTTTACTCAAACTCAGTAGGTTTTGCCAATGCGCTCTATAGAGAACAACAGCCATTAAAGTATTGCAGAGGTCAAAACCTAAAACCCTTTTTGACTTCTCCAATTAATCTCTTATCTTGTAATAAATCACAATATTAATATGGAAGATATAGTTGCATATGTCGAACAGATGGAATCCTGGCAGAAATTGCTTTGGATATTTATTTGCCTTTCTTTCAATTGGATCGGGGAAGCCATCAAGCCTTTGTTTAATTTTGATTATAAAAAATTGAAGCACATTGGGGTTAATTTTGTGTTTCTGACCTCAGACATTCTCATCAATTTGGTCTTTGGTATTGTTACAGTTGGGATATTTGCTTGGGCAGCCACCAATCAATTTGGATTGTTGTATTTGGTGGATTGGCCGCTTTGGCTAGAGTTAACGATAGCGGTAATGATGCTTGATTTTGCAGCTCAATATTTGGTGCATTATCTCCTCCACACCATTCCATTCATGTGGCGTTTTCACATGATTCATCACAGCGATACTCATGTAGATGCTACAACGGCTACTAGACACCATCCTGGGGATTATGTTACTCGAGAAATTTTTGCGCTGATTGCCATTTTAGTCTTCGGCATTCCTTTGGCTTTCTATTTATTTTATAGATTTTGCACGGTCTTTTTTGCTTATTTTTCTCATGCCAATATCAAATTACCAAAAGCTTTGGATCAGGTATTGAGTTATGTTATTGTCACTCCTGACATGCATAAATTTCACCATCATTTTGAACGCCCTTGGACTGATACCAATTTTGGCAACATCTTTTCTATATGGGATAGAATGTTTGGAACGCTGGTTTATCAAGATCCGAAAGACATCAAATACGGTTTAGATATGTTGGATGACAGTCGATCTCAAGATATCCTTTATCAGTTTAAATTGCCATTTGACAAGAATATAAAAACCGATCCTGACAAGGACTTCTTAGGACGGAAAAAATCATGAATTTTTGCCCTTTTTTACATTTCATTTGCTTGGGGATAAAAGTGAAATGTAAAATCCTATTCTTTATTTTTACAATTATTCTACTACAAAGCTGCGACAATGGCTCTCTACAAATTGTGGATTATTATCGTGTTTATGATTATATGAGTTTGGATAATCATGGAAATTCCACTGATGCTAAGAATGTATTGATGTGTAAACTCGGCTGTAAGAACGATGCCTTTATTGAAGAGGTAATTAAAGTGGAGTGGAATGATTCTACAATAATAGTCAAGACTAAAAACGGATATTTCAGCATAGAAGGAAACGATTATGGTTTATGTTGCTGTTGTGAAAATAAGAGCCTAGGTCCAATGAATCCAGATGAAATTGAGCAATATAAACGAAGAAGAAAATTTGTAGCCAATCAAACAATATTCAGATTGAATTTTCTTAATTGATTTTTTTATTGTGGATAGTCAATGATGCCCCAAACCGTTTGAAATCCTCTTATAGACCTTGCGTTTAGGATACCATATGTTTTATTAATTTGCCATGAACTTTGATTCTTAAGTACTCGATTAATTATGTCCAAGTCTTAAGGACTGGACAAATCATGGCTTTCCTATGGTGTTATCACGAAAGGACCTGGTGAACTTTTATGAAACGAAGCAAAAATGCTTCATTTAACGGGCATAATTAATTAAACAATGCCCTTTTGGTCATAAGACCATGGCCGTCAGCTTAAAATATAATGTTCATCAAAACAAACCACCACGAACAACGAACCACGAACCACGAACCACGATCCATCCGTCATCTTGGGCTTGACCCAAGATCACGCGAACCACCGGGCTGGCATTCTATTGGGCTGGCATTCCACTGGGCTGGCATTCCACTGGGCTGGCAACACCAGCCACGCGAACCCCCTGCTACAAACCACCACGAACCACGAACCACGAACCACGATCCATCCGTGATCTTGGGCTTGACCCAAGATCACGCGAACCACCTTACATAACACCAATCAAACCAATCCCTTTAATGATAC
>CALBCY010000092.1 GCA_937927195.1 uncultured Chitinophagales bacterium
AGTGAAATGCCTGCTTAATTTGGTGTTATCACCGCTTAATTTGGTGTTATCACCAAAAGCCCTGCTTAATTTGGTGCAATTGCCTACTTAATTTGATGTTATCACCGCTTAATTTGGTGTTATCACCAAAAGCCCTGCTTAATTTGATGCAATACCTGCTTAATTTGGTGTTATCACCGCTTACTTTTGGTGTTATCACCAAAAGCCCTGCTTAATTTGATGCAATGCCTGCTTAATTTGGTGTTATCACCGCTTACTTTTGGTGTTATCACCGTTTACTTTTGGTGTTATCACCAAAAGCCTTCATCAATTTGTTGAAGAAAGAGAATATTGTAGTTCCAATTCTCCATTTTTTAGTTTATTATTGTAAACACACTTGAACAACAAGTTTTAACCTCATTTCATCAATAGAAAATTATTTTACGCTGAAATACAGATTGATAATTTATTTCTTTATTCTTTTTGGCTTTCAATCCTTGAAAGTTTTCCCTACATCAATTTTACCAACCGAAACGGACAGTACTTGTTTGACTGTGGACGAGGTTATTGATTCTAAAAAAATCACGAATGTTTATCCCATCGTTCAAAGACACATTGATACCAGTTCGCTATCAAAATATTTGGAAGATTCTGAGTTTTACTTTGACAGAACCCTCAAGCCTCCAGTAACTGAGAGCCTTTTTGCTGCTTTTGCAAATTATTTCAAAAACTTGATTGCGAAAATTTTCGAGATAAATGGAATGAATTCCATTTGGAAATTCATTAAAATGATTGTTGTAATTGGGATTGTTCTCTTTGGTTTAAGTAAGTTGTTTGGAATGGAATTTGGTTCAATGTTTTTCAAATCAAGCGAAACAACCAATGTCAATTTTAGGAGAATAGAGGAAGACATTAATGAAATTGATTTCAATACAAGAATCAAAGAAGCCATAGAAAAGAAAAATTATCGGATGGCCATTCGATTGTATTATTTAAAAACTTTGAAGGCATTGGAAGAAAAGGAAATAATAAAATGGAGAATAAATAAGACCAATGCCGATTATATAAACGAAGTGGCCAGTTCAAGTCATTCGGAAAACTTTAATGAAATAACAAGGTTGTTCGATTATGTTTGGTATGGAGAATTTCATTTAGATCACAATAGTTTTGAACAAAGTAAGGCGAGGTTTGAAAATTTCATAGAAAAAATTTAATGCTTAAAAAGTATTTCCCATACATCTTCTTGTTTTTTATAATTGCTGCAATTTCTTATGTTGAAGCAAATAAGCCAAAGCCTGTCGATTGGACTCCAAGTTTTTCCAATTCAGATAAAATACCTTATGGTACTTACGTTTTGTTTGATCGAATCAATGATTTGTTTCCAAATGAAAAGATTGAGCTAGTCAAAACGCCCATTTACAATCAAATCAATAAACGAGCGGAAAGAAGGAGCGAAAATGAATCGAAGGATGGCAGTTATGTATTCATAAACGATGTGTTTTCTATTTCTGAACTGGATGCAAATTTATTGTTCGAATATGTGGAAGAAGGAAACAATGTTTTCATTTCTGCGATGGATTTTGATCTAACCAGTATTGGGGACACTTTTAAATTGAGAACCGAACAGCGTTATTTCATTACGGAAGCCAATCAGGATGATCCCAATGATCCTTTAGAGTCAGAACCTGGCAATAACTTTGTTCACCCTGACTTAGCCACTCCATTTGGTTATCCATCCAGAGGAAGGTATGTGGATACTTACTTTTCAAGTTATGATAGTACCGCAGCATTGGTTTTGGGAGTGGATAAAAGCGACAAGGCCAACTTTATAAAAATGCCATATGGCAAGGGTGATTTTTATTTTACCAGCAGCCCTTATGTTTTTACAAACTACAATATGCTGCATGTCAGTGGAATGGAATATGCCTCCAAAGTAATTTCTCATTTGGAGCCCGGACCAGTTTATTGGGATGAATATTATAAGTCGGGAAGAAAAGAAACGACGACTTCTCTTCGTTATTTTTTAAGTCATGAAGCCTTAAAATGGATGACTTATTTAATTGTATTGGGAAGCTTGATCTTTGTAATATTTGAAGGGAAGCGGAAGCAGCGGGTTATTCCGATATTAGAATCAAAGGACAACTCTTCAATCGAATTCGTTGAAGCAATTTCAGATTTATATTTGAGCAAAAACAATCACCGAGATCTTGCAGAAAAAAAGATAAAATATTTTTATGAGTATTTGAGAACGAATTTAAACATTCGTGAAATTAAGCATGGAAAAGAATTGATTAATCAAATTTCATCGAAGACAGGGATTGCTGAAAAAGAAGTCGATCGCTTGTTATTGATCATTCGAAACATCAATGAAAAACCAACTATTTTTGATACTGAATTAATACTATTGAACAGACGAATTGATGAGTTTTATCAGGAGGCTGAAACAATTACAAAATAATGCGTCATAATGTTGCCGCCCAATCCTGTGATTTTTAAAAGTAATTTATTTCAGCAATTAAGGCAAAAATAAATTTTTGGAAAAATTCTATAATGAGCGTTGCGGGATTTAATGTGGCAGGATATTGAGTTCAACAATACTTGTTTGTGAACTTGATCGTTTTAGAATTGTTTTCATAGTATAAAATTAGTATAAACTAGATTGTGTAAGAAATCTATTAATAATATAGAGTTTAATATCGAGTGATAGTGAACTTTTTTGTTCAATGTTTTATTGAACAGTTTTGAAACCTTATTTATTGACCACAAATATTAATTATTTGAGAGATTTAAAATTAAATATAGAAGGAGTAAGTTTGGCCGAATTTTTCGGTGTAAAGAACGAGAAGTACAAAATGCTTACAAGAGCATTTCCAAGATTGAAAATAAACTCCAGAGGGAATAAGATTTCTGCCACAGGTGGAGATGAGGATTTAAAATTATTTGAAGATGTTGTTGAAGGAATGATTGAATTTCTGAGACGTTATGGACAAATATCGATTGATAATCTGGAAGCCATGTTGGAGGGGCAAGAGCCCATCGAAACTTCCTTGGCTGAAGTAGATGCCGATCTGATTGTTTATGGTCGAAGTGGAAAGGTTATTAAGGCAAGGACAAAAAATCAAAGAGAACTTCTTGAGATCATCAAGGATAACGACATTGTTTTTTCTGTCGGTCCAGCAGGTACCGGTAAAACTTATATGGCTGTTGCCATGGCTGTTCGTGCTTTAAAAAGTCGGAGTGTAAGGAGAATTATTCTGACACGTCCAGCTGTTGAAGCGGGCGAGAGTCTTGGTTTTCTTCCAGGAGACTTAAAAGATAAGATCGATCCTTATTTGAGACCATTGTATGATGCCTTAGGGGATATGTTTCCTCCTGATAAGCTTAAGTATTATATGGAGAACAGGGTTATTGAAATAGCTCCTTTGGCCTATATGAGGGGACGGACGCTTAACAATGCTTTTATCATCATGGACGAGGCTCAAAATGCCACCGCATCGCAGTTGAAAATGCTTTTGACCAGAATTGGCCCAACGGCTACTTGTGTCATCACAGGTGATGTTACGCAGGTTGATTTGCCGAGACATCAGAAATCTGGATTAATGCAAACAGTAAGGCTGCTTCGCAATATCAAGGGTATTGGTGTGATGGAATTCAATGCGGATGATGTAATGCGTCACAAATTGGTGAAGCACATTATCAGAGCTTTTGAAAATGAAGAGCCTCGTAAGTATTCTTACAGCTCTAATTTTGATAAGGAGCAAAAATCTGCTGGAACGGAGGAAGGCACTGACAAAGAAGTGGTTGATGTAGCGGCCAGCAAGCTTGCGCACAATCCAGAGCAACAGGAAGTTGAGCTATCGGCAATAAAAAAGGCGGATGATTTAAGTTAAATAAGATTTTATTAAGAGATCACTAAACGCTAGATTTTAGATCTTAGATTTCCTTGGTTTGAAATTCAAATTGGGATTCTAAATTCTGAAATCTGGTGTTTTTATTTTTAAAGCTGATGGTTTAATATTTCTGTAAAATTATTCCAATCGCCAATCCACACTTTTTAACACTGTTGGATGAAGAAAATTGCTGCATATATTTTGATTACTTGTGTAGTTTTTTGGTTCTCATGTCAAGACAAAAAGAACAAAGAAACAGTGCATGGTATTGTCACCAATGCTGAATGGTATATCTATTCTCTTGGATCAAGGAAAGGGTTCTATAAACAGAAGATAGATTATTCATTTAAAATTGATGATAAAATTTATTCCGGTCAGTTTAACAATGGACCAGACATTGGGGCCTTGTCCGAGGGAGATTCCATCGTCATAGAAATCTTTGATGGAAAGGCAACATCGAATAAAGTAATCAAAAGATTGTTTACAGGACGAAAAAAATGTCCGCCCTTAAGTAGCAAGGCGCTGAAAGAAAATGCATTTGATTCAAGCTTTATACAAAGTGTAAGGAGATCTAGCTTACCAGAAGTGGAGGTTTCAAATTAATGGCATTGATGACTTGCTCAAACCATGCTTTGTATTGTTCTAAAATCTAAAATCTAGCCTCTGGTTGAGGCATTGATAAAATTTAAACAAAGGTTTGAATCTTAAAAAATAGGATTTGCTCAATCATTCAAAAACGGTTAGGTTTGGGTGATTAATTAAAACGATTAAAAGTATGGAACCACAAGTAAGCATCGATCCAAATCTCAGCAGGGAAGAAAAATATCCCATCTTACTAAAGCAAGTAGAAGCTTTAATAGACGGGGAAGATGATCTTATTGCCAATATGGCTAATGTTGCAGCTTTGATTTACAACAATCTGGGATTTCATTGGGTAGGTTTTTATCGGAAGATAGGGAATGAGTTGGTGCTTGGTCCATTTCAAGGACCTGTGGCTTGCACCAGAATTCAAATACCGAATGGGGTTTGTGGGGCAGCAGTTGAGCAAAAGAAAATAATGTTGGTTCCAGATGTGAACCAATTTCCTGGCCACATTGCTTGCAGCCCTTTTTCTAAGTCCGAATTAGTGTTGCCTTTTATTGAAAATGATGAGGTAAAGTGGATATTGGATATAGACAGTTCAGAGTTAGATGACTTTGGAGATGCCGATAAAAAATATTGCGACATAATAAATAAGCTTGGTCACAATTAACTTTTGTTAATTTATGTTAAAAAAATATTTATTTACTGGAAAAATTATGCATTATATGGCTGACTAGGCTATATTTGAAGCGTAAGTATTTTTCATAATAGTTTTGGTTGAAGAAAGTCTGGGCAGAGTAATCTGTTCAGGCTTTCTTCATTTATAGACCTTGTGTTTATTGCATCTAAATTAGTAATGAGTTATCTGTCAAATTACTATAGATATGTAAATGAATAAATTGTTATTTCGTTCCAACTAGCCGCTTTCTCCTTCCTAAAAGCTAATTTTATTACAATTATCTTTTACAATTTTTAAATTCTTGAATTTTTATTCGAAAAAAAATAAAAATTAATTGTGACCTTTTTTAAAATGTTGAGTAATCTGATTTTATCTATCCTTCCTTTCTGAATTTAAACCTCCAAATCCTCTTAGTTTCTCATAAGTCCTTCATAGACTTGGCTTCACAATGTGATTAAATACCATTTTTATTCAAAATATAGTGTGCAAAATGTAACCGTTAAATCAATCGAGCGTAAACCTTACTGTAAATGTTTTTCATAATTAGTTTTGGTTAGGTAATTGCCCCAGGCGTCAGATGGTCGTCTGGGGTTAATTTTTTTAAATCCATCTCAAAACCTAATTTTTTAACGCAATTTTAAATTGCTTTCTCCATTCTTTTCCTTGCCAACTTATAATTTTTCAGGTCATTCGATCTCTAATATTTGTTTTTTGCTAAAATAAATATTCAATCAAAATAGATTCCCAAAAAGTTTAAAATGTTTTTTTTGTTGCAAATTGAAATTTGCAATGAATAACAGGCGTTAATACATTTAAAAAAAAGTGTATTTGAATATTTTTTGTGCTCAATAAGAAAAAAAACGTTAAAGGAAGAACTAATTAGATATTAATTTCGTAATTAATACTGTAAGTTTTTTTCATAATAGTTTTGGTTTAGTGAATTCCAAGCCCTTCTCCTCCCGGAGAGGGGCTTCGGAATTTAATAGAGGCTTGTTCTTCATTTTTTAGCCAATTTTTCCAATAAGATTTTGTGGTAGCTTGTAGATTGTTTTTCCAAACGGAATGAACAGACATGAATGAACAGACATGTGTATACCTATGGTATTTATGAATACTTTAAATGCTGTCTTGTATTTTTGTTCGATGGTTTAAAGAACGCTCAATAGGCAAATCCGAATAGGCAAACATAGCTTGTCTTAAACCTCAGATCAGTTTTTATTTCGAGAATGGTCTTATTTCAATAATTGAGCAATCATTTTATCGACACCTGAACTTGCTTTTTCTTCAATTTTGAAAATTTCACCAGCATAATCGTAAACCTCCGGCAGATTTGGGTCAATTAGGTACATTGGTGTGTAGGGTGGGGCATAGTGCATTAAACTTGCTGCGGGGTAGACTATAAGGGAAGTTCCAATAACGGCTACAATATCGGCTCTTTTGCATATCTCAGCCGCTTCTTGCAGGGCAGGGACCATTTCACCAAACCAAACAATGTGTGGTCGCATTTGGTGGCCTTTTTCACACAAATCGCCAGAATTAAGATCTTTGTAGCCTATGTCATAAATTAAACTGTGAATCACCGTGCTTCTTACCTTGGTCAATTCCCCATGGAGATGTAAAACGGACTCCGATCCAGCCCGCTCATGCAAATTGTCAACATTTTGCGTAATGATGCTTACATCAAAATCTTTTTCAAGCTCTTTTAAAGCGAAATGTGCTCTGTTGGGTTCGACTTTCGCCAACTGTCTCCGTCTTTGATTGTAAAATTCCAGCACCAATTTTGAGTTGGCCGTCCAACCTTCAGGAGAAGCCACTTCCATTATATCATGGCCTTCCCACAATCCATCTTCCCCACGAAATGTGCTGATTCCACTTTCTGCGCTGATTCCTGCTCCTGTAAGTACAACTAGTTTTTTTTTCACCTTGCAGTAAATTGTTTGATCACAATTTTAAATAAATTACTTTGAATTTGGGCTTTAATAGCCAATCATTTTTTTATTTGTTGTCACAAGCCTTGAGCAAATGGTTTTCCCAAACTAAATTCCAAACTGATTAAGGTGGTGATCGATGTGTTTGTAGAACATATTGCTCCATTCCTTGGCAGAAAGAGCGCCTAATGACATACTTTCCTTTCCATCAAAAAACGAAACACCTTTGGATTCTGTGGTTTTTATGTGTTCGACCAATTTTTTCATTTCAACCTTGAAATCTCTTTCATCTGAAATAATAAAATCTGGTGCAGTTCTGCCATTTTTGGGATAGCGGGTATCATCTCCAACAACCATTTTCTTTGCAAAGAAAGTTGCCATTTTTCTACCAAACCAGCCCGGACGCTTAAAATTTTCTGGCTTGTAAACCATTTCATAAGGAACATTCAAATGTGCGAGCATTTGCGCTGCATTCATTTTCCCCCATTCGGCTTGGCTGTCAATTTTTAATTGCTCCAATCTATCCAATACAGATTTAGTAGTAGAGGCTTCAAAGATGTTTAATAATGCCATGGATTTGATGATTGATTTTAAACATCAAGATACCAATTTTTAGGCTGATTTGGAAATGTAATGTTCTGAAAGGGTCTAAGATGAATTTCATCCTTGCAATTAGAGGATTTCTCCTCTTTTGAAATGAACCCTGTGACGGTTGTCCACACAACAACTGTCCTTTCGACCCTTAGGGAGAAAACTTGTTGGTATCAAAATGAAAGGGGGGCTAGGAAGAATTTCGTGTTTCCAATTAGAAGATATGGTCGGAAAATAGATTAAGCAGAAGGAGCATGTAGTGAGGAGTGTTAGTCAGAAAATGTTTAGTCAGAAAGTATTTAGTCAGATCAAATGCAAACAAACACAGGCAATTAGAGTTAACGATGCACTAAAAATTTCTGATTTACTTGGATTTATCCCACTTCCTTCAACTCCAAATAGTGAATCCCCGGCTCATATTCTTTGCAAACGGCTTCTTTGATCATTTGGTAGTGTTCGGGATTTTCGACGAAGTCGAGGTCATCAGAAGGGATGACGAGAATTCTTAGGTGTTGGTTTTGCTTGAAATAATCGAAATAAATATCCTCAACTGTTTGTAAGTAAGATTTGCGGACTACTTGTTCGAAGTCTCTGCCTCTTTTTTGAATATTCTTGACCAAGCGGTCGGCTGTTGAATGAATGTAAATGAATAATTCTGGTTCTGGTAGGTCATTGAAGAACATACCAAAGACGCGGTCGAATAGTTCAAACTCTTTGCCTTTGAGGTTTGCCTTGGCGTACAACAAAGATTTAGTAAAAATATAGTCGGCAATGTGCAATTCCTTGTACAGATCAAGTTGTCTGATCGTTTCTTTTAGTTGTTGGTAGCGATCACACATGAAATATATTTCAGTAGGAAAGGCATAGCGATCCGGTTCTTTATAAAAATCCGCTAAGAAGGGATTGTCAACAAATTCTTCAAGAATTAAATGGCCGTTCATATCCTTAGAAAGCATTTCGGAAAGGGTAGTCTTTCCTGCTCCAGTATTGCCATCGATTGTTATAAAATTGTATTTAAACATTAATTCCGGAAAAATTTTGAGCGTGAAGGTATTTTAATTTATCAAACTAAACAAATCACTAAAATTAAAGCACAAAGGTATGAAAAGACAAATGAATGATGAACAAATAGACTTACCTTTTTTGAATGAGATTGGATAAAAAAAAAATAAAAAAAAAGGCCTGTGAACGTATATTCACAGGCCTTTCAAAAAAATGTTTTTTATTCGTTGAAAATCAATTACATCTGAGCTTCAACTCTACTGATGTATTTTTGAGCATCTTGACTGTATTGAGATTTTGGCCAATCCAACAATTTGCTGTACATAGTTTTTGCTTCGCTGAAATTGCCACTTTTTTCTAAAGCGTTACCAGCTTTCATGTAAAACAATGGGCTTACCAATTCATTAGGGTTGGTAGATGCTGCTTGTTTGTAGTATGAAATTCCTTGAGTTTCGTCTCCTAATTCCATATAGGCATCTCCCATAGCTCCTTTAGCCATTCCGCTGACCAACATGTCAGAACTTTTGAATTTACCAAGGTAATCAATGGCATTTTGGTATTCTCCCAAGTTTAGGTAAGAAATACCTGCATAATATTTAGAGAGATTGGCGGCTTTGGTTCTTCCGCTGTATGTATCGATGATTTCAAGAAATCCAGGGAAGTTTCCATCTCCATTCAATGCAAGAGCAAATGAATCTCTTTCAAAGTAAGTTTGAGCTTGGAACAAGTCATCTTGTGCAGCTGCTTCCTGACCTGGGAATTGAACCCTGGTTAAAAAGAAGTAGGCAGCCAATATGAGGAACAAAGCCCCAAGACTTCCTAAAACTAAACCTTTGTTGTCATTGATGAATTTTTCACCACGCCCTTGAATCTCATCTATATTGAAATCATTTTCCAAAAGATTTTCCTCAATAGAGGAAGCAAATGAACCATCTTTTCTTTGTTCAAAGCTATTTGATCCTTCTAATTCTTCGTTCGATTTAGGTGGCGTATACGCTTTCTTATTTTTCCTGTGCTTGCTTTTAGGCATTTTATCAGTTAGTTTAAAATTTCAAAAAATTAATCTTTCAGGTATGGATAATCGGCCTGAATATATACATCCTCAAATAATTCTGAATTTTCAGGAAATGGTGAGGATTCAGCAAATGTTACACATTCGTCAACAATTGCTTTGGTTTTGGTTTCCATTTCATCGAACCATTTTTTCGGGGCGTATTTTTTCTTAGTAATGGTTGCTTTAACTTGCTCTATCGGGTCCTGTTGTTTATACTCTGCTACCTCTTCTTTTGTTCTATACTTCTGAGGATCAGACATTGAATGTCCTTTGAACCTGTAAGTCTTGATTTCAATCAAAGTAGGACCATTTCCTTGTCTTGCATATTCTGCTGCTTTTGAAATGGCATTGTGAACATCTTCACATTTCATTCCATCTACCGCTTCTCCTGGCATATCGTAGGCTTCGGCCAAAGTATAAATGTCTTTTACATTGGATGTACGCTCAACTGAGGTTCCCATTGCATAATGATTGTTCTCGCAAACAAATACAACTGGCAATTTCCAAGTCATCGCCATATTGAAAGTTTCATGCAAAGATCCTTGTCTTGCAGCACCATCTCCAAAAAGGCATACGGAAACATTTTTAGTATTGTTGTATTTTTCTGCAAAGGCAAGACCTGCTCCCATTGGAATTTGAGCACCAACAATACCATGTCCACCTACAAAATTGTGCTCTTTGGAGAAGAAGTGCATAGAACCACCCTTTCCCTTTGAACATCCAGTAGATTTGCCATACATTTCTGCCATACAGGCCTTGGGAGAAACT
This sequence comes from uncultured Chitinophagales bacterium, assembly GCA_937927195.1. GTDB lineage: Bacteria > Bacteroidota > Bacteroidia > Chitinophagales > UBA2359 > JAHDGP01. The sequence goes on from CALBCY010000092.1 coordinate 10,474, forward strand.
CCTCTAGCCAAGGCCAATCCATGGTCTCTGTAAGCGGTCATAATCTTATCCTCAGGGTTCAAACCTGAAACCATCCCAGCAGAAACTGCTTCCTGACCAATATACAGGTGACAAAAGCCTCTAATTTTTTGCTGACCGTAAAGCATTCCTGCTCTTTCCTCGAAACGTCTTTGCAAAAGCATGGACTCATACCACTCCAAATAGGTTGCTTTATTAATAGGTTTAGCCTTTGGTTTAGAAGGGCTTCCTTTTTTTGAACGTCTTGATGCTTTTTTTGTAACCATAAAATATTTTTAAGCAAATTTTCCGCAAAAATACTGAAAATTTATCAATATTACACCTCAATTCTGAACTTTAAACCACCTAAAGACCGTTCTTTTGCGCATTGAAAAACTAAATCTGGCTAATTTTAAGAACTATCCCGAACTTATGGTGGATTTTAACAAAGGGATAAATATAATAACCGGACTGAATGGAGCAGGTAAAACCAACCTATTAGACGCTATCTATTACCTCTGTTTTACAAAGAGTTATTATCAAAACTCGGATTCTCAAAACATTCTTCACGAAAACAACTATTTTAGAGTAGAAGGTGCTTTTTGTAAAGATACAGACCCTGATGCTGCTCAAAATACTGCTATTTCAGTAGCCTTTATGAAAGGCAAAAAAAAACAGGTTGACAAAAATAAAGTGGTTTATGATAAAATTTCAGATCACATTGGTTTTTGTCCTTTGGTCTTAATTGAGCCTGATGATGTTCAAATAATCAAGGGAGGGAGCAAAGAAAGAAGAAAATTGATGGATACTGCTCTATCTCAGGTGGATCGTGAATATCTTTTGGCTTACATGAAATACGAAAGAACCAGAAGTCAAAGAAATGCCTTGCTCAAACAATTTGCCGAAAGAAGGACTTTCGATGAAAATCTTATTCTGGGTTACGATCAGCAATTGATCAGTAGTGGAAATTTGATTTATGAAAAAAGGAAAACGATTCTGGCTGCCCTAAATCCAATTTTTCTGGATTTTTATGAAATACTTTCAGGAGGAAAAGAAAAAGTTGAATTTCATTATAATTCTGTGCTCAACGATCTATCCTTTGAAGAATGTTTATTGAAAAATCGCGAAAAGGATCGAATCATGCAACGAACCACTGCTGGAATTCACGGGGATGATTGGGCTTTTGAAATAAAAGATCATCCTTTAAAAAAGTTGGGATCGCAAGGACAACAGAAATCTTTTTTGATTGCTTTGAAATTAGCCCTACATCAATATCTTAAAAAAGAAAGAAATACCAACCCGCTCTTGTTGTTGGACGATATTTTTGATAAATTAGATGTAGAACGCATCGAGATGCTTCTAAAGCTGGTGACAGGCGAAGATTTTGGTCAGGTATTTATTACCGATACCGACGGTGAACGACTTGAATCTTTATTGGTCAACAGAAAAACAGATTACCAACATTTCAAAATTAATTCAGGAAAACTCCTCTAACACGCCATGAGAAAAACCAACGAACAACCATTAAAAGAAGTGCTTGCAAGATTGGTTAAAACCTATCAACTAGAGGGGAAGCTGAATGAAGTGGAAATCATTCGATCCTGGAAAAGTCTGATGGGGCCCACGATCTCCAACAAAACAGAAAAGATTTTCATCCAGAAAAAATGTTTGTACCTTAAAATCTCTTCCGCTCCTTTAAAGCAAGAATTATTTTTTGCGAGAGAGAAAATTAAAAATCGCTTAAACGAAAAAATCGGTAAAAACCTGATTGACATGGTTGTGCTGATATAGGGTTTTCGGAATGGGCGTTCCAACCGCGTACCAACCTCATTTCACCGGCTCCAATAATTTCGATTCAAACATTGCTGCGGGTGAAATAAACAATTCATCTTTAGGAATTTCATTCCCGTATCTTTCCTTCATTTTATCCTGAACGATTTTATTACTCAAGTCAAAGTCGCTTAGTTTTTCCAGTTGACCAATTTCAATACCAAGTCCTTCTTTGTAAATTTTCCAAACCAATTCTGAGCAGTAAATTTTATCATCAGACCATTCAAAATATAGATCGTAATCTTTGCCTGCAAATTGCTCTCCGATGGCTTTCATTTTATTCAACTTTTCCTGATTTAAAATAAAATCGGCATTCTTTAATCGCTTCACTACATACTTTCCGTCTTGCCCTCTTTCAATCCAATCCTGCAAAGGAGTGAGCTTCACTGGTTGGATTGCTTCGTAAACCATGAATTGATCTTTTATTTTATAAACAATGCCCATGTGACTATAGGGAGAATTGGTCGCCAACTGGATGGCTTTGCTTTGACTGGATTTGGAAGTTTGAAAAATAATGTCTCCGTTCTGAAGTGTTTGATTGTTGTGAAATTTTGCAGATTTCGAAGCATCATATGCAGTCAATTTCACCCCAGACAAATCCTTTTTGATTTGAAAAGAGAAAAAGCCGATGATTAAGAGTAATAGTAAAATGGAAAGGAGTTTCTTCATGAAATTCAATATTTTATGCTGCTTTGGTATTTCAAGAATAAACTGAAAATGGGGAAGAAATATTGTGGCTCCATCCGTTTTACAATCCACCTCGCTTTATCTGCTTTTATCGGAGATTAGTAAATTTCGCTTTTACCAATAAGATTTCTCCCTGCGGTCGAAAAGACAGGGTGGTGTGCGGTAAGATAGAGTGGTTTTGGACCACGTCAAGTCTGGCTTGACCTGATCATTCAATAAAACATTGTGCCACGAACCACCTCGCTTTATCTGCTTTTATCGGAGATTAGTAAATTTCGCTTTTACCAATAAGATTTCTCCCTGCGGTCGAAAA
>CALBCY010000093.1 GCA_937927195.1 uncultured Chitinophagales bacterium
AATATGAAATTCTAAATTTTGACACCTTGAAATTATCGAATAACAGCGGCAGTCTGACTTATGTGCTTTTGAGGAGAGATTATGAGGACTTGTACAACATTTATTACCAGGCATTTGACGGTCAATGTGCTTTTGATACTGCCAATATTAGCAATAGCCTACAAGGAAGTACTTGGATCGTTTGGTGCAGAGAAACTTACACCTCGCAAGCATTTTATGAAACTTTCACCCAACCAAACGATGATCCCTACCCTATTAGTTTGACCCTTAGTCAAGACAGTTTGTATGGGCGGCATGCTGAAAATATTTACCAGGCTGACTTGATTAAAGATGAAATGAATATTGAAATTTCAAACTTCAACAGCAGCAATAATGAAGACAATGACTGGTACCTGGATTACAAGGTTATTTTCGATCAAATGACTCAATGCAACACCTTGGGAGAGGAAGAAGATACTCTGCAGTTATCGACAATTGATGGCACAACAACATTTTATTATTTAAGTAAAGAAAGCTTCAAGCAAAATCATTTTGATATTGATTCTTTGTACGGCTTATGAGGAGAGGCTGTTGGCCTTTGGTTATTGGTCTTTGGCTTTTTTTTAAGATTTTCGTGAAATTGGGCTTACCTTTTTTCCTATAGCCTTTTGCAACAATATGGTCTTATCGATAAAAACTTAAATTACCAACAAGCAAAATTTGTCTTCAGACAAATTGAAGCTGTACTAAAAACGAAGGCCGCAGGCGCAGCGTACTAACAGGCCGAAAGCGGAACGCCGACCGGCCGTACCAATTCTCTCCTTTATTTTTTCCAAAAAACCAAAACTTCCTGCTAACTTTACTCCTGCTATGAAAAAAGGTCTTGTCAAAGGTTTGGGTATCAGCTTTTTGCTCTTAATAATTGTTGGCGCAGGAGCAGCTTGGTATTTAAATAAAATAATATATGGTGAAGCGGTTCCTTCCGATAAGGAAAGCTATGAATTGTACGTTCCTAGCGGGGCCGATTTTAACACCCTCTTCGACTCTCTAAAAATGAATAATCTGATCAATGATGGCAATGCCTTCAAATGGGTGGCCGGTCAGATGAAATTTGGGGAGAAAATTAAAAGCGGAAAATACATCATCAAGGGTGGATTGAGCAACAGAGAGTTAATCAGTCAATTGCGACTGGGCGAAGAGAGCAGCGAGAAAGTAGTGGTGAATTCTCATAGGGATTTGAATAGAATTGCAGGCGCAGCAGGACATAAACTGGAATTGGATTCTGTCGATTTAATGAAACTCTTTAACGACGATTCATTTTTGGAAACCATCAACTACAATAAATCTAATATTTCATCAATGATCCTGCCAGATACTTACGAATTCTATTGGGATACAAATGCAGAACAGTTTATAAAAAAAATGAAAGCTGAATATGACAAATTTTGGGATGATGAAAAATTGGCAAAAGCTCAGGCTTTGGACATGACTTCCTTCGAGGTAACAACCTTAGCCTCCATCGTTCAGGAAGAAGTCTACCACAATGAAGAAATGGATGACATTGCCAAAGTCTATTTAAACAGATTAGATTTAAACATGGCGCTCCAAGCAGATCCTACCGTAAAATTCGCTGTTGGAGATTTCACCATAAAAAGAGTTTTAAACAAACACCTTGAAGTCGATTCTCCTTACAATACTTACATGTACCCAGGTCTTCCTCCCGGACCGATTTGCATTCCATCTAAGACGGCCATTAATGCTGTCCTCAATCCAGCTGAACACAATTACCTATATTTCTGTGCCAAGGAAGATTTCTCTATGTATCATTCTTTCGCTAGAAATCTAAAGCAGCATTTGATCAATGCAAAGAATTATCAGAATGCCTTGAATCGGAAAAAGATATTTAAGTAATTTTCACTACAATCCCTATTGCCGCGCTTCTTTATGCCAGCCCTAGTAGGACAAACGATTAAATTGCCTTGCATTATTGTCATCCGGCCAACAATAATTTTGCCCAAAAGCTATTTACTTTGGTAAAACAAAATTAGATATTTTGAAAATCAGAATTCTATATTTCATGCTAAGCATGCTGATTAGTAACTTCTGTTTCCTTAATGAAATAGAAGCGAAAGACATTGCTTTGAGGCAAATCTTCATGGGCGAATTCTACCCACCCGGAGAGCACAACTTAAACTTTTTTGTCGGAAATGCAGGACAGGGAACCATATACTCCTTCACGCTTTCATGGCGCATTAATGGTGGGCCAATGCAAAGTGAAATCATTGAAGACATAGCTGCAACCGCTTCGGTTTCATTTCACGAAATAAATAGTCAAACCAGCTTTACAGTGTCCAACGAAATAGAAAACCATCTTTTGGAAGTTTGGGTGGACAGTCCTAATGGAGAACTGGATGATGATCCATCTAATAATTTCATGAGTCATTCATTCCAAGGCATTTCTAACTCGACTGACAACAATGTTTTAATGGAAGTAATGTCTGGGGCTTGGTGTGCCTATTGTTCAGATGGAGACGTTATTGCCGATGAAATATTGGCAGCATTTCCGGATCAGCTAAACCGAGTTTCATTTCACAATGGAGATGCAATGGAAATTGACAACATTTCAAATGAGTTGGAATCAGCATTTAGTGCAGGCGTTCCAAATGCAATTATTAATCGCAGTTTGTATCCGGTGGAATACCTTGGGCAAAACATTGAAGATTTAAGCTATGAAAGAGAAAATTGGCATAGAAAAGTTGCTTTAGCAGCTAAATTATACGCTCCGGTCCATATTTCTTCCTCCAATTCGTATAATTCAGCATCTCGTCAATTGAATGTAAATATAGAAGCGACCTTTTTGGCTAACATGGATGGGGATTTTCGAATAAACTGTTACATCATTGAAAATCCTGTTGTCGGTCAGGGCGATGGCTTTGATCAATCCAATGCCTATTCATTTAACGAAAACACGCCAGACCATCCTTACTATAACTATCCCAACCCAATAACAAATTATGCTCATCCAGATGTAATTAGAAATATGTTGGGTGGGCCTTGGGGAAGCATAGCGGGAATTCCTTCAGCAGTTCAGCCAGGCGAGTCTTACAACCTCCAATTCAATCACACTTTGGAAGAAGGATTGATTGCTGAAAATTGTTATTTAATGATCGTAATCCAAAAATACCATGAATCAGTACTTGAGCGATCAATTCTAAATAGTTTGAAGTGTTCATTTAACAGCGAGACTTCTATGAATCTATTCAATTACAATGAAATACAAAGCTGCAATGTTCAAGCTCGTGTATTTTTAGAAGGTCCATATTTGCAAGATGGAACAATGGCTACAGACTTAATGGATATTCTACCAGCTGCACAACCATTCAACACCTCCCCCTATTTTTACGCGGGATCAGAGCTAATTAATCAATTGCCTAACAATGTTGTTGATTGGATTTTGCTTGAAATGAGAACTGGGGAACCTGCGGAAAGTGGGGAGCCTGGAACCACAATCGTTGAACAAAAAGCAGGGCTTTTACTCAGCAATGGCAGCATTGTTTCAGTAAACGGTGATGATGGTATAAACTTTCACAACCTAGATCCGCAAGAAGAATATTACATTGCTGTTAGACATCGAAACCATTTGGATGTTCTAAGTAGCAATAGTGTGGAATGCATAGGTAATTCTATAATATATGATTTTACAACAGGTATTGTTCAATCTTTTGGAACAAACCAGATGAAATTATCAGACAATGAATACAGTATGTTGTTTGGAGGTGATTTCACAAAAGACGGAATCATTCAGGTTTCTGATCAAGATTTTTGGAAACTAAATCCTGCGCTTTTAAACCAATACCACCAAGCAGACGGGAATATGGACGGTCAGGTTCAGTTAACAGACTTTGATTTGTGGTATTTTAATAAAGCAAAATTAGGAATCAGTGAGTTTCGTTAAAAATTTAAGTAAGGACTTAAATTAGATATTTTCACAAACACTTAATAATCAATGGTTCGTTTATTATTTTTTGCATTTTAACTTCATTCCATTAATTTTTTTTGAATATTATCTAAAGTTTCCGTATATTTATAAATATTAGAAGTTCGAATCTACAACACTAAAAAAAATTATTTTGATTGTATTTTTTACTTAATTTGTTTTTCAAATTAAGTAATTGATATATATAACAAACACGAAACAATATCTTTTACCCATTGATATTTGCAAGTTTAAGCGCATCGGGATTAATACTCCGTTGCGCTTTTTTTATTTGCTTTTTTAAGAATTTATTGATTTCAATTAGTAATATACACTACAATTGATTTAACAAAATGTCCAACACATCAACAATAAATAGAACATTTTTAAAGGCTGTTGTCATAATATGTATTTTTGTAAAAAAATTTACTCATTATGAATACTTGCATAAATTTTAGAACACTTCTCTTCTCAGCTTTCATGCTGTTCTTTTCCATATATTCATTTGCTCAGACAGATGTTGCCGTTACAATTGTCTCGCCTTCAGAAGGAACTTTTTGTGTGCCGCAAATTACTCCTGAAGTTGTCTTATTAAATGAGGGCGAAACAAATATCTCAGTAATCGTTTACAATTACCAAATCGATGGAGGGGAGCCAGTTAATGCTATTTGGGCTGGCGGAGCAGAACCTTTAACTCCTGGATCAGAAATTACCATTACACTAGATCCAATCGCATTGGAAGGGGGGAGCCATTCTTTTTCTTTCCAAACACAGTTGGTGAATGGTTTACCTGATTCAAACCCAGACAACAATTTGGATAATGTCCAATTTACAATCAATAGTGGTTTGGGTATTACACTTGAAATTGCTTTAGATGATTTTCCCGAAGAAACGTCCTTTACGCTTACAGATGAAAACGATGAAATTCTTGTCATCGGTAACCAAGGTGAGTTTAATGGAATGGATTTTGAAATAATCACTTATGAAGTTTGCGCAGGTGAAGGATGTTTTGTCTTTACTATTCTAGATAGTTTTGGGGATGGAATTTGTTGTGGCCAAGGAGAAGGATATTTCACAATTTTCGGATTAGATGGAACCATTGTAGCAAGTGGAGGCGAGTTTAACAATGAGGAAACAGTTGAGTTTTGCTTAGAACCTTTGATTTTAGAAGAGCTTGATGCCAAGCTAGGTTCTATTGTTTCACCAGAAGAGGGTGAGGCAATTTGCAGTTCAGAGATAGATGTTGCTTTTGAGATAAAAAATGATGGTCTTACTGAAATCACAAGTATCTTGTTCGAATACTCAATAGATGGCGAAGTAATCGGACAAGAAGAATGGAATGGCTTATTGTTTTCTTTGGAAACTGAAGTCATTACAATTCCAGCTGTGGCAGTTGTTCCAGGCGATCATATAATTGATATCAACATTTTAGAAGTAAATGGAATAGTAGACGACTTTTTAGAAAACAACAGCCTTTCAAGCAGTTATATAGGAATTGATGGAGACGGTTTTACTGTTACCATAGAAACTACTGAAGGTGGTGGTGGTGGCCCTGGAGGCGGTGGTTACTTTGTGCAGATAACTTCCTCGTCTGGAGAAGAAATTTTTAACGATTTTATTGGAGATGAGGAGATGATTGAGTTTACTGTTTGCCAAGCCATAGATTGCTATGATGTTTTTACTGATACATTTGGCGGAGTAGAAGGTACCTTAACTGTTACCAATTCTGATGGTAATGTAATTGCCTTGATAGGAGACACTGAGGGAGGTGCTAATTTCTGCAGTGATTTTGTACCACTTGAAAACAATGCGGCATTAAATGGCTTTGCGAACATCGAGTTTGGAGATGAATTTTGTGGCGAAAACATTTCACCAATAATCAATTTTCAAAATACGGGTATTCAAAATATGACAACGGCAGAATTTCAAATTTCATTGGATGGCGCAATTGTTGAGACCATTTCTTGGACAGGAGATATTGAACCGTTTGGTTTTGGTATGGTAGAATTTAATGAAATCATCATTGGAACGATTGGTAATCATGATCTTGAAGTTCTTGTAATTTCAGTTAATGGAGAAGAATTAGTAGATCTTCAAAGTGAGGAAATCACCTTTGTTTTGACTGAAGGTGACCCGACCATTGTTTCTGTTAATCCAGATGGTCCAGGTTTTCAAGTTTCTTATTTTATTTTTAATGACAACGATGAATTAGTCGTTTCAGTTGAGAATGATTTAGAAGGTGGAGAGGACAACATTGAAACCTACTGCCTTCCACCTGGTTGCTATACTTTTTTCATCAGCCAATTCCAGTTTGGTGGCGGCGGAGGTGGAGATTTTGACACACCTGAATTTTCCGTTACATGGGGATCTGGAGTTGAGGTAGTTTCCTTCGAAGAATTTGACGAAGATTTCACCGCAAGTTTTTGTACAGAAAGTTATGAGCTCCCTGCTATAGATATGGCTATAAGTAAAATAACCAGTCCATTTGATGAAGAGAAATTTTGTAGCAATACAATTTCACCTAAATTTGAAATCCTAAATTCTGGAGAATCAGATTTGACTTCTGCTGAAATAGAATATAAAATCGATGCTGAAGCTTCTCAAACTTTCAGTTGGACAGGCAACCTTTCAAGTTTTGAATCTACAATTGTTAATCTTCCAGACTTGTCCAATATCGACGCAGGTACACATGTCTTTACTGCCAGTGTTGTAAGTGCAAATGGAGCAGTTGATGGAAATGAAGACAACAACACAAAAAGCAGTGAATTTGAGATTATCGATGGCGATGAAATCACATTAATTTTTGATGGTGCTGCCATAAACATCGATTTCACAATAATTGACGAAAACGGCACAATCATTTATGCGGATAACTTTTTTCAGTTTGAGGCATTTGAAACCAATTACTGTTTGGGATTGGGTTGTTATTCTATTGTTATTAGTCGCGGTGGCGGCGGCGGTGGCGGCGGCCAGACATCTTATGAAATTGTTCAAGCAGATGGGACATCAATCAGTGATGGCAACCTTGGACCCAATGATGAAGAAACGGTTGAACATTGCCTAGAAGAAACGGTTGAACCTAGTCCAGAGGCTGCAATTTCAAGTTCCGTACAATCAGGCTGCTCTGGAGTAACAATCGAGTTCTATGATTTAAGTACAAACAATCCAACGGCATGGGCTTGGAGTTTTGAAGGTGGTGAACCTTCGACGAGTGAAGAACAAAATCCAGTCGTTACTTTTGCAGATGCAGGAAATTTCGATGTCACACTTGCTGTTGCCAATGAGTTTGGTCAAGATCAGGTAATGAGTTCTGATTTCATTGAAATAACACAGGGACCTGCTTTTGAAATCACAGATACTCCAGGTTCAGATACTAATTCGCAAACACTTGCTGTTGGGGTCATTAGTTTAGTTGCACCACTAAGCTATGAATGGAGTACTGGAGAAGATACACCGAGCATTACAATAAACGAAAGTGGAGAATATTCACTGACCATTACTGATGGAAATGATTGTTCTTCATCACAAACAGTTGACATCACAATTACAGATACAGGAATAGAATCAATGTTTGAAGGAATAAAGATTTATCCTAATCCAGCTGCTCAACAATTATTCATTGAAACGGCAAATCTTGAGGGTGAAAGTTTGGCTACATTGAAAGACCTAAGTGGTAAAACCATTTTGATTAAAGCCTTTAACGGAAACAGCACAAAGCTTGATCTACCGGAAGGATTGGCAAACGGAACTTATCTATTGAACTTGCAGAACAATGAGCAACAAATGACATTGAAAGTTGTGGTTATGAAATAGCCTTTAGCCTTTAGCCTTTAGCCTTTAAAATAAGTAGAGAAAGGGATCATAGAATTATCTGTGATCCCTTTTTGTTTTTTGTTAGTGCCTTAATTTTCCCATTGGGAACTTCTTTTTCGTGAAATGCGTTAATGGAAAAAACTATGAGAAATTTTAAATTAGAAAGGCTCCAAAGGGGAGAAACTTTCACAACAAGAGAAAAAGGGAACTCAATGGTCCCCTTAATAAAGTCCAATCAGAAACACATACTCGAGCCAATAACCTGGCAGGAAGTCAAACCAGGAGATATTGTTTACTGCAAAGTATCTGGAAATTGGTATACTCACCTAGTCAAAGCCATAGACCCCAAAAAAGGTTGTCAAATTGCCAACAACAAGGGAAGAATCAATGGATGGACCAAAAGAATTTATGGCAAAGTGATTGAAGTTTTATAAGGAAAGTTGATCAACAATTTTTCGATCATTGCTCAAATGTGGAATTTTATTCTGTCCTCCCAGTTTGCCTATAGATTCCATATACCGCTTAAACGAATTTGGAGGCAATGACCGAACTTTCAATTTTTGTAAAATCCCACCCTGAATTAAATCATTGTAATAAATATTTTTTTTGCACATTAAAGCATCAAGTTTAGAAGCAAAAATTTCTAAATTTTCCGGCTCTTGGTCAAATTCTACAAACCATTCATGACAGGGTAACTCCTCCCCTACTTTCATTTTTGGAGCTACCGTAAAATCTTTTACGCTGGATTCAGTGGCTTCAATCAATTCTGCAAGTGCACTCTCTACCTCTGAGGCGATTACATGTTCACCGAAAGCAGAAATGTATTGACTGATTCGACCTGTTACCACTATACGATATGGCTGCAAAGACACAAAACGAATTGTATCCCCAACGAGATAGGACCACAGGCCAGCATTGGAACTTATCACAACAGCATAATCTTCCCGTAGATTAATTTGGCTCAAATCCAATCGAACTGGATTTTCTTTTTTGAGTTCATCTAAGGGAACAAACTCAAAAAATATTCCTGAATCAATGTTTAGCAACATGCCGGGGTTTTCACTTCCATCATGATAGGCAAAAAATCCTTCTGAAGCTGGATAACATTCTACAAAGTCCACCTTCCCACCAATCAAAGCTTTTAACTGCTTTTCATAAGGCTGAAAATTGACACCACCATGAACCACCACTTCTAAATTTGGAAAAATTTCTTTTATCGTTTTCCCTCCTGAAGCTGCTTGTAGAAATTCAAAATACATTTGGATCCAGGGTGGAATCCCACTAACGAAACGCAAATCCTGACCAATTGATTCTTCAACTATTTTATTCAATTTACTTTCCCAATCTTCAATTCTATTTGTTTTTAAAGAAGGCAGTTGATTGATCCGTAAATAAGCTGGAATATGATGGTTGACAATTCCTGATAAACGTCCAGTGGGAATACAACCCAAATGATCCAAATCTGGACTTCCAGACAAGAAAATCATTTTACTAGTAAAGAAGGAAGCCTCTTTATTTTTTGCCACATTGGCTATAAGCGCAGCCCTGGCTGTTTTGATGTGATTCGAAATCGAATCTTTACTTATTGGAATATACTTAGCGCCAGAGGTCGTACCAGAAGTTTTGGCAAAGTACAAGGGCTTTCCCTTCCACAAAACATCGGATTCTCCATTTTTGATCATTTCAATGTAAGGCCGAAACGATTCATAGTCCCTGATTGGAACTGCAGCTTGATATGCTTTCAGGGTTTTTATTTGATGAAATCTGTGATCTTGTCCAAATCGAGTATTGGATCCTTCTTTTATCAGTGTTTGAAAAATCTTATTCTGAAGATCTATTCCGTTCAAGTTCTTATTGAAACGCGATCTGGTGTAGTATTCAGCCAAAGGCTGTGTGAATCTCGAACGGATACCCATATTGTTAGATAATAGATTTGAATGAAACTCTCTCCTTAAAACAATTTATCTAAAATTAAGCATTTGATTTTTCTATACTAAATTTGAGTACTGGACATTTTCTCAAATCAAAAAATAGCTTTATTTTGGTCTTATGACGCTTACTTTTGGTCTTATGACCAAAAGGGCATTGTTTAATTAATTATGCCCCTTATATTAAGCATTTTTGCTTCGTTTCATAAAAGTTCACCAGGTCCTTTGGTGATAACACCAAAGGAAAGCAATGATTTGTCTGGTACTCAAGTATTAAATATAATATATATTTTAATTTAAGCAGAAAATAAATGCTTTAAACTTTTCAAGATTGTCCTTAATGTCTTTCAACCAACGGAGTAATTTTTTTTTAATCTCTGTTAAGTCTTTTGAGCTATTCAAGCTCCTCGATCAGTTCCTATTCACAGTTCCTATTCTAATTCAAAATCCGAAAAGAATTGACGGCACGTTTTACAAGAATGTAATTCTTCCTTGTGCACCTTTGGTGATAACACCAATGGAAAGCTATGGTTTTGTCAAGTATTAAAAAAGTGAATCAAATTTCAAAACAAGCTTATAAGGCTAAGTTCAAATAATCATTTCTATTTCACCCTGGGCATCCTGAATAAAAAAGGGCTTGTGCGATGGCTAATTTTCCTTAGCATCACCAAGTAAAAAGGTCTGCATTTTCGTATGCGCAGGAATTGTATAAATCAAATCCCGGATCACTTTAAACTCTGGCTCTTTGAAATTGATGGCTTGTCCGCTCAGATCCTTTATTTGCCCTTTTCGCTTTACTTGCAAATAGATTCGATCATTAACTTGGGGAGTTCTGAATTGATTTAACAATCGTCTGTATTTTTCTGCATCTGGAATTTCGCCGTTTATTCTAAATAAAATGTCCCCCTCTTTTAATCCAAAAACGTTTTCTTTTACTTGCGAAAATTGAAAAGATTTAGTTTTTAAGTTTTCTCTCAATCGAAAATCTCCATAACTAGGTATTTCTTTTTCATGGATTTCATAAAAGTACAAGCCAGCCAATTCCAAGTATTCGTTTAAAGGAATTTCTTTTTTCCCTTTGACATACTTTTGTAAAATTTCTTTAAAAGAAAAGCTTCCTGCTTCCATAAGGATATCGAAAAAAGCATCGTCTTCAAATGGTTTATCTGGTCCATACTTTTTAGCAAGTTCTTTCAACAATCCGAGTAAATCTAATCGAAAAGAGCTTTCATTTACCAAACGAATGTCCAGCATCAAGGCAATCAAACAGGCTTTGTCATAAAAACTTGAAAAATATCTACTGTCTCTTTGAATAAAAACCTCTTCACTGACTGTCATCAATGAATGGTGTGGTAATTCTTGATATCGATTGTATTTTTCAGACATTTCATCCCAAAACTCTTTCTTTGAAATACTTCCGTTCCGAACCAATAATTGAAGGGCGAGGTATTCAGTTACTCCTTCGTAAAACCACAAATGCTTTGACATTTTTTTGTCCTTGCTGAAATGCAATTCTCCAAGTTGCTCACTGTGCAAATGATATGGACAAAGGCTGTGCATCAATTCATGAGCAAGCATTTTTCGAATCTCTTTATTCTGTTTTTGGCTGTTTTTTATTTCAGGTAAAATAAAATAAGAATCTTGCTTGTGAAACATTCCACCCAACATTAATTTGTTCAAAGAGGAATGAGATAAAAAACAAAAATTTAAATTGTATTCATCCAAAACCAAATCTCCCATGCTGTCTTTAAAATTTTTGACAATTGGATAAACAACTTTTTTCACTAATTCTGCACTTCTGATTCCTTCTTCTGAAAACACAGATAAGTTTATCTTCATGCCCTCCACTTCGAAGCTATTTTTTTCAGCTACAGAATAAATAATGGGATTGCCAATCAGTTCTCCGTAACTTTCAAAATATATCACATCAGTACTGTCGTTTAGAACAGTCAAGGAAGAGTGACTAGTGGATTGATCTACAGAATGTTTAACTTTAATTTCATAAGGAATGTCAAACTCATCATTGAGATAACCGATAAAATAAGAAGGATATAAAAGGAAATATTTCTCAGGATTAATCACGATTCCATTGAGACCAGATAGTTTTTTTTCTGACAGCCCAACTTTGTAATGAATGGAATGTGGTTCAGTCGACTTATTCGGGATTAAATGAAAATCGTCGAACACTTTGAAAACGACACGTTCCCCTCCCTTGTCAAGGATTTCAATGTCGTGAATAAAATCATCACGCCCATTGTTGCCAAATGCATTTCCGGGCAAAGTATATCGCCAACCCTTGTTCTCTGCTTCAGGAAAAAAAAAGGTAAAATCGAAGTTCCCTTTTTCAACATTGACCAAATCAATCTCTATCTGAATACTTTGTGCAAACATTTGCCCTTCACTTGTATTAAACAAGAGAGCAGCCCAAAAGAAAAAAAAGAAAAATCGATATTTAATTACGTTTTTCAAATAAAGCCATTGTTTCTAGTTTGTTCAATTCATACAAAGCAAAGTCCAAAAAGCCAAAGACTAGAGGCTAGAGCTAATAGCTCAAAACTACATATAGCTTTCCCAATCTTCTCCTTCCTCAGAGCCATCAAAGTTAAGAATGCTGTTGAACATATCCTTAAACTCGAATCCGGATTGTATCAATCCTTTGCTTAGAAGGGAATTTTCTGCTAAGCCGTGTAAAACAAATTCCATGTAAAATAGCTTTTCATCTTTGCTCAACTTCGGCTTATATTTTTCTACCAACTTCGACAAGCCAGGAATGCTCATTAGAAGTTTTTGGTATTCACTGTTCCCCAAATCTACCATTAAATCAAATTTGTTTCCCTGACCAAACCAGGCGGTAATTGGCCCATAAGGATTGTCAGGTTGTTTTTCCTTTGGCTTATCCGTTAGTTTAGGATTACGCTTTTGTTTCTTTTTCTTTTCTAGCAATTCTGGATCAGGAAAATGTTGCTTGAACATTTTCTTTATCCCTTTACTGATCAAATTTTGAGCTACTATAAAAGAACCTTCTTGCTCTCCTTCATACACCAATTCGACCTTACCAGTTATGGATGGAATAACTCCCCAAAAGTCTCCCAATCTTACGTGCGTCTTTTTATCCCCATTGATCAACATTCTGCGTTCAGCAGCAGAGGCTAAGTTTTCAAAGGCTGAAATGGTCAATCTTGCAGAAACACCAGACTTTTCATCTACATATTCACTTTCTCTGGCTTCTTGAGCAATTGTTTCAATTAAAATTCGAGAAACGTCATTGAACTTAATGTTTTTCTCTTGGACATCTTTCAATCGCGCTTCCTGCTCTGTAATTTTTTGCGAGGTTTCAATATCCTTTGGATAATGGGTTAATATCTGGCTCTCGATTCTATCTTTCAGCGGAGTAACAATACTTCCCCTGTTGGTATAATCTTCGGGATTCGCAGTAAAAACAAATTGAATCTCCAAAGGCAAACGAATTTTAAAACCTCTAATTTGAATGTCTCCCTCTTGCAACATGTTGAACAAGGCCACCTGAATTCTAGGTTGTAAATCCGGCAATTCATTGATGGCAAAAATCCCTCGATGTGAACGTGGAATCAAACCAAAATGTATCACTCTTTCATCAGAATAAGGCAATCTCAAATTAGCAGCTTTAATCGGATCAACATCGCCAATCAAATCGGCAACGGAGACATCTGGTGTTGCCAGCTTTTCGGTGTAACGATCTGCTCGATGCATCCAAGTGATTGGTGTATCATCTCCCTGCTCTGCAATTATTGTCTTGGCAAATTTACTGATTGGATTTAGAGGATCATCATTCAACTCACTACCTTCCACAACAGGAATGTATTCATCCAATAAATGGGTCATCAATCGAGCCATTCTTGTTTTAGCTTGTCCTCTTAAACCAAGAAAAATCATATTGTGTCTTGACAGTACTGCCCTTTCTATATCAGGAATTACTGTATTTTCAAAACCAATTATTCCATCGAAAACCTTCTTTTTATTTTTCAGCTTATCAATCAAATTATCCCTTATTTCATCCTTTACCGTTTTGGATTGATAATCCATTCCTTTTAAGTCCCCAAGGGTTTTAATTTTCTTCGTGTTTATTTTCATATAATAATTGTATTATCGAAAGTATAAAAGACTTTCTGCAAACGCTAATTTACACTTTCTATTTTCTAATCAACTAATTTTGGTAGATCAGAATGAATGATTTAGTAAAATGTGAAACAGTAGCTTAATTCTCCTTTTAAGCCTTTGATATAAGTTGATTAAGGATGCTTAAACTCTAAAAGAACCTAGTTTTGGGCTTTTTCATTGAAATTTTATCAATTCTTTCAACATTTTGTCCAATTCACTGATTACAAATCATTTAAGCCACAAACATCAGTTTTGTATCACATTAATAACAAAGATTTTTGAAACAAGTTTGCAAATTTTGCAATAATTAAAACTATTTTTAGTCGCTGAGCTTAGCAAAGCAAGAAAACTCGCACAATTAGGGAGAGTTTTAATGAAAATACTTTTTGTAAAAGAAATCAACCGCCTTTTTGAAACCAGAAGAAAAACAAATCCCAGCTTATCAATTACTGTTCGAGCATATCAAAAACAGGATTGATCCAGATAAATCGATGATAGAAGAGTTATCCGACCTGCTCTCTGTCAGCACGGATAGTATTTATAGAAGGGTTCGTGGAGAAACGGCCATTACACTCGAGGAAATGGTTTTAATTTCCAATCATTTTCAACTCTCTTTGGATGCAATTTTATCAAATAGCGCATTACAAGATTCTAGTGTCAGCTTTCGCTTTCAAAACTTCGGAAAATCTGTTGAAGATTATCTAGAATTCATGTTAAAAGAATTGCAGTTTGCAAATGCAGACAAAAGTTCGATTATTTTAACTGCTAAAGATTTACCCAGCTTTTATTTTTTCATGTTTCCAGAATTGCTGATTTTCAAATCTTATTTTTATGCAAGAGTTTTATGGGATGCAGATGTCCTAGAAGCACATCCATTCGATATAGAAAAAAGTTCCAGATTGCTGAGCACCATTTTTGCGGGAATTCACGATTTTGCTCCAAAAATAATATTGGCTTATCAGCATCTCAATTCTTCGGAGGTCTGGAATGACAATACTTTGGATGGTCATTTGAACCATATTCTTTATTCATGGCAATCTGGCTTTTTTGCAGATAAAAAAAATGCCATTCAGATTTTAAACAAGACTCAGGATTTGCTAAACCACATAAAGAAGCAAGCAGTTACTGGAAGTAAATTTTACAATAAAGAAGATCAAACCTTTGGAAATTTTGAATTGTATTATTCGGAGGGTTTGCAATTAGAAAACACCATTTTGTTGGATTCGAGTACGACAAAAAAGACTTACCTCATTTACAATACAGGAGATTATCTATTGACCTCAAATGCTGCATTTTATGATAGGACTCATAATTACATGGAAAACATGAAAATGAAATCGAGCCTTATTAGTAAGGTTGGTGAAAAAGAGCGAAACAGATTGTTTATGAAAATTTCAGAGAAAATCGAAAAGACCAAGCAGCGTATAGAGCTGAGTTGAATTAATCAGCTAACTTTTTAAAAATTTCATTCACAATTGTTTTTTGACCTTCATTATAAATATTTATAACATTAAAATTTATCAATATTCCTTTCGGTTTTTCAAGCAGTTTCATGTAAGTCATTAATTGAGCATAGTAAATGGGGTCTAAGTTTTTTACTGATTTTATTTCCAAAATTATTGCCCCTTCAATAAGAAAATCACACCTTAATTTCGATTGTAATACCTGGTCTTTGTAAACAAGGTCGACTTTCATTTCTGAATTAAAGGCCAAACCTCTTAGCTCTAACTCTTTCTTCATAAAATTATGATAGGTACTTTCTAATAGTCCTGGCCCTGTATGTTTGTGAACCTCAATCGCTGCACCAATAATTTGATAAGATAATTTATTGATCTCTGTTTTAGTAATATTCATTCTTTGATTTTTATTATATAATGAAAAGGCTTTCATATATATAATGCCAAAATCAAAAAATGCAAGTCTTTTTTATTGGATGATTGAGCTTTTTAGTCCTTTTGGTTTGTATTTTTTAACCACATAGTTCACATAGGACACATAGAATAAAAACTATTTGCTCTATGTGTCCTATGTGGTTCAGTTTTGCATACAACAGGCATCCATTTCAAATTACCTCATTCGTTTTGGTGTATATTTTTTAACCACATAGTTCACATAGGACACATAGAATAAAACTATGTGCTCTATGTGTCCTATGTGGTTCAGTTTTGCACACCACAGGCATCCATTTCAAATTACCTCATTCGTTTTCTTCTGTTGCGTTCGAAGTCTTCGAAGATGTATCCGCCTAATCCTTTTAGGCTGGTATAAAAGGCTTTTCCGTTGTTGGCCTCTGTGAACTCTCTAACAAACTTTTGAAGATATGGGTCTTGAGCAATCATAAAGGTTGTAACCTTCACCCCTGCCCTTTTGCACCTCGCTGCTAGATTAAGCGTTCTGTTTATTATTTTACGATCCAAACCAAAACTATTTTTATAATAGCGGCCACCCTCTTTCAAGCAAGTGGGTTTACCATCTGTAATCATAAAGATTTGTTTGTTTGGATTTTTTCTTCTCCTCAATAAATCCATCGCCAATTCCAAGCCTGCAACTGTATTTGTATGGTATGGCCCGACCTTTAAATAAGGTAAATCCTTGATCTGAATTTGCCACGAATCATTTCCAAAAACTATAATGTCTAAAGTGTCTTTAGGATACCTGGTAGTGATCAATTCAGACAATGCCATTGCCACTTTTTTGGCAGGTGTTATTCTGTCCTCCCCATACAAAATCATAGAATGAGAAATGTCAATCATAAGAACTGTGGAAGTCCTTGTTTTGTATTCCGTTTCCTGAACCTCCAAGTCCTTCTCAGTCAATCGAAAATCATTTATTCCATGCTCGATTTGGGCATTTCGCAAAGATTCAGTCATGGCAATTTTATCGAGTGAATCGCCAAACTCAAATGGTCTACGATCGGCTGTAGATTGATCGCCTTGACCAGTGAAAAAAGTTTTATGCCCACCTTTCCCAGCTTTCTTCAACTTTCCAAAAATTTCTTCTAGGGCACTCTTACGAATGATTTGTTCTGTCTTTGCTGTAATAGCAAAACCGCCACTGCTTTGCTCATCTTCTTTAATGTAACCGTTCTTTTTTAAATCTTCTATAAAATCACCGATACCATATTCGTCCGTCGTTATTTTGTGTTCCTTATCTAACTCAATTAACCAGTTTAGTGCTTCGGGAATGTCTCCAGAAGTATAAACCAATATTTGATTAAAAATATCCAAGAGTTTTTCAAAGACGGATCGATCATCTTTGTCCGCTATAAATTCAGAAAATTGAAAACCTATCATTTATTCATTTTTTAAACACAACAGCCTAATAGAAACAATTTAAGCAAAATCTATTGACTTTTATGCGTGATGACCATTGGTTTGAGAGAATTGTGCAAACCAAATCATTGAAATTCCCAAACCAATCAACTATTATTACATAGCATCTCATCTTAACAAGATCGAGGGTGAATTGTTTTCAATACTCGAACACAAACAATTTAATTAACGGTTGATCAATTCTAATAAATCAAAGCCCAATTCATCGAGATCTGAAGAGGAATTTGAGAATAAAACGACCGCAGACGCTGTTCCTTTATCAGATTCTCTAATAAAAGCGGTATAAGATCGAAAGCCTTCGGTTTTTCCGCTGTGACTTATTATTAAAGGATCTTTTTTTCTTCTTTTAACTAAGTGCCATCCATATCCAACTGAAACTCTTGCGTAATCGGTTTCTAAGCTTTCCTGTTGACATTTCCAAAGAGATTGCTTAAACAAGTTTTCATCTTGTTCATTTGCTTCTAAATTGAATTGAATAAAAGTCATAAATTGCGGCAAAGTCATTTTCATACCAAGAGATGAACTCATAGCTTGATAATGTTGGGCTTTTGCTTGAATGCCATTGAACAAATGACCAGGAATAACTTCGTCTATAATTTCATCCTCCTTCAAAAAGGACCGAATGCGATTTTGACATAGTTCCTCAAAAGTAGAGCCAGATGCCTTTTCTGCGATGTACCCCAAAACACCATAAGCCCAATGAGAATACTGATAAGCGCTTTTCTTCTTCTTGTTCTTCGATTGCTCTACATTCCGTGGCTTAAATTTCATTAATGAAGCCATTAATTGTTTTTCAAAATAAGCCCCATATTTATCTTTAGGATCGATTGTATTGAACCATAAATTATTTGGCAACTTGCCTAAACCGGAACTGTGATTCAATAAATTTTCAATCCGTAAATCATTTAAATTAGGGTTTTGTTTTACGGAATCTGGTAAGTATTTCACAATCGGATCTGACAAAGTAAGTATTCCTTCTAATTCCAATTGAAGGATGATACTGGCTGTTAAAACCTTCGTTAAAGAACCCATTTCAAAAAGATCATTTTCCTTAGGCAACCTTCCATTATTTGGACTGATATTGCCCAAATAAAATTGGTACTGATTTTGGCCATCAATGATCCCCACTGCTAATCCTTGATTCTGCTCCAAATATTCACCACAGTACTTTTCTACTAATTTTTCGAGTCCCTCACTTTGCTGGCTTCGAGCTGTAGCAATAAAAAAAACGAAAATTGTAATTGATAATAAAAACCTCATAATTTAGAGCATCTACTTAAAACAACAGGAATAAAAGAAGCCAAATTTTCAATGATTGAGTTTGGCTCCACAAGATTAACTAAATATCAATACAAAGTAAAACAAAGTGAATTTTACAAAACAAGAGATCAAAAAATTGGCCGCAAAGTATTTTGGCTTAAACATTGAAAAAGTAAAAAAATTGGATGGTTATGAAAGTTTTAACTTTCTGCTTGAAGATGAAAAAGCCTATAAATTTGTTTTGAAACTTTATCCTGAAACTGCAGACCATAGTTTAATTGATGCAGAGACAGCTTTTTTAAAACATTTGTCTTCTGAAATGTCCAACAGTATTCCAGAATCTATCCCAAGTAAAAATGGAAATTTCCTTGAACAAACAATTGTCAATTCCGAATCTTTCACTATAAGATTGTTGAATTTTCTTGAAGGAAAATTTCTCGCTGAATCCGAACAAAAGCCGAAACTGATTTACAACTTTGGAAAGTTTATGGGGAAGCTTCAAAATGCTGGAGAAGGATTTGAAAGACTGGAGTACAGAGCGAGAAATTTCAATTGGGATTTATTTCACAATCTTGAAAACAAAACCTTCCTAGCAGAAATTATTGATCCTGGTAATCGGAAAATCGCTGAATACTTTTTCCAAAAATTTGAATATGAAATTTTACCCATTTGGCCAAAATTACGAAAAGGCATCATCCACAATGATCCAAATGATTGGAATGTTTTGGTGGACGACAAAGATCAAATTAAAGGAATCATTGATTTTGGAGATGCTTGCCATACAGCAATAATTTGCGATGTTGCAATTGCCTGTGCCTATTTAATTTTTGGAAAAAACGAACCTTTAGAATCTGTTGTAGATTTTGTAAAAGGTTTTCATTCTGAGAAGCGATTAGAAGAGCTAGAGTTAGATGTTTTATTCAATCTCATTGCCAATAGACTCTGTGCGACTGTTTGTAATTCGGCTCATTCAAAAAAATTAAATCCAGAAAATGAGTACATCAGCATTAGTGAAAAGCCCGCTTGGGAAGCTTTGAAAAAATGGATCAGTATTAATCCGATTCAAGCCGTCAATAGATTTAAAAAAGCCTGTGGTTTGCAGGTAAACACAATTGAATCGAATGAGTTAATAAAGAAACGACAAGCCTTTTTCAGCCCTGCATTATCGATGAGTTACAAGACTCCGATTCACCTAAAGTCATCTGCTTTTCAGTACTTTTTTGATGCAAAGGGGCATACCTATTTAGATGCTTACAACAACATTCCATTGGTAGGCCATGCTCATCCAAAAATTGTTGAGGCAGGAAGAAGGCAAATGGCCAATCTTAATACCAATACGAGGTACTTATACGATTCACTATTTTCATACAGTGAAAAGCTTTTAGCAAAATTTCCTCCCAGTTTGAATAAGATATTCTTTGTGAATTCGGGATCAGCAGCCAGTGATTTAGCGGTTAGGATTGCCAGTAATTTCACCAAAAGAAAAAAGTTGGCCGTAATGGAGCACGGTTATCATGGAAACACACAAATTGGAATTGACATAAGTTCTTATAAATTTGATGGCAATGGTGGACAAGGGAAGGCCACAAACATTATAAGGCTTGATATGCCAGATCTCTATCGTTCAGAATTGACTGGGAAAGATTTTGCTGATGCGGCGATTTCGAAACTTTCAAAAGAAAAGAAAGAGATAGCAGCATTTTTTATGGAGTCAATCATGGGATGTGGTGGTCAGGTTCCAATTCCTGCAGATTATGCTCAAAGCTTGTTTAAATACATTCGTTCGATCGGTGGAATTTGCGTTTGCGATGAAGTACAAATAGGATTTGGAAGAGTCGGAACTCATTTTTGGGCCTTTGAACAATTGGATCTCCTACCTGATATGGTCATTTTAGGTAAACCTATGGGCAATGGGCATCCAATGGCAGCAGTGGTTTGCACAGAGAAATTGGCAGATTCTTTTGCCAATGGTATGGAATTTTTCAGTTCATTTGGAGGCAATCCAGTAAGCTGTGCCATTGGAGAAGCGGTTCTAGATGTATTAGAGGAAGAAAAATTGCAAAAAAATGCCTTAGAAATCGGATTATATTTCATGCAAGAAATGGAAAAATTAAAACGCCAACATGATCAGATAGGAGATATCAGAGGAACAGGACTTTTTCTTGGTTTTGAAATGGTTGAAAATCAAATTACAAGAGAACCAGCAACTAGATTAGCAAATCATATCAAAAACAAAATGAAAGAAGCCTTTGTCCTTGTCGGGACGGATGGACCATTCAATAATGTAATAAAAAGTAAGCCTCCACTTTGTTTTAATGTACAAAATGTAGACCATTTTATCAAAGTATTCGGAGAAATTCTAAGAGGTCTGAAAGCGCAAAAAGTTTAAGAAAATTAGGTTTCTGGTACAAATTATCAAACAAAATTTCACTTTTTGGAAATAAAACTGGGGTGTTTTGAAAAATTATTACTTATATTAGCATTGAATTTTTATTGGGTATTAAAAATTCTGGGAAATTTTTGATCGCTGCAATTAACGTTGCAGCGATTTTTTTGTTTATAATAGTAGCCGCAATGGACTTTAGGCTTTTTGAATCGAATTATGCTTTCCAATATTTGCTTGGAACAGATTTATCCAACAAATAAGGAACGATTCATTCTCAAACAATAGAGTTAGGGAAAATTTAAGTTCAATTCAATAAAAAGTATTTGTGCGAAATGTTAAACCATTGTGGGCTCAATTATTAGATTTAATTAAATAGAAAAAACATGGATTATCAGGATTTAGAGGTAGAAGAATTTATGGAAGCATTTAAATCGGCGGAAAATGCCGTTTTGCTAGACGTTAGAACGCCATTGGAAACCAGTCAGGGAAAAGTTGAAGGTGCCAAGGAAAGTGATTTCAATGGCGGCCAATTTGAAATGGAATTTGCGGATTGGGACAAAGACAAAAGTTATTTCATTTATTGCCGCAGTGGAGCCAGGAGTGGTCGTGCTTGCCAAATAATGGCTGAGGCGGGATTCAA
The DNA here is from genome assembly GCA_937927195.1 of uncultured Chitinophagales bacterium. Classification (GTDB taxonomy): domain Bacteria; phylum Bacteroidota; class Bacteroidia; order Chitinophagales; family UBA2359; genus JAHDGP01. The sequence goes on from CALBCY010000093.1 coordinate 21,452, forward strand.
AGGCTTGCACAACATGGTTGGTGGCTTCATTGCATATGAAACCATGTATTAATAGATCTCGAATACTAGACAAATCATTGCTTTTCTTTGGTGTTATCACCAAAGGACTTGGTGATCTTTAATGAAACGAAGCAAAAATGCTTAATATAAGGGGCATAATTTATTAAACAATGCCCTTTTGGTCATAAGACCAAAAGTAAGCGTCATAAGACCAAAAGTAAGCATCATAAGACCAAAATAAAGCTATTTTTTGATTTGAGAAAATGTCCAGTACTCAAATTTTAGACCTTAGATTTTAGACTTTAGATTACACTATTCGCAAACAAATAGATTGAGTTGTATTCGGGATGCTATGAAAAGAATAGAACTACTATACCATTAAATTTGGTGATGTGATAAACTTTTGCCCTAACTTTTGCCCTATAAAAGGCCTAGATTAAAATCAGTTGAAATGATAAAAAATGAACCCATTATTGGCGTGCTTGATGTTAAGAAAAGTTCAGAATGGTATCAGAAGTTACTAGGCTGTAA
>CALBCY010000094.1 GCA_937927195.1 uncultured Chitinophagales bacterium
CGTTTTCTTTTGTTTTAAGCCCAATAATCATTAAATTATATCGAAATTTTGCTAATGTGTAAAGGCATAGACTATGTTAAGAATGTTTTCGTTTATTATAGCCATTTTGTTCTGTTTTGGCTGCTTGGGGCTTCAAGCCCAACAATATCAGGACTATGTTGGTGATGGTCACCAACTTGGCGTTATAGTTACTTCAAGTAGCAATCATGAATCGGCAGTAGGCTTTAATACCATCAATGGTGTTGGAAAGCTTCCTGATGAAGCAGCAGCTTCAAGATTCTTGGCCCAAGCAACTTTGGGTTCCAATGCAACAGCCATCGAAAATTTAACATTGAGTAATTATTCTCAATGGTTAGAAGATCAGTTCAATGAGCCTCAATTCGGCCTGTTGAATCACATGGACAATGTCTTGATTCCAGCCGCTCTTCAAGCCCACATCGATAGGGGAGAGCCTGAAGAAGATTTTGGACCATGGGGCTTTTTTCACCTTGTTTGGTGGCAAGCTACAATGACCGGAAACGATGTGCTCAGGGACAAAGTTGCATTGGCCTTGTCTGAAATATTTGTTATTTCAGAAAAATCCGATCTTGCAGATTACCCAGAAGGATTGTGCGACTATTATGATTTACTAAGTGAAAATGCTTTCGGAAACTTTAGAGATTTGCTATTTGATGTGACCATGCATCCAACAATGGGCAATTACCTCAGCCATCTAGACAATCCTAAAGCCGACTTTTTGGCAAATATTTATCCAGATGAGAATTACGCTCGTGAAATTATGCAGCTTTTTTCCATCGGACTCTATGAATTAAACAATGATGGTACACACAAACTAGATGCTCAAGGAAATTCGATTCCAACCTATGACAATCAAGTAATAGGCGAATTTGCAAAAATTTTTACCGGATTAGGAGCAGAAGATTGGTCAAGACATGCCGAAGGTCCTGCTGCAATGTATGGCTGGGGACCAGTTGACTTTGGTGTTGGTGTTTGGGGAACAGATTTAACGCAGCCAATGAAAATGTATGAAGAATGGCATCAGCTTGGGGTGAAATATCTGTTGAACGGGGCTGTAGTCCCAGCTGGTCAAAGCGGAATGGATGACATCAATGACGCTATAGACAACCTTTTTAACCATCCAAATGTAGGACCATTTATTGGCAGGAGATTGATTCAGAGAATGGTGAAATCAAATCCTTCTGCTGCTTACATCAATAGAGTTGCCAATGCATTTAACGACAACGGTCAAGGTATCCGTGGTGATATGAAATCAGTTATTAGAGCTATTTTGTTAGACCCAGAGGCGAGAGATTGTTCTTGGATCCCTGTCAGTGTCGGAGGAATGTTGCGGGAACCAATTCAACGTTACACCCACATGCTGCGTGCATTGAATTCTGGAAACGCTCACGGACACTATTACCAATATGCTTGGTATTTTAATGAAGAACAAAGACAATTGCCTTTGTCTTCGCCAAGTGTTTTCAATTTTTTCCTTCCAGATTATCAACCACTAGGTCCTGTTGCTGATTTAGGTCTAGTAGCTCCAGAATTTCAAATTTTCAATTCTGCCAGCTCTATTGGTTATGTTAATTTGGTTCATGCTGTTACCTTATGGGATTATGTTTATGATGATTACAGAGGTTTAGAATTGGACCCTGATAATTTACCTGATTCTTGGTTTTCAGGTTTGGATATGAGTTATGAGGAAAGCTTGATTACTTCACAAATAGAGTCAGTTCTTGAAGATGAAATTGATGTTCTGTTGGATTATTTGGATGTATTGCTGACCCATGGGCAATTGAGCGACGGGACAAGGCAAATTATACATGAATTGGCAATAGAGACAACTACTGATCCATATTGGATTGTAAGGTTTTGCCTGTACGGTATTTTAATTTCACCAGATTATGCAATTTTAAAATAAAGGGACAATGGGAAAGAACCACAATCATAAAAAACTCAGTAGAAGAAAATTTCTTGGTCAGGCCTCTTGTGCTGCTTTAGGTAGTACAGCGATGTTGTCCAGTTTACTCGATATGAAATTGCTAAATGCAATGGCTGTTTCAAACATTCGTCCACTCAATGATTACAAGGCTTTGGTCTGTATCTTGCTCGCTGGAGGAAACGATTCCTACAATATGTTGGTGCCTAGAGGCAACAATGAATATTTGGATTACCAAACAATACGATCGACCTTGGCATTGCCTCAAGGCAGTTTATTGCCTATTACCCCCAATACCTCTGATGGCAAGGAATATGGAGTGCATCCATCCATGCCAGAAGTACAAGGGATGTTTGAAGATGGCAACCTTGCCTTCATTTCCAATGTTGGGACCTTGGTTGAACCGACCAATAAAAATCAATACGAAAATGGTTTGGTGAACCTTCCTTTGGGTTTGTATTCTCATGCTGATCAAATTCAGCAATGGCAAACTTCTGTGCCGCATGATCGATCTCCGTATGGATGGGGTGGTAAAGTTGCTGATATTTTACAGAGCATGAATACCAACCAGCAAGTATCGATGAGTATTTCAATGTCCGGAAACAATGTTTTCCAATCGGGAAATACAACGACTGCTTACAGTGTTGATCCTTTTGCAGGAGAGGGGAAAACTATCAGAGGCTATGGCGACAATGATGATTATTGGAACATGCTTCGAACCACTGCCATCGACAATATGATGGCGGAGGTTTATCAAAATATTTTAGAAGAAACATACAAAGGAACCATTGTTAGTTCTCAGGCTGCTGCTGACATGTTCAATGATGCTTTGGGTCAAGTAGCCCCATTGACAACCACCTTTTCAGAGAATCAACTTTCTACAAGTTTACAAATGGTTGCAAATACAATTGCTGCCAGAACAGCCTTAGGCGCTTGCCGACAAACTTTTTATGTGGTCATCGGAGGTTGGGACCACCACGATGAGGTCATTGAAACGCAAGAAGTAATGTTGGGAGTTGTTAGTGCTGCAATGAAACAATTTTATGATGCCACTGTCGAGTTGGGGATTGAAAACGATGTAACCACATTTACCATTTCAGATTTTAGTCGGACACTTACTTCCAATGGAAATGGATCTGATCACGCATGGGGTGGAAATACAATGGTAATGGGCGGTGCAGTAAATGGAAAAGAAATTTACGGAACCTATCCAGACTTGTATTCTGACAATAATCTGGATGTGGGACGAGGGGTACTAATTCCAACTACTTCTGCAGATGAATATTTTGCCGAATTGGCCTTATGGTTTGGCGTTTCTCCGAGTGATCTGCCTTTGATTTTTCCAAATATCGGAAATTTCTATTCTATAGGCTCTGGAGTTAACCCAATTGGATTTTTATCCTAGTCTTTTAAGTTTTCTGAAAAGTTTTCTGAAAAGTCTAAAGACTGGGTTTAAGATTGAATGTTTATATAAAAATTAAAAAAAATGAGGAGTTTAAAATCTCTAATTCTTGCCATAATACTTTTGCTTGCTTTTGGTACCGATACCAATGCTCAATGTACTACTGATGGTCATTCCAATGTTTGGAACGATGGTTGGATTTCTTGCCAGACGAGTCCCAGTCCCAATTCGGCCAGAGGAACGGGGCATTGGATAGCATACGAATTTGATGTAGCCTATAGTTTGGGAACAATGGATTTTTGGAATTCTAATGAAACAGGTCAAACCAATCGGGGAATCAGAGATGTTATCATCGATTATTCTTTAGATGGGGTGAACTGGATAGAGTGGGGTGTCCATCAATTTCCAGAAGCTCCGGGAACCAATGATTATCAAGGGGTGCCTGGCCCAGATTTGGCCAATGTTTTGGCAAAGCATGTTTTGATTACTATTGTCAATACTTGGGGAGATGCTAATTGTGCGGGTATTGCAGAAGTACGATTTAATTTGACTCCAACTGTTCGGGCAGATTTGGACTTTTTCGTTTTTCTTGAAGGTCCATATAATCCAAATACAGGAACAATGAATACGCTTCCTGCTGCGCTGATTCCAATTCAGCAACCTTATTCAGGTGCTCCATACAATTACGCAGGCGGAGAATATATTAGCAATATTCCAACAGGAATGGTTGATTGGGTTTTGGTGGAAGCCAGACGAGGAACGCCTAGTCAAACAGGAAGTGCTGGAACCGTTCCTACTCAAATTAAAGCTGGAATATTAATGGACAACGGGCAAATTCTTGACATAGATGGCAGCTTAATCACTTTTGATTTAGTACAGAATGAAAGCTATCACTTTCTTATAAGACATAGAAACCATTTGGATATTATAAGCAATGAAGCCTTTACTGGTCAATTGCTGATCAGCAATGATTTTGGAGCTTCTATTAATGAAGCATTTGGTCCACAGCAATTGAAAATGGCTTCTGATGGAAAAGCGGTCATGTATGCGGGAGATTTCAATCAAGATGGTCAGGTTCAAACGACCGATTATGACAAGTGGAAATATGCTCCGGCTCAGTTAAACACCTACAGTAATACAGATGCCAATTTAGATGGAACCATTCAGGTGACTGATTATGACCGTTGGTACAATAATAGAGCGAAGAATGGGATTATTGAAATATCGTTCTAGAAAGAGAGGTGCTGGACCCTGTCATCGCTGCAAACGCTGACAGCCTTAATCGCATTAAATTGAAAAATTATACAATTTGTACTATAAACTGTCTGACTGGATATGAAAGAAAAATCATTCAAGCCCAAGGCAAAAAACGTAGGCATAGCCATATGCTACGGCGAGGCTTTTTAACGAAGGTATTGGATGATTTTTTTCATTTATGTCGGACATTTGGTGGTTTAAATTGTATTATTGTTATTTTTCCGTTCAATGTTTAAAACATACTTCTCAATTGAACAATTGACATTTCTTGTTCCGGGATTTGTTCTACTTGCTTTAAGTACTCTTTTTTTCTTGCAAGCAAGAAAAAAAACAGCCCTGACAATACTGAGTTTGAGTGCGCTTTGTTTCTTTCTATTTGCTGCTTTACTCGATCCTTTCCTCAATACATGGGATGAGCGTTTTCATGCCTTGGTTGCTAAAAACTTGTTGGCCAATCCCTGGCAACCTTCTCTTTATCCGGAATTGTTGATTCCCTTGGAATACCGTTGGGATCGAGCCTATATTTGGTTGCACAAACAACCTTTGTTTCTCTATCAAATAGCATTGAGCTTTAAAATTTTTGGTGTCAATGAAATGGCATTGAGAATTCCCAGTGCATTGCTTTGTGCCTTCGCAGTTCCTATGGTTTATAGGTCTGGTAAAATTTTAGTCAATGATCGAGTAGGTTTTCTTGCAGCCGTCTTGTGGGCCACTTCTTTTTATTTAATTGAAATGATCTCTGGCCGGCAAGGGATGGATCACAATGACATTGCTTTCGTGTTTTATGTTTCGGCCAGCATTTGGGCTTGTCTTGAATATCTTCAATCAAAAAATAAAGCTTGGCTGTTATTGATCGCAATATTTTCGGCTTGTGCGATTTTGTGCAAGTGGCTGGTTGGTCTGTTGGTTTATTGGTTTTGGGGGATTTATAAAATACTGCAATCCAAACTCAAGCTCAAGGAGTATTTTGATTTCATCATCGCTCTTGCAATTACCTGCTTGCTTGTTTTACCTTGGCAAATCTATATTTTCAAACAGTTCCCATTTGAAGCATTGTTTGAATATGAATTCAACACAAGACATTTTACGGAAGTGCTTTCTGGCCATAGCGGTGACTGGTGGTTTCATTTTGGTAAAATAAAAGCATTGTTTGGTTCGGTTGTTTATTATTTGTTCCCCTTACTTTGGATCGTCCTTTTTTGGGGAATAAAAGACAGGAAGTTAAAATGGGCAACCTTGTCCGTACCCTTCATTGTTTATTTGTTTTTTAGTCTTGCACAAACAAAGATTCAAGGATTTACTTTTGTAATTGCCATGATGGTCTTTATCGCCATCGCCAATCTTTTGGAGGCAATCATTAAGGGCATTTTATCAAAAAAAATAGAAACGAATGATTGGCTGTTTAAAGTCGTATTTTGTTTAGTCGTAGTAGCAATGGCTTACTTTAATATCAACATTGAAAATCGACAAGCCATTCATACCAAATGGAAAAAAGATCGGACCTCAGAGATCCTAAAAGTAAATGCAGACATTTTTAAATCTTGGTCAAATTTGTTAAAGGAGGATGCGGTCGTTTTTAACATCCCTGGACGATTCTATGTTGATGCCATGTTTTACAATGACTGTGTGGCCTATAATTTTATTCCAACAATGGAACAATATCAATTGGTAAAATCTGCAGGCAGACAGATTGCTGTTTTAAGGATGAAAGCTGAAATGAAAACTGCAATGCCGGCTTTTTTAACTGACGATCCCGAAATTGTCTGGCTGGACGATCATGTCTACAAACATGAATAGTTTTTTTTTGCTACTCTGAAGGAATTAGAACCTGTATCAGCTGTTTGTGGGATAAAATAAAAGATAGGTTGAAGAGGTCTACTTTAGATTTTTATAAACTATAAAAACAACTACAAAAACAAAAAAAACCAGTTCTCGAATACTCGAGAACTGGTTTTCCTATTTTTTTTGTAAAGTTCTTTCGACCGCAGGGAAAAAACTGAAAGTTTAAAAGCCATTGGCCTTTCGCAGATCTAAAAGTCTAAACATTTAAAAGTCTAAACATCCAAATATCCCCAAAGCCTACTTCAAACTGAAAGTCATTTTTTGAACATCTCTTGAATTTCCTCCAACAAAAACTTCGAAGTCTCCTTCCTCTGCTTTGAATGTTCCATCTGCTCCGTAAAAGGCCAAATCTTCTTGCTTCAATTCAAAGCTGACAGTTTTGGTTTCGCCTGCTTTTATCTGCACTTTCTCAAAGCCTTTTAATTCCTTAACAGGACGGGTAATGGTACCAATCAAATCGCGAATATACAGTTGAACAACTTCAGCTCCATCAACAGCACCTTTGTTGCTGACCTCGACGGAAATTTTTACACTGCCGTTCATGGACATATTGTTAGAACTAATAGTAGGTTTTGAATAATCAAATTTACTGTAACTCAAACCATAACCAAATGGATACAATGGTGTGTTTTCTTCATCGGTAAAATGCGACCAGAATACCATTCCTTCGGGATGTTTGTCTGGACGGCCAGTGTTCTTGTAATTGTAATACAATGGCAACTGTCCAACTGCTCTTGGGAACGAAACTGGCAATTTTCCAGAAGGATTGTAATCTCCGAAAAGAACATCTGCAATAGCATTGCCCGCTTCAGATCCTAATTGCCAAGTTTCAACAATGGCTGGAACATTCTCTTCTTCCCAATTAAGTGTTAAAGGCCTGCCATTCATTAATACAATGACAATGTTTTTGTTGATTTTATGAATCTCCTTTAACAAATCCATTTGCGAACCAGGAAGTCCAATTTCTGTTTGGCTTCTTCCTTCTCCTGTTTGCCAGCAATCTTCTCCCAAGGCCATAATCACAACATCAGATTCGACGGCCAATTTCTTTGCTTCGGCAAAACCACTTTTGTCTTCCTCAATTAAGTCTACCTCAAAAAGGAAATTTCTTTTCCCTTGACTTAGTCCACAACCTTGAGCATATTTCACTTCAACATCTTCCCCAACTTTGTTTTTGATGCCTTCCAATAAAGATACAGCTGAGTTTTCAATGGCTTTTGCACGCCAAGAGCCTAAAGGCGCATCTTTGTGGTTTCCAAGAGGTCCGATCACCGCAATTTTCTTTCCAGATTTTTTTAATGGTAAAATGTCCATTTCATTTTTCAACAAAACAATAGACTTACGAGCAACATCTCTTGCGATCTCCAAGTTCTCTTTGGAATAAACATCCGTTTTCTCTCTTTCAAGATCACAATATAAATAAGGGTTTTCAAAAAGCCCCAATTTGTATTTCACTCTAAGTATTCTTCTTACTGCATCATCAATGGTGCTTTCTTCTACCTTGCCCTCTTCAACCAACTGCTTGAGCGAATTAATGTAACAGTAAGATTCCATGTCCATGTCACTTCCTGCGTTTACTGCTTGTTCGGATGCTTGCATGCAGTCTTTAGAATAACCATGAGCGATCATTTCACCAATAGAACCCCAATCAGAAATAACAAAGCCATCGAAGCCCCATTCTTCTTTTAAGATGTCTCTTTGTAAGTATTTATTGCCAGTTGCTGGAATTCCACCAATTTCATTAAAAGCATTCATGACAGTTGCAACACCAGCGTCGATGCAAGCCTTGAATGGTGGTAAAATAACATTTCTCAAAGTGTGTTCGCCAACATCGGCAGTATTGTAATCTCTGCCACTTTCTGCAAAACCATAAGCCGCAAAATGTTTAGCGCAAGCCGCAATCGATTCGCCATCTGACAAATCATTGCCCTGAAAACCATTTACTCTGGCAACAGCGATTTTTGATCCCAAATATGGATCTTCACCCGCTCCTTCCATAACCCTGCCCCAACGTGCGTCTCTGTTTATATCAACCATTGGCGCAAAAGTCCAACTGATTCCAGAAGCGGAAGATTCCTTGGCAGCCACTTTAGCAGACAATTCTATGGCCTCTAAATCCCAACTGGCCGATTCACCCAAAGGAACTGGAAAGATGGTTTGAAAACCATGAATAACATCGTATCCAAAAATAAGAGGAATGCCTAAACGGCTGTTCTCAACAGCTAACTTTTGAGCTTCACGAACGGCATTGGCACCAACAACATTCAACATCGATCCCACCATGCCACTTTTGAGTTGGTCGTACTTCTCTCGATTGTTGCCATCTGGAGCTGGACCAGTAACATCCCAGCTACCATTGTACTGGTTCATCTGGCCAATCTTTTCTTCCAGCGTCATTTTTTTCAGTAGCTTTTCTACTTTCTTTTCAATATCAATGTCCAAATTCATTGATTTACTTGTTTGTTTCGATGATTCCATGCCAAACCCCAAAAGGAAAACGGATAGAATGAAAACTGTACTTACTGCTTTAAATTTCATAATAAGTGTGTATGATTGAAATGGAATTATTCTATACAAATTCAATATAAAAAGCTATTTGCTTTATGATTAGGAATCAATGTTAGATTAAATGCATTGTGGGCTTTGAGCTTTGCAAATCAAAAGGAAGTATTTTATCCAAATCGGACCGACGGCTCGGTCAACTCATTTCAAGATTAATAGCACTGCTATTGATCGAAAAATAGCTGAAATTTTTGGATAAAAGACGAGTTTTGAGTGTAAATCGTTAAATCCCAACATGCTCTAACTAATCAATTCCCGAATTTTACATGAAATTGAATCATTTTGATAATGAGAACTTATCGCACTGATAGTCAAATATATGAATTAAAATCCTCATAGCGTCAATTTGACAATAAGAATTTTGTTGTATGAATACTGAATTGTTTTTAAGATAACTAATTTTATTCTACTGACAACTACCAAATAGAAAGGTTTATGCTATGAAACGAGGTGGTTTGTTAATAACAAACATTGCAAGCTTCGTCGTGCTGGAATCAAATGCTTTAAACTTGTCCTTGACTCAGATCAGGCTGGCATTCAATCAGGTCAGCGATCCAGGTTTTTCCAATCCATTTGATTTTCAGTATATGTTTTGACAGCACTAATTTTATAAGAAGATAAATGATCATAGGTGCGCATTTAATTTATTTTACCAAAGTCACTCATTTATTGTTGAAATCTGTTTGATTTCATGGATACTGATTCCTAGTATACATAAACATTGATAGCTTAAACAATCAATGAGTATTCTTGTTAGTTTTTCGTAATTATGCACAGAATAAAGGGATATTTTGGCTTTTTTGTTTCTCACCCCGTCAGAAAATTCAAAATGCGCGCTATGTCGTAAATCCGAGTTTATTGTTTTGCAATTAATACTTACATTTTTCAACCTAATATTGATATGAAATTTTTCAGTAATCTTTTGGTGGTTTTGCTTTTGGCAAGTGGGGCTAGTTTTGCTCAAATTCCTTTGGATCCCCTAGGAAATCTCGAATACGATCAGCTTTTATCTGATGTTTGGGGCTATGTTGACAATGGCACCGAATACGCTTTGGTTGGTGTTAGAAATGGTACTTCCATTGTAAATGTTTCGGATCCTTGTAATCCATTTGAAGTGGATTTTGTGGACGGGCCAAATACCATTTGGAGAGATATAAAAACTTGGGGCAATTATGCCTATGTTACAAACGAGGGGGATGAGGGCATCAAAATAATTGATTTGAGTAATCTACCAGGACCCGTTTCAAGTTCCAATTGGGATGGCGGCTTGTATGCTAATTCGCAAAATGGCTTTGTTAGTTTTGAAACTTCTCACAATATTTTTATCGATGAGAATGGCATTGGATACATTGTTGGGGCAAACTTTGGCAATAGAGGTTGCATAATTATTGACATTGCGGCAAATCCATTAAATCCACCAATTTTAAATATTTACAATGACAATTATGTTCACGATGTCTTTGTTAGAGGCGACACAATGTGGTTGTCAGAAATTAATGCTGGAAGAATGGCCATATTTGATGTAAGTGACAAAACAAATCTTCAATTAATAGGCTTGGCCAATACTCCTGATGGAGCTGCTCACAATGCATGGGTTTCCGATGACAATAATTATATGTTCACTACTGATGAAACTGGTGGAGGGAAAGTAACTTGCTTTAACGTTAGCAATCTATCTAATATATTTATTGAAGACGTTTATGTTTCAAGCCTAGGAGGAAACGATGCTGTCCCGCACAATGTTCACGTCTTGGGCGATTACCTGGTTACCTCTCACTACCACGATGGAATTACAATTGTCGATATTTCAAACCCATCAAATTTAGTAGAGGTGGATGCTCATGATACCAGCCCAAATTATTCAGGACAAGGATTCGAAGGTTGTTGGGGAGCATATCCTTATTTACCTTCTGGTCGAATGTTGGCAACAGACCAACAAGAAGGGCTTTTCATTTATGGGGATGCCAGCACTGAATGTATTCAAAGATTGGAAGTGCAATTCAAAGTATTATTGGAAGGCCCATTGGATGGAAATACCATGCAAACCAATTTGGGCAATTTGATTCCTTTGCAACAACCTTATGGTTCAAGCCCATTTAATTATGCAGGAACGGAAACCTTAACAAATATTCCTGCCAATATGGTTGATTGGGTTCTGGTTGAAGTTAGAAACAATGTTACACCTAATATTAGTGGTGCTCGTTCAACCACAACCTTAGCAACAAAAGCTGGAATATTATTGAATGATGGCAGAATCGTAGATCTGGATGGAGTTTCAGCCCTTACCTTTAATAACCTAGATCCTTCTGACGCTTATTACTTTTGTATTCGCCATAGAAATCATTTAGACATATTGACATCGATTCCTCTAAACAGTTCTAATGGATCTGTGGTTTATGACTTCACAGACAATGATTCTAAAGCATTGGGACCATCTCAACTCAAATCAATGGGTTTTGGAAAGTATGCCATGTATGCCGGAGAGTTCAATTCTGATGGAAATATTCAAAATACGGACAGAGATTCTTGGAAGTCAGATCCTGCAATACTTAATACATACAATTTAAATGATGGTAATTTGGATGGAACAGTTCAGGTAACGGATTATGACAGATGGTATGAAAATAGAACCAAAGCCGGAGTTGCAGAAATTGATTTTAATTAGTAATGTTTGGGCTTACTTATTTGTAATAGACTTGGAACGGATTGGTTTGGGAATATCGATCAATGAAACCAGAGTCATGCCCAATCGGGCTTGGCACATATCCCAGAAACAAATTTTTCAGTAATCATCGTGAGGATAGTGGTTGATCTTTACTTTCCATAAACCTGCTTTTTTTTCCAGCAGGTAATACTGCTGATTAAGTTGGTCATAAATGGTTGGATAATCATTGATTTTAGGATCAAACCATCTTAAATACCAATATTCTTTAGAGTTGACCTCGGCTATGTTTTTATCCAATTTGGTAACTTTGCTTTCTATTATTTGATAAGTAGATGGATTCCATTTGTTGCTAACAATCCATCCTTTAGAGATATGCAATTGGAGGATGTGAAAAATTCGTTTAAATGCAGGACCGTCGGTCGAGAAGTATTTTTCAAGTGATTTTGAATCCAGTTCCGGCAATCTTTGATAAGACCTGTATTCTGCAGCGACTGCCTTTTCAACCACTTCTAAAATCGTTTGGTATTCATCATTGATGTTGAAATTGACTTCCTGCTTTTTTTGATCGACAAAATCATACCAGTTTATATAATTGCAAAACAAACACAGTTTATTCAGGGTTTTTAATCGCCTTTGATCCAACTTCGCTGGAATAAGGTATCCATGTTTAAAAATTCGTTCAAGGGTGCTAATACTAATGGTTCTACCAATTTCATTCTTATACCGCTCCTCAACCAATTTGCTCTGGTCGATTTTGGTTTCGATGAATTTTGACATTAAGCTGAATTGGCTTTGAGTCCAATCTGCTATAATTGGACTGATAGAGTATTTCTGAAAATCAGCTTTTGCCGATTGAAGCGTTTCAGACTTCAAAAGTTCAAAAAATTCTTTATTTGAGTTCATTCGTTTTGATCAATTGTTCATAAATTTAGCTGTTCATAAGTTATGAACAAAATATGAACAGGTACTTTTTGTCTAAACATTCTATTAAATATTACTTTCGTAATCAACGGAAGAATACGTAATTGAAAATATTAACAATGAATGGCTGTTATAATGGTTTTTAGAGTTTAAAGTCTTCTAATACTTACTTATCAGAATGTTTATACTCATAGCAAATTCACTTACAACCCAAAAACTATTAAAGTAGATTTACCCAATAAACGCCGTTAACAGCGGTTTTCAATGTTCCAATGCCATTTAGGAAACCCAATTTCAAGGAACATTTAAAGCTGCCTCTCTCCCAGGAGGCAGCTTTTTCTTTTTAATTGATCATTGGTTAAACCTCATCGATGTCAAAATAAGGTTTATGGTTTATATCCATTATTAAATAGAATTCTCCAAAGGTTTTTTTATAAGATTCTGTTATTTTACTGGGCTTAAAGCTTTGGCAATTGGTTTTTTGCTATTTTTAGGGTTCATTAGCATTCCATCATTTTGAATAAGAAAAAGATTGCCATTCTCGGTTCCACTGGATCTATTGGAACCCAAGCCCTTGAAGTTATAGAAGAACAAGCTGCCCATTTTGAGGTAAGCGTCCTTACCGCGAATACCAATTCTGATTTACTAATCGAACAAGCCAAAAAGTTCAATCCCAATGCAGTTGTCATTGTCGATAAGTCCAAGTTTGCTGCAGTTCGGGATGAATTGTTCGATTTGGGTATTAAAGTCTTTGCTGGTCAAGAAGCTTTAGAGCAAGTTGTTGAAATGGATGGGATAGACATGGTTTTAACTGCTTTGGTTGGATATTCAGGGCTTAAACCAACAATCAGTGCCATTAAGAGCAGAAAGCCAATAGCTTTAGCGAATAAAGAAACGATGGTTGTTGCTGGTGAAATGATTACCAAACTGGCAAGAGCAAATGGGGTCAATATTTATCCTGTCGATTCGGAGCATTCTGCTATATTTCAATGTCTGGAGGGAGAATGGGAAAATCCTGTTGAAAAAATCATTTTGACTGCTTCTGGTGGTCCTTTTCGTGGAATGAAAAGAGCGGAGCTTGAAAAGGTAAGCAAGGCTCAAGCACTTAAACATCCAAATTGGGAGATGGGCGCTAAAATAACCATCGATTCTGCTAGTATGATGAACAAAGGCCTTGAAGTTATTGAAGCCAAATGGTTGTTTAATTTAAAAAGAGAACAAATAGAAGTCATCGTTCATCCTGAATCAATCATCCATTCAATGGTACAGTTTGAAGATTCTTGTATCAAAGCACAAATGGGGCTTCCTGATATGAAATTGCCCATACAATATGCACTCGCTTATCCAAAAAGATTAAAATCTAGCTTCAAGAGATTTAACTTTCTCGATTATCCTAGTCTTAACTTTGAACAACCAGATTTACAAAACTTTCGTAATTTACAACTGGCTTTTGATGCTTTGGATAAAGGAGGGAACATGCCCTGCATTTTAAATGCAGCGAATGAAATTGCTGTAGCAGCGTTTTTGAATGATGAAATTGGCTTTTTGCAAATGTCCGATGTTATAGAAAATACCATGCAAAAAGCAGATTTCATAGCAAAACCGAATATTGATGATTATCAACTAACTGATGATATGTCCAGAAAATTGACCAGAGAGTTTATCGAAAAAAAATCTTAATAAATGAAAAATTTTGTTTTACTCTTTTGCTTATGTTTTCCAGCTTTTCTTTTTGCTCAAGACAAAGCTGTCTCAAATGAAAATAACCATAAACCAGAAATGGTAATGGTCGAAAAAATGCCTGAATTTCCAGGGGGTGTTGATTCTTTGATGAAATTTATTTATTCAAATCTGAAATATCCTGAACAGGCCAATTCCAACAAAACCGAGGGACTCTGCGTAGTTAATTTCATCGTCATTGAAGATGGAAGCATCATCAATCAAAAATTGGTAGATGACATAGGTTTTGGTTGTGGAGCAGAAGCTTTAAGAGTCGTTGGAATGATGCCAAATTGGCAACCAGGTATGCAAAAGGGGGAGCCAGTAAAAGTTTCTTACAATTTACCGATAAGATTTACTTTGGACCCCGAGCAAATCAATGAAGAAAAGAAAGCCATAATCGATGAAGACCCTATTTTTAATGTAGTGGATGAAATGCCAGAATTTCCGGGAGGAGAAGAGGCAATAGCCAGTTTTATTGAATCCAACCTTCAATATCCTGAAAAGGCATTGAGTATTGGAATTGATGGGATGGTTGTTATTGGAATTGTTATTGATGAAAATGGAATGGTTACAGCGCCAGAGATCAAACGAGACATCGGATTGGGCTGCGGAGCAGAAGGCCTTAGAATCGTATCGTTGTTTCCTAATTGGACTCCGGGCAAACAGAAAGGGGAAGCAGTGAAAGTTCAACGAAATATTATCATCGATTTTAACAAAAAGAAGTATAAAAAATCTTTAAAAAAGAAGAAATAAATTATTTTACGATCGTAAATAGAAAATTTTTAGGAAATGAATAAACTAAACTATGCTGGACTTTTGATTTTTTTCTTTGCAATTACTGCTTCGGTGGTTTCTTGCAAATCTGATACAGCGAATAAAAATTATGTAAAGTCAAAAAGAGTAGATAAAAGCGCAGCCAATCAGTTTCCAACTGAACCAATAGTAGAATTAGGGAGTTTGAAATATGAAGATGTTAATGGCAAAAGAGTTGCTCAGTCTGAAGGTAAGCCATTTACTGGAGTAGCCGTTACGAAATTGCCCAATGGAACCGTTTATACCTCCGAAACATTTATGGAAGGCCTGAAAAAAGGACCTTATAAAATCTGGCATTCAAACGGGAAATTATATCAAGAGGGAACCACTTTAAATGATTTGAATGACGGTCTGTACAAAGAGTATTATGAAGGTGGACAGATTAAGTACGAATACCATTACAAAAGGGGAAGAAAGGTTGATGTTTGGAAATCTTGGTACGAAAACGGTCAACAATGGACTTCAAGAGATTTTAAAAATGACAAGCTTGATGGAAAGGTTTTGGTTTGGGATACAGATGGAACCTTGACCAAAGAATATACTTATGTCAATGGTGCTCTTATAGACAAACAACTGTACTTTGAAGAAGAATAAATACTGTCAATAAGTAAAAAAAGTTTTACGCAAAAGAAATAAAAGCCCCCACATCGAAAATAAATTTTCTATGTGGGGGCTTTCTATGTGGGGGCTTTTATTTTGAGGTATTGTGAGGGCTTTTTTTTCTTTTAAAGGAGATTGATCATTTTAACTCATCTAATGAGGCGATTACGAGGGGCAAATTTTCATTTTTCAAATACTGTTTGAAAGGCCATTCATTGAATGCTACATCCCTAAAACAATTCCGTTGTATGCATCACTTTCAGGGATAGCTTTTCTTTCATTATGTATTTTTTAAAATAACTCACCGCTACAACATCAGCATCCACAAAATATTCAGCATCAGATTTGAAGGCAATCTCTTGGTAAAAATCTGAAATAATTTTCTCACTTAATTCATTATAAAACAAGGTTTGAATACTATTGGCGCTAAGAATTCTGTTGTCTTGAATTTCAGTAAATATAGAAGCAGATTGATAATCAATAATATGTTTTAAGGCTTTAAAAGTTTTATTGCGGTAGACATTGGATGGATAATCACAAATTGAAAAATTACCGGTGCAGCTGAGTGGAATGATAGATTTGTCTAAGATATTCACCATAAAATCTGTTAACTCCAATAGTTTCGATTTTATAATTCTTACCCTGCTTTGCATGATCGGTTTCCATTCATGATTGGCTAAATTTTCTTGAACGAATTCCAGGCAAGAGACATCTGGGCAAACAATGTAATCGTGATTGAAATGGTCATGGATGAATTTTTCCAAGACCATGCCTTCCAAGTTGAATCGGCCAATTCGATTTAGCCATCGGCCACAGCATGTTTGATTTTGATTGTAAGAAACTTCGCATCCTTCCCGCTCCAAAATTTGTAATGTCCTGATTCCAATTTCAGGAAAAAACAAATCAACGGAGCATGGAATGAATAGCGCTACTTTCATTGTTTCACCTCTATTTTGCCAATAATTTCTCTATCGCTTTGGCTATTTTCTTTGAAGATGGTTTTGTGGTTGAAAGGTAATAATCGTAAACGTGCCCCTCTTTGTCAATCAGGTATTTTTGAAAATTCCATTTGGGTGAAATATTGACGCTCCCATTCAGTTTCTTGCTAGAAAGAAATTGAAACAATTCACTGGCATCTTTGCCTTTTACAACTGTTTTTTCAAAAAGTGGAAATGTAACACCGTAATTGATTTCACAAAAACTTGTAATTTCATTGGCCTTTAAAGGCTCTTGTCCACCAAAATCATTTGATGGAAATCCCAAGACAGTAAATCCTTCCTCTTTGTATTTTTGATACAGTTCTTCCAACTCCTTATATTGTGGCGTAAAACCACATTCAGATGCGGTATTTACAATTAAAATAACCTGATCTTTAAAGCTTGAAAGGTCTGTGTCCTGACCTTTAATATTTTTAACCTTAAATTGATGTATGCTTTTTTCCATTAATTGACGATATTTTATCAAAATTTAATAATTTTCACTCTCATAATAAACCATTTTAAAGGTGAAAAGGTCATAATTTTGGGAAGTTTTTTTTAAAATAAAACATTTAATTCAAATGAAGAATTTTTTAGTGTATATATTATTGGCAAGTAGCTGTTTAGCAATGTCTTGCCAAGCTCAGACAAAGGTTAAAAATCCTAGTTTCGCTTTGATGTTGAAAACATTACTTTCACATACGGTAGAGGAAGTCAATGTAAATGACTTGGAAAACCCTGAAGATTATATTTTGTTGGATGCTCGTGAAATGGAAGAGTTTGAAACAAGTCATATAGAAGGAGCAACATGGGTTGGATACGACGATTTTAATATGGATAGGGTAGCCGAGATCGCTAAAGACAAAAAAATATTGGTTTATTGCTCAGTTGGCTACAGAAGTGAAAAAGTAAGTGAGCAGTTACTCGATGCAGGTTTTGAAGATGTTGCCAATTTATATGGTGGAATATTTGAATGGGTCAATTCGGGCAATGAAGTTGTCGCAGATGAAGGAAAGCCAACAACCAAAGTTCATGCCTATGACAAAGTATGGGGCGTTTGGTTGGACATTCCTTATGAATACAAAATGTTTAAGTAAGCTTTTTAAGGCTGATGGCCTTTAGCTTTTGGCCTTTGGCAATTTGTTTTATTTATTTAATTTTGTTAAAATCAATTGCTTTTAAATAAACGCCAAAAGCTAAAGGCCAAAAGCCAATAGCTTTTAAATCTTTGCCAATAGCTGTTACAAAAACGCCAAAAGCTAAAGGCCAAAAGCCAATAGCTGTTACAAAAAGGCCAAAAGCCAACAGCTTTTAAAAAAACGCCAATAGTTTAAAAATCAAAAATGAGACCACTCGTATTTATAATATCATTACTATTCATTACTGCAGCATTAACCGCAGGGCCGTCATATAAGATCAAATTGAAAGTCGAGGGCTTTGAAGAGGAGCAACTCAAATTGGGTTATCATTATGGTTTGAAACAGTACATTCAGGATTCAACGATGGTCGATAAATCTGGCTGGGCAACCTTCGAAGGAGATGAAGCTCTTAAACCAGGGATTTATTTTGCGATACTTGGAAAACAGGGCTATTTTGAATTTTTGGTGACGGAAGAGGATCAGGATTTTACCATAGAAACCAATGTCGAAAACTTAATCCAAGATGCGGAAGTAAAAAACTCTGAGGAGAATGAAGCTTTTTATGAATACATGAAATTTATTTCACAAAAGAAAAAAGAACTCGTCAAACTAAAGGAACAAGAGACAGAAGAAATCAGCGAAAAAGATAAAGAAGCGATAAATAAAAAAAGGTCAGAACTTGACAAGGAAGTCAAAAAATTTCAAGAGAAGTTTCAAAAAAAACGACCCAATGCTCGCTATACCAAGTATCTGAAATATGTGGAGGAACCTGAAATTCCAGAATCTCCAAAATTGGCTGATGGGACAATAGATTCTACTTTTCGATTCAGGTATTACAAGGAACACTATTTTGATAACATTGACTTTTCAGATAAACTTATTGCTCGTTCCCCTTTGGTTCATACGAAGGTGAACCATTACATTGAAAAAATGACCCGCCCTATTCCAGATTCTGTCAATGTTTCCATCGATCATGTTTTGAACTTGGCCAAGGACAATGAGGGGGTTTACCAATTCTTGACAGCCCACTTACTGAATACATACGCCAAATCAAAGATCATGGGAATGGACGCTGTCTATGTCCACATTGTTGACAATTATTATGCCGCAGGAGAAACGCCTTGGGTTGATTCAACTCAGTTGTTTAAAATTAAAAACAGAGCTGATTTGATTAGACCAAATCTAATTGGCAAGAAGGGCAGAAACTTTAAACTTAAAGATGCAGCCGGTACTTACCATACCTTGAGTAAAATCATCAGTCCCTATGTTGTTTTGTATTTTTGGGATCCAGATTGTGGGCATTGTAAAAAGTCTACTCCGAAAGTGATCGATTTCAATGAAAATTACAAAGACAAAGGTGTAAAAGTTATAGCAATTTCCACAGAGCATGAAGAAGATAAGTGGAGAAAATACCTCGAAGACAATCCGACTGAAATATTGCATCTAGCAGATTTGGAATACAAATCCAATTTTAGAAGAGACTATGACATCAGTGGGACACCAAGAATATTCATCTTAGATGAAAATAAAATCATCAAAGCGAAACGAATTGGCGCAGATCAACTTCCTGGTTTCATGGACAGACTGCTGGCCAATGATAAAGCTGAAGAAAAGAAAAAAGAAAGCCAGACCAAAGAAAGCCAGGCCAAAGAAAGCCAGAGCAAAGAGAAAGAAGGAAATTCAAAAGTGAAGGAGAACCTTAAGTCGAACAATAAATAAGAGTGCCCGACTGTCGATTTCTTTTTTATTGAAATTTAGTAGGCGAGCATCAAAATGACAATCCCTTTATGTTTGAGCCAATGCAATTTACGAGCCATAATTATTCCAGTTAATACAAAATTCAAGGGCTATCTCATGCCCTGAAATCCATGGCCATTTACCGAAATAAATTTCATTTCAGTCTTGAAATAGATTCCAAATTCAAGCAACAGTTAGCTGTTTGGGCCAATGGGTTTAAGTATTGTTCCGTCTTGGACAGCAATGACAATGATCAAGACATTTATCAGTCTTTCGAATTTATTGTTGCTGTTTCCAATAGCAGTAATTGGAAACAAAAAAATAATGAATCTTTCGATCAACTCAGGCGATTTTACGATAAAAAAAAGGATTGGCTGTTTGGCTTTCTCTCTTATGATTTGAAGAATGAAATTGAAGATCTTCAATCTAATAACCCAGATTCAGTTGGTTTTCCTGAAATGTTTTTCTTTCAGCCTGAAATACTTATTAGATACAAACACAATCAGCTGATTGTTGAATGCCCAATAGAAATTGATCCTTTAGAATTGAAGCGGGAAATTTTACAAATAAAAATACCAGCCTTCAAGGAATTGGCTAAAAATGCCGATTTGAAAAGGAAACTTTCCAAGAAGCAATACCTAAAAAAAATAAAACAAATTCTAGAGGAGATAAAGAGGGGAGAGGTGTATGAACTGAATATGTGCCAGGAGTTTTATGTTGAAAACTTGAAAATCGATCCGCTCAATAGTTATTTGAGATTGCAGGAAGTTTCACCAGCACCTTTTGCTTGTTTTTTTAAAATGAATGAGCATTATTTGATCTGCTCCAGCCCTGAGCGTTTCATGAAAAAACATGGGCAACAGTTAATTTCACAACCAATAAAAGGAACTATTCATCGAGGAGAAAATTTGAGAGCAGACAAACGATTGAAGAAGCAATTGTTGAATGATCCGAAGGAGCGCTCAGAAAATGTGATGATCGTTGATTTGGTAAGAAATGATTTGACGCGCAGCTCTGAGTATGGTAGTATAGAAGTTGCAGAACTTTTTGGAATTTACTCATTTAAATACGTTCATCAGATGATCTCTACGGTCAGTTCCAAATTGCGCAGTGATGTTCATTTCATCGATGCGATTAAAAACACCTTCCCAATGGGATCGATGACTGGCTGTCCCAAAATAAGAGCGATGGAACTGATTGAGCACTACGAAGAGAGTAAAAGAGGCTTGTACAGCGGAGCAGTTGGCTATCTCTGCCCTCAAGAGGATTTTGATTTCAATGTGGTTATCCGAAGCCTACTTTACAACAAAAAAAGTAAATACCTTTCATTCCAAATTGGTGGTGCCATAACGATAGATTCTGATCCTGAAAAGGAATACGAAGAATGCCTGCTTAAAGCGAAAGGAATCTTAAAGGCCTTTACCAATGATCCTGCTTGAGAGTTAACCTGCTTGAAAGACCCAGTCCATTCCACAAAACTCCATTCCACTCAAGGTCCCCAATTCAATTTTTTATTAAAGGATCTTGTTGAATGCCCAAATCCTTCTGAACATCAATAAGCGGCTTGAAATCTATGAAAAATAGGGACTTGTGCTTATTCTTTTTTTATTTCTTTTAATTTTTTACCCTATTGGAAAACTTTTTTCTGGAACGAGCGTTCTGTTATTGATTGTTTTTGGAACGATCGTTCTAAAACGGATTTTATTAACAATAAATAAATGATAAATGAGTAAGTTAAATGGAAAAGTAGCAATTGTAACAGGTGCAACCAGTGGAATGGGATTGGACACAGCAAAATTGTTTTTGGAAGAAGGGGCCAAAGTTGTTTTGACAGGAAGGACGCTGGAAAAGCTGAAAGCCATAGAGGATCAACTAAGTGGAGATTATCTATTGCAGCCTGCAGAGGCCTCAAGTATTGAAGCCAGTAAAGAATTGATCCAAAAAACGGTCAATCATTTTGGTAAAATTGATGTCCTGTTCTTAAATGCTGGAATTTTTAGATTGGAAGGAATTGGCGGCTTGACGGAGGAAATATTTGATGAAGTCTACGCGGTGAATGTAAAAGGACCACTTTTTACTGTCAATGAAGCCAGTTCGTCTTTGAATGAAGGAGCGAGTGTAATTTTTAACACCTCCATAACGAATGTAAAAGGTTTTCCTGCCATGGCTGCTTATGCCTCTAGCAAGGCAGCCCTCCGTTCCATCACAAAAACTTTGGCAGCAGAGCTCGGTGGACGTGGAATCAGAGTCAATTCACTAAGTCCTGGTCCTATCAACACCCCAATTTATGGGAAACACAATGTTGATCAACAGCAAATTGATGACATGGCTGGATCATTTCCTTCCATGGTACCACTTGGCCGATTTGGAGAAGGAAAAGAAGTTGCCTCTGTTGCCCTGTTTTTGGCCTCTGAGGATGCTTCTTACATTACTGGTGCGGAAATTCCGGTGGATGGAGGTTTTGCACAAGTCTAATTAAACAAAAAGATATGTCGAATACTAAAAAGTTCGGCATATCTTTATAAACTATGGCACGTACCAAAGAATTCAACAAGGCCGAAATCTTGGAAAAAGCAAAACAGTTGTTTTGGAAACAGGGATTTCACGCGACTTCTATTCAGAATTTAGTGGACCATTTGGGAATTAACAGAGCAAGTATCTACGATACATTTGGAGGAAAAAATGAATTATACGAAGCTGCCTTTTTAGCATACAGAGAAGAAAATTTGACTTTTATGCAACAGCGATTGTCAAAATTTGATTCAGTAAAGAAAGCCCTTAAAAGTCTATTCAGAGAAATTATAAAAATAGCAATAGACGATAAGGACCGAAAGGGTTGTTTTGTTATCAACTGTACAACGGAATATTTGCCAAAGCATGAAAGTATATTGGTGGAATTGGTTTCTAATAAAGGAGCTTTTCAAGAAATCATTTCTAAAAGTCTTCAAGAGGGCAAAAGTAAGGGTGAAATAGATTCCAAATTAAACATTAAAGATACTTCCGCTTATTTGTTTAGTTTATTAAGTGGTTTGCAAATCTCTGCAAAAGTGAAATCCAACAAAACGGAATTGTTTAAATCTATAGATATGGGAATGAAAGTTTTAGATTTGGAACAGCACTAAAATACATGTTCTTCCAAAATTTTCTTAAGCTGTTTCAACTCTTGAACAGTCTCTTTTTGGCCATTCTGAATGACCGCATAATCCAAAATGCATTTCACTAAAAGCCCAATGGTTTCTACATTATTAAGTGGAGTAAGCGACTCAATTCCAAGGGGACTTTTTCTGTTGTTAAAAAAGCGTCTTTTTACATCCTTGTAATTAAGAATGGCACCATTTCTGGAAATGTCAATATAGAATAAAATATCGCTTTCTACCTCTGGTCTGGTTAACATTGGTAAATCTGAATCGCTGCGGTCTATATAACGATCGAAAAAAGCGAAAAGGCATTTGTCGTTTGGAACCCGGATCATATAAATCGGCAGATCAAGGTTGCAGGTTAAAATTGCATAGAGCATCGCAATATTAATTACTTCTCCTTTTTTATCCAAAAACAAATTGTTCGGGAAGTAGTTATTGATACTCTGCTTTTCTTTGTTCACGACTTTGAATCCATAATCGCTAAATATAATTTGATTGATTTTTTTGGTGATTTTAAGAGGTGTGGTCTCTCCTTCAATGGCAAAATCGATGTCTTTGACAATGTTTTTAAAACTAAACTCTAACATGTCAATGTTCAAATCTTGAAATTGATAGGAACAAATCAAAGTCAGGCCTTTCAAAAGATTTTCACTTTCGAATTCTGCCCAATGTTCCAATTCGTAAGCAATATGATTGAAATGAATGGCGTGTTTTAATTCTGCTATTCTGGTAAGAATCAGTTCATTGTCTGATTCATCTCCCAAGTCATATAACTCAGGTAAGATTTCAGAACCGTAGGAGAGTATTTTAGATCTTATTTGGGCATAAACATCCTTGTCTGGATCTTCGAGAAGATATAATAAGGCATCAACTTCAGTACATAGCAACATGAAAAAACTGGTTTTAGTTAGATTCTAAGCTTCCTCAAATTGTTCTTCATAACAAGAAAGAAATAAATAAAAAATGTAGTGATTTTGACTCTTTTCAAGCTATAATTAAATATAAGAAATCTAAGAGAGATTTTAAAAGAAACAATAAATTATGTTTTATTTAATTCATCAATTCTAGAATAACTCGGCGATTTGGGATTGCTTACTAAAACTGAAACGAAATTTTCATGAAAAGAATTTCACAAATTGATTTTTTTTTTAAATATTTGAAATATTTCAAATTCAGAACCTTCAATCAAGGGCTCAACAACAGGTCTAATTTGGTTAACATTCTATTTATGAAATGCACCAGCAAACTGAATAATTATTCAGTTGGGTATCTTAAAGTAAATCATTTTGCTGGGCATACTCAACTACAGCTGGATCAACGAAAATGTCTTGTGGTCGAATGGGCTTACTAAGTATAAGCCCTTCCAAGCTGACACACCTACTCAATGCCACATAGACCTGTCCTGGAGCGAATGCCCCACTTCCTAAATCAATGTAAACCTGTTGGAAGGTCATACCTTGGCTTTTGTGAATGGTGATCGCCCAAGCCAGTTTTAGAGGATACTGTGTGAAGCTTCCAATGATTTCACTACTGATCTTTTTATTGCTTTCATCATAGTTGAATTTATGAGCATCCCATTTTTCTTTTTTGATTTTGTGTCGGCTTTTGCTTCCTGAGCTGTTGACTTCAATTTCAATTTCATCAAAACCAAGCTCGCTAATCGTCCCAATTGTTCCGTTGACCCAGCGACCTTCAGGATCGTTTCTAACCATCATTACTTGCGCTCCAATTTTTAGTTGCAGCAACTGATCGCAAGGAAGGTTTTTTTCGTTGAATTGTTTTTCGAGTTTTCCTTCATAAGAAAACGGACGATGCGGCAATTTATCAAGTTCTCTTTGGTTGATGCTGTGGCTGATTCTATTGGTACTGCACAGTTTTATGAACGGTATCTCATCAAAATCTTCCAGCTCCTTATTTGCCGTTTCATTGATGATTTCCAATCCTTCAAAGTCAATGCTTTTGTCTCGAATCTGGTTTAGCAGACTCAGAAATGCCAAATCAGTCTGCCTAAAGACCTTGGTCAGTTCCAAGTGAATCAAATCGACATCGACTAGGGATTGGGCAGAAAAGAAATAGGGCGTTTCGTAGCCTTGTACTCTCAATAATTCAACATGATCTCTTCGAACGACTGGAGGAAGTTGAAAAAGATCACCAATGTAGACCATTTGAATGCCTCCGAATGGAGCAAGGTCGTCTGGGCCATTTTTGCGCAGAAACAAATCTATCGAATCCAACAAATCTGCTCGGACCATCGAAATTTCATCAATGATTATGGTATCGAGTTTCTGATAAATCTTCCTGTTTTTTCGACGAAATATTTCGCTGGGATCAATGGGACGTGGAGGAAACTTGAAAAAGGAATGGATTGTTTGCCCACCAACATTAACCGCCGCCAAACCTGTTGGTGCAAGGTAGACAGCATTCTTTTTTGTATGCTTTTTGAAATACCGGAGTAAAGTAGACTTTCCTGTTCCTGCTTTTCCGCTAATAAACAAATGATCTTTAGATTCATTCATTAGTTTATAGGCCAGCTCAAAGTCCGGCGTCAATTCAATCTGATTTTTTTCTTCCAAAGTAAAATAAATATTAGATGCTAAATTTTAGATAGTAGACTCGAATGGCAAAAAAATCTAAAATATAACGTCTGGTGGACGCTTCGATAAAATGTAATTGGTATAATGTCAAGTTTTCAAATACTAGATATTAGAACAACTGTGTAATGTAAGCATTATTTTTAGATAGATTCCATTCTGAAAATCATTCTGAAAATCATTGTCTAATTTCCAAGCTTTCATTGCAATGCCTTAAGCCTTGGTGCTTTTAAGCCAATGGAGCCGAAACAAAGGTTAAAATACAAAGCTACTTTTGGTGTTTTACCGAAAGTAGCTTTGTTTGAGTGCTTTAATTTGTTGTTATCAACAAATTGGTCTGTGCTTTAATTTGATGTCATCATCAAATTTATTTTTCTATACTTTCACCAACCAATTGAATTTATCTTCAGCCAAACCTCTTTTTATGTCGACCAATTGTTTTTTGAATTTTGCTGAAATTGTTCTTTTCTCAACTGGTGGAAGTTGAACCGTTTTTTCATCATTGCCAATAGATGCAATTGGAATGATAACTGCGGCTGTTCCGCAACCAAAACAATCGTTTAAGATTCCTTTTTCGTGAGCTTCAAATATCTCATCTGTTGTAATTGGACGTTCTTCAACTTTCAGCCCTTCGGCCTTCATCATTTCGATCAATGTTTGGCGAGTGGTGCCTGGTAAAATACAATCGTTTAATTCAGGCGTGACGATGGTTTCTCCAAAGACAAAGAAAACATTCATTGTTCCGATTTCCTGAACGTATTTATGCTCAACAGAATCGGTCCATAATATCTGATCAAATCCTTTTGGTCCAGCTATTTGAGCAGGTCTCAAAGAGGCTGCATAGTTTCCTGCAGCTTTTGCAAAACCAGTTCCTCCAGCAGCAGCCCTTGAGTATTTTGTTTCTATATAAACATTAACAGGTTTGCTGTAATAAGGTCCAGACGGGCAAGTGAATATTATGAACTTATAAGTTTGAGAAGGCTTTACTCCAATAAACTCATCGCTGGCAATCATAAAAGGTCTTAAGTACAGAGAGTAACCTTCTTTCGTAGGAACCCAGTCTTTATCAATTGCGATCAACTCTCTCAGTTTGTCTAAAAACACCTGTTCAGGGATTTCAGGCATAGCCATTCTGACTGCAGATTTGTTTAGCCTCTGAATGTTCAATTCTGGTCTAAACAAATAGATTTCTCCATCTTGTCCTTTTTCAGCTTTCATGCCTTCAAAGATGGCCTGGCCATAATGAAGAACCATTGATGCAGGACTCATTCTCAATTTTTCAAAAGGTCGGATTGTTCCTTGATCCCAAGCTCCGTCTTTGTACTCCATGATCAACATGTGATCGGAGAAAACTCTTCCAAAAGGAATATTATCAAAATCTACTTCAGAAATTCTAGATTTGTCAGTTTTGATAACTTTAGTGTTTGTTGTAAGGACCATAATTGAATTTTTTCTTTTAAAAAATACTAGCCAAAATAGACTCAAAAAATACGAATATGGCTAGGAAATACGAAGGTAAAGCGTTACAGTTTTCATTTGTGTAGCATAGCCGCTATTTAACTGATTTTTACATTTTTTGAAGAGGAAGTTTTACCTGAAAATCTTTACCATTTTGATAATTAGGCAGTGACGATGGATACAATAATATAAGCAAAATATAAAATCAAAACAATACGTCGACCACGTCAATTATGGTGCAAAGATAACAAAATTGAAAATATTTATCTTTTTGATGGAAAGAAATGTTGCAATATTTAATCAATCAATACTTTACACATTTTAATAAATGCAAACTTCTAGTCTTTGCGTGAAATGTTAAATTCGGATTGGTGAAAATTAAACCTCTAATTGCCAGTTTTACAAATCAAACAAATTTGCTCAAAAAGAATGAAATTTGACTGGATTTTGATTGCCGTTTCGCTTATCTTTATAATAGATGATTGAAAAAGACGATATAGGTTTAGCCCTATTTTTAAAGGATGAAAAAATTTATGATCTTTCTGAGAAAGAAGGGATGGTAGAAAGCTTCCAATCCTTCGAAGGTGATTTGATCATTTTGACTGCCAGTTTGGGTGATCAAGAAAGAGAGATGATGGGTAAAACGCTCAAATCTATCAAAAAAGAAAATGCCGATTATATTTTGATTGAAATGGAAGCCAACGAGAAAGTTCGTTTGGGCCAGTTTCTTCACAAGGATAAAAAACAAACCATTCTAATCTTCGGCCTTGCGCCATCTAAGTTATTTATGAACATCGAAGCCCAATTGAACATTCCTACTGAATTTTATGGTCAACAATTCTTATGGACCTTGTCTTTGGCGGACATCAGCAAAGCGGAATACAAGCAATACAAAATGGCTTGGTGGATGGCTATGAAACAAATGTTTGGTGTTTGATTTTTTTCTTTTTGTGAGTTTTGTTTAAATGTTCGCTGCAATTCAGAATACTAGAATTCATGATGCCTAATTCTATTAAGCTTAGAATCTCACTCATTTGTGAAGGACATTTCATGACCTCCTGAAGAATTTATTCTCAATCTATTCTCAATCTATTCTCAATTTATTCTTACTTGCTCAGAC
Organism: uncultured Chitinophagales bacterium; assembly: GCA_937927195.1. Lineage (GTDB taxonomy): Bacteria > Bacteroidota > Bacteroidia > Chitinophagales > UBA2359 > JAHDGP01. The sequence continues at coordinate 27,889 of CALBCY010000094.1, forward strand.
CAAGTGGAAAGGTTTCCGGGTTCAATTGACAAGGAAAGCTCAACCTGGTAAGTTCCCGAACTTGTATAAGTATGTTCTGGCTTAGCTTCCGTGGAGGTATTCCCATCTCCAAAATCCCAATTGTAATTTAATTTTGAACCCCCATCAGTAGAAAATTTTACCGTGCAGGGTGCTGAACAACCTTCATTCTCAATATCAATATTATTCGGTACGAGATACTCCGATTTAGGCAAATCTGTTTCAAATTTCACTTCAGTATAAGCGGCAAAAATACCCAGACCAGCATTTACATTTGAATAGATTTGTTCTGGTTCAGCAAAAATGTTTCCTTGGCCCAAACGATACAATTCAAGTGATTTGTAATACTCATACATTTCCTTGCTAACAGATTTAATGGATAAATGAGCTTTGAATTCCGACATTATATCACCAGAAACTTCTTCTTCAAAAAACGCATTGTAAATAGGATCAAACCTAATTCCAAAACGAGTTTGGTAAGTCTGCCCATTAAAGTTTGCATCAGTAAGGTAAATGCTTCTAAGCGGATAAGTGACTATGTCAAATCCAGCAGAAATGGATTTGTTTTCTGCATTGACATCATTGGTGTAATGGGCAAATAGCGGTTCGATGTAGCCATTTATTTCTTCTTCAATTCCAAAGAAATATTCCTCATCAAAATGATCATCTAGGACTTCAATTTTACCTTCCAAAATATAATAGTTTTCCTGATTGGGATCGTCCTCTATTTCTATGTCAAAAGCCCAGGTCGCTGTTTGATCGATTAGGGCTTCTTCTTTCCCAATATAATTGCAAACTATTTGCTTGGGGACATTCGATGATCCACTTGCCTTTGCTGGATCGAAACTTGCATGACTTACTTCTATTTGATACAGGCTGTTTTCAGTAATTTGAACTTGGGAATTTTGATAAAATCCATTTCCTGTATGTTCCAAGTTAGCCATTGTATGACCATTTGCATCAATTAGACTTACTGTTGCGTCTAAAACGTCCTTCCGATCACAATCGAGTTCTTGTATGTGACAAGATTCACTGATTTGAACTCGTAAATTTGAATTTGGCGAAAATAGACCATTGATCACCATTTGAGGCTTTTTCTCAGCGTCTGGGAATGGCAATTCTTTTGTGCATGAAATTGCAGAAATGATCAAAACAAGAGTTAAATAGTATACAGTTAAATTTATGTTTTTCATTTTATTAAAATTTAAACGAATAAGCAATAAATGGAATGACTGGCAAAAGGCTGGTCTGTTTTAAATACAACTGATCGGAGGTTCTCCTCTTTTCAAGGGAAATGAGGAATGGGTTTTGTCGACTGTAGGCATTGTAAAGCCCAAAACTCCATGTTCTTTTGCCTCTATTTTTCTCTTTGTGAAGATTGACAGAAAGATCCAATCGATGATAGGCTGGAGCCCTTTGATTGTTCCTGTTTTCAATGTGGTTGACTGGTTCAAGTGTCGTATAAATACTTTGATCTGGTGATACTTGTTCGCCAGCTGTAAGGGCATAATAATTGTTTGTTCCAAGAGTATATGTATTGCCCGTTCCATAAACCCAAATCAATCCAAAATCTACTCGCTCACTTTTTTTATGGGTAATGGCTATACTTAGATCATGACGACGATCATATTTGTAAGGGAAGGTGTTGCCTTGGTCTAAATCTGGAAAGTTTCTATCTGACTTAGACAAAGTATAACCAATCCAGCCCGTTATTTTGCCCTTGGTTTTTTCCAACAACAACTCTAATCCATAACTTTTTCCTGTTCCAACTAATATTTTATCCTGCCAGTTTTGACTGCTGCTGAATATGTCAAATCCCGATTTGTATTCCAGTAAATTTTCCATGGTTTTGTAATAAATTTCACCAGTAACTTCATATCCTTTGTTCAGGCTTTGAGTATAAGCCAATGCATATTGGATAGAATGTTCTGGTTTAACTCTATCTGTACTGGTAACCCAAAGATCGGTTGGGAAACCTAGTCCAGGACTGGCCAGCAGATGAAGAAACTGTGTCATTTTTGAATAGGACATTTTTATTGAGGATCGCTCGCTCAAAAGGAAACTCAAGGCAGCACGTGGTTGAAGTGAAAAATATTCTGAGCTTTCAACCAAATAGCCAGCTAGGTGTAAACCAGCATTAATTTTAAGCCTACTGCCCAAGGAAAAGTCATCTTCAACATAAGCTGTTAACTCATTGGATTTGATTTGGGGATCACCAATGCTCTTTTCAACAGGGGCTTGGCTACCTGTTTGAAACTTTTCAGAATTGACACTTGGATTGAACTGATGGTGAACCAATCCTAGACCCGCTCTAAAATAATGCTTGGGATTGGGCAAATAATTAAAGTCTAATTTTGCTCCTATATCATTAATGTCGGAACGTGAATTAAATGTTCTTTTGTAGATAGGATTGTCTGCAGATCCATTTGTCTCTTCATCATTAAAATTAAATTTGTAATTGCTGTTGTAAACCGTTGTATTGGTAAACAGCTTGGGAGTAATTTGGTAATTCCATCTCAAGGATGAAATTCTGTTTCCCCATTTCAATTTACCATCGAATTTAAAATTAAAAGTGGGATCTTCTTCATTAAATTCCAACTTGTCATTCCCCAGATAGCTGCTGAAAAACAATCTGCTTTTATCAGAGAATTTATGATTTACTTTAGCATTGAGGTCATAGAAATGATATTTGGTTACAATTGTTCTGCCACCATCATGTTTGATGCTTTTTTGAATGGGCGTTGTAATAACATCCAGCCAGGTTCTTCTTCCTGAAATATGAAAGGAGGTTTTATTTTTTACTATGGGTCCTTCCAAATTAAACTTGCCTGAAACAAGACCTAAAGAGATGTTGCCATGAAAGTTTTCCATGTCTCCTTCTTTCATTCTAATATCTAAAATGGATGACAATCTACCGCCATGACGAGCTGGGAATCCTCCTTTAATGACCTCAGCACTTTTGATGGCATCTCCGTTCAGTGTACTTAGGAAACCGAATAAGTGATTGACATTGTAAATCGGTACGCCATCCAATAAAATTAAGTTTTGGTCCGGACCACCACCACGAACATACAATCCTGTACTGCCTTCAGATCCAGACTGAATCCCTGGCATTAATTGCACCAATTTCAAAACATCTCTTTCTCCCATCAAAACTGGCATGGATTCCAGCTTTTCCATGGACAGTTTGTTACTGCTCATTTTACTTTCCGCATGCCTTACTTTATTTGTTTCATCTGTTACAACAATTTCATCCAACTGATTCCCAACATAAAGCGCGGCAGTGAATTCCAGGTTTTTCTTCAATAAAAATTGTTCTATAAGGGTTTGATAGCCGATATAGGAAAAGCTTATTTCATAATCATCTTCTGGTAAGGTTAAACTGTAAAATCCGTATTCGTTTGTGCTGACACCCAATTTTAATTTGGGAACAAAAACATTCGCTCCTATAAGGGCCTCTTTGCTTTCCGCATCCAAAACATAGCCGCTCAAGGTGTAATTTTTCACCTTGATTGGTGGGGCAGTCTGAGCTGTTTTTTTCGAAGGAATAGTTGTTTCTTTTTGGACCACAGTATCTTCTTTTTCATATACAGCAATTGTATTCCCAATGATTTTGTAAGTCAATTTTTTATTGGTCAATAAAGCTTCTAATACCTCACTCAATAATTCTTTGTCAAAGCTTATTGTCAGCTTGTCGTCATTCAGTTCTTTCTCATTATAGGCTGTTGGGATTCCTAATTCAGATTCAATTTTCTCCAGAGATTCCTTCAAGGAAAGGTTGGTGAAAGTGATGCTGATTTCCTTATCCAATACGTCGTTCTGTGCTAAGCTCTCATTTGACAAAAACAGCAAGGATAAAAACATCAGGCAAATTGTTTTGTTAATGTAATTCATAATTCCCGTTTTTGGTTTCTAGTTTTAATTTGCAGCTTAGTTGAATAATTTCCAATACATCCTTTAATTCCAATTGATTGAAAGAAGAAGATAGCTGGCAATCAGCCTCTTGATTAGAAAGAATAATTTTATTGTTATAAAAACCATTCAGTTCTTTGACAACCTGATTAAGTGAAGCTTTTTCAAAATTGAATATCCCTGTTTTCCAGGCCAGGTAGTTTTGATCTTTGGTCGCGAATACTTCGAGTTGGTTCTTGTTTAGCAAAGCAGATTGATTGGGTGTCAATATAGCTGATTCGTCATTTTTCAATGATTTGATCTTGACCTTTCCTGTTGCAACTGAAATTTCGGTTTGATTGGTTTCCGTGTCAATATTAAAGGAGGTTCCCAAGACTTCCACCACTGAGTGAACAGTGTTTATTCTGAACGGGCGGTGGGCATCTTTGGCTATTTCGAAAAAGGCCTCGCCCTCTAAAGTAACCTGTCTTTCATCAGATTCGAACTGGCTAGGATAGTGCAGTTTTGCATTCTTGTTTAAATAAACAGTTGAGCCATCTTCCAAAGCAATTTTTTTCATTTCACCACCATCTGCTACAGCTAATTGATTGGAAGCATTGTATTGTTGGTAAAATCTAAGCCCAACGGTAGAGATCAATAAGAACATTGCGGCAATAGAAACGGCGACGGCTAGCTTCCTGTAAATCGATGGACGTGAAATGCTTGGTTGTATTTTTGGAGCATCGTTTCCATGGATTTTTTGAGCCTTTTTGGTGATGTTTTCCCAAGCCTTGGATTGGTCAACATTTTTCATGCTGATCCGATCTTCAGTCCAAAAAACTTTAAAGGCTTGGTATTCTTCTGGGTTTTCCAGCTTGAACTTTGCGATAAGTTTTTCCTCTTCAGGAAGCGTCTCGCCTGCGAAGTGTTTGGACAATAAATTTTCTATGTTTAACATAAGCAATGGATTTCATTTATTCAATCGATCACTTATAACACGGGAGAATGTAAGCCTACCCCTATTTTATTTTTATTTATTACTGAAATAAAATAATAGCCAAAGGCAGATAATTGTGTTGTTGCAGAAGAATGCGTAATTTTTTTAAAGCGCTACCCATTTGATTTTCAATGGTTTTATAGGAGAGATTGAGTTCTTCAGCTATTTCTTTGTAAGTCATTTTTTGCTGGCGACTCATCAAAAACACTTTTTGGGTTTTGGGAGGAAGTTTACCAATAAAATAATGGAGCAGCGGTAGAATTTCTTCTTCTTTTAAATTGGAAGGACGGTCTTGGACCTCAATGATGAAATCTTCTACCAAGGTTTCATTTTTTCGCTTATGACTTCTCAAATGGTCAATGCATTTGTTTCGAACGCATTTGAGTAAAAAGGCTTCGGGTTTATCTAGTTGGTTGAATTTGTCTTTTTCCCATAAATGAATAAAGACATCCTGCACAATGTCCTCAGCAAGGTGCTTGTCTTTGGTCATGACGGCCGCATAATTACACAATGCTGTGTAATTATTTTGAAATAGGTCTTTAAGAGTTTGAGGCAATTCCATTTATTTTAAAACGGTGAAGCCATGAATCGCGTTGCCATTGCTTGTTGATCTTTTAATACTTTTCGTATCAATAGGACATTCGAAGAATCACTTTCCCGCGAAACATTAATCTTCTACTTCACCATAGACTTTTTATCAGGCATTATCAGGCATTATTTGTTTTTATATTGTAGTTAAAAATTGCATGACATCTTTCTTGTTTTCAAACTCCTCCAACAAATTGTTTCTAGCTGAGCCAAAAGAGTGATATCCTTTAGGGATTTCAGTTCCATATATTCTTTGAATTTCTTCTGCTTGTTTGCTCAATTTATTTTGCAGATCATCTTCACCTGAATAAAATTCATAATGGACCAGACTCGTATGTGATTTTGCATCCGCATTCTCGACGATTGTAAGGGAATTGTTCGTTTTATGTTCAATTAATTTCATCAACAAGATGGAACGGTAATAATCATAACAGTTGACATAACCGACATGATGTTTGATGTTTTCGAATTGGTCAACGTTGTCCAAAAATGTTATAAAATCATATCCGCTTGGGACAAATACTTTACTGATGTTGTTGCTGCTTAAACCGAAAAAATCGAAAACGTCATTGGCCATCAATTCCAATTCTTCTTTTGTTTCAGAGCCGTTCAATACCGCAACTGATGTTCTCCGATTTCTTAGAACATTCGGATATTTTCCGAAGTATTTGGTGAAATAACCAGCGATGTTTTCAGATTCAGTAGCTATTATTCCATCAAAAGCACTCATTCTATCCACAACCTGGATGCAATCTTTGCAGTCGGGGTTTATTTCAATCATTTTATCGATAAAATAATCAACCAGCACTTTGTCATTTTCGTGGATTTTGATCTGAGCGATGTTCCCACTCAAAAAGACGGCAATCAGATCGTGAATTCCCTGCAAAGGCTTGTGATCATCGAGAATTAAGCCAATAACCTTATTCTTTGGCTCATCAGATAGCTCGTAATTGGCGATCCAAGCCTTTATTTTGGCTTTGTCAAGGTAGTTGTTGCGAATGTTGTTGATGGATTTAATTTGGTTGTCTAGCGTGAACCAAGGGTTTTTAACTTTAGCTCTTTCCATCTTTGACAATAAAGGTTCTTCTGCTGGATTTAGCTCCTTTGATAATTTTTCTAATAAATTTATTCTTTCCTCGAGGTTCATTCGAAACTTTTTGTGTTGTTAATTGGTTAAATACTTTTATAGACCCATCAATTGCGCCAATTTATGGCATAATTTTCTTAAATTTTTGACAAAAGTCTTAAATATCCTGATTAAATCAATAAAAATCGGAGCTAAGAGTGGCAATTGCTGACAAGTTTATAAATATTATTTATTTTTGCATCCCAAATATTAAGCAATAAAAGAAAATTTAAAGATATGGCCATAATAATAACAGACGAATGCATAAATTGTGGGGCTTGCGAGCCAGAATGTCCCAATAATGCAATTTATGAAGGCGGAGTAGAGTGGGCGATTGCCGATGGAACAACCGTTACGGGAGCTTATAAAATGAAAATTGGGACAGAATTGGATGCAAACGCACAGAATGAACCAGTTAGCGATGATTTCTACTACATCGTGCCTGATAAATGCACCGAATGTGTTGGTTTTCATGAAGAACCGCAATGCGCAGCTGTCTGCCCAGTTGATTGTTGTATCCCAGACCCTGATAATGTGGATACTGAAGAAGAGTTATTGGAGCGTAAAAGCGCCCTTCATTTATAACAAATAAAAATATGTTCAAAAAGCCGTCTTAAAAAGACGGCTTTTTTTTTGTATTAACATTTTGTGTGTTAAATTTCCGCAACTTTTGAAAAAAAGTTGTCGTAAGACTGTTCGTACCTTACAAAAGAAATGCGCTATGATTAAATTTCTATCTAAATTGACAGGAGTGGTATGTCTACTTTTGTCGGGGTTGCCCGTTATAGGACAACTCGAACTCAGTTTCCAAACTACCCTGGAATCTACCAACGAGTATTGTGCAACGGTTATGATCCATTCTGGTGTCGAAGAAGACATCAAAATTGGAACTTCCTCCTTTTTTATTGAATACAATAAAGAAGCATTGAAGTTCCGTTCATACACCAGCCAATCTTTTGATGGTAATCTGAAGTGTATAAGCGACGAAGATTCGCCGTACACACATCATAATTATGATGCCAGTTATGCCGGGGTAATTAATGCAACTATCTTTTTAAAAGATCCAAACCACGCTTGTCCAGAAATTGGCAAGGATGACACAGAAATCGCTACGATTTGTTTTGACATTCTTGACAAGGAAAAGGAAAGTGGACTTATGTTCAACGAAGAACATACCAACATCGACAAAGCCTCTTTGAAAGTGGAACTGTTCGATAATTTGGTATTAAAAACTAAAAATGAGCCTCTGAGCCGTTAGTTGGATTTTTTTCAAAGATGAAATGTTAAACTAAGCCCCGTCGGATTTTCCGACGGGGCTTTTTATTTGTGGTATCTGCATCGTAAAGCCATCTCTAGGCTCAAAGCTAAAGTTTCGCAGATCAAATCAAACTTTTATGTACACAATGACTCAAAGCTCAAGGTGCTTCGTAATTCATCAGCCACATAGCTATCTGTGAAACAAATGCAAATGATGATTTTTTTTTTAAATAAATTTCACCGAAATTGTAAAACGTATTATTCTTAGGCCAGATACTTAATTTACATTTAAAAGAATGAAAGCTTTCAGTGTTTATAAATGTGAATCCTTTGCAATCATAAAATAATAGGAACCTTAAATTATACATGCTCAGGTCTTTATCAATTTTATTGACTTTTTATTGAAATTTTATTTGCATCTAATTGGTATTTTAATTTATATTTGATTCATTACCACCTTTACCAAACAAGCTTCTTCTCCTTCCAATTTCGTATTTTATTCTCCCTTCCTTTGCCCTTCCTTTGATTGTCAATTGCATTTTAGTTTGAAACTTTATGTTTTGGGAATCGTAATTTAAGCTAACATTTACAATTTTAAAATATTCTAATTATGAGAAACAAATTATTTGTTTCTGCATTCATCCTTATGGGGTTCGTCCCATTGAATGCGGAAGAGGCCGACTTAAGGCTGTCGTCTAATCTCGATTGTTCCAAGCTTGAATACTGTGTTACCATTGATTTGAAATCATCAGACCCAATAGGATTTGGTTTGGGGACTTCTTCTGTCATGCTTGAGTACGATAAAAAAGCCATGAAATTTAAATCTTACGAGTCTTTGAATTTCGACGAGAATGGCAAGTGCTTAGCTGGGGGACACCCGGCATACGCCAAACATCAATACGATGCTTTAACTCCAGGAGTTTTTAATACAACAATTACATTGAATTTTACCGACAAGGGTTGTCCTTATGTTCAGGATGAATACATCGAAGTAGCAGAGGTTTGCTTTGCAATTTTAAACCCATCTAGATCTTCAGATGTTCGTGTTTGTGAGAAACATACCAACTTCAATATTGCCAAAGAAAACAAAGCTGTCGTAGAACACGTCAATACAACTACCTTGGATGAAATTCTATATTGCAATGGTTCTGATTTGGGATATGATGAGTCTATTCAGATGTATTTAGATATTAATCCTGTCGATGAAATTGCCAATCTTGGTGTGGTTTCTGATCATGACGATGTCATGGAACTTGGGATTTTTGACTTGAATGGCAGGCTGTTAGAAGTGAAAACACTTGAAATTACACAAGGAATCAGAAATGAAGTTCTGCTGAATGTAGAAGGTCTTCCTTCAGGAATGTATGTACTCAAAAATTTAAACAATATCAGACAGAAAGAATTGAAATTGATTAAAAAATAGTGAGGATCATTTCATTTAAACTGGTGAATACTGAATGTTAAGTGCTTGGAAAAAACCATCGTGAGTAATTTCAATAGGACTGCGCGCTCGATTCTCAAACCACTTAAATGTTAAGATGTATTAATTTATAATTCAATTTATAATTCAATTTGTAATTCAATTTATACAACATCTTTAACTGCAATTTTTAATAAACAAATCTAAATTTAGATTTAAAAAATAGCTTGTTTTTTTGAATTTAGTATCATGCTAAATTCCTTAATTAGAATAGCAGAGGCTGCCAGATAGGCTTGTCTCTGTTTTTCTAGTTATAGAAGTTTTACAAACATGCATCTTTGATTGAAATTTCAACAGGAAAAAAATTGATTGCCATAAAATCAATCAATCAATCAATCAATCGTGAAAACCAATGGCTTGGACGAAGGAACGACAGCTAAGCCTTGCTTATTTATAATACATAGGATAACTTTCAGGATCACTTTCGTGCATTATTTCATAGATTGCCTCGAAGGTGTTTTGAGGATTGGGTTTGGTGTAATAATCACCATCAGAGCCAAAGGCGGTTCTGTGGTCTTTTGCGCTTAATGTTCTAGGTGCAGAATCAAGCCATTGATAAGCATTTTGCTCTACCATAACTTTTTGCATCATATAGGCAGTTCCTGCTCCAGGTAAATCTTCATCGATAAAGATTACTCGGTTTGTTTTCTTGATTGATTCCAAGATCAAATGATTGACATCGAAAGGCATTAGGCTTTGAACATCTATTAACTCGCAATTTATATTCAAATCTTCCAATCGGTTCATTGCCTCTTTCACAATTCTGATAGTAGAACCATAGGTAACGATTGTAATATCCTCTCCTTCTTTCAATATTTCAGGAACGCCAATTGGCACTGTAAACTGATCAACATTTTCAGGAAGTTTTTCCTTTAATCGGTAACCATTTAAGCATTCAATAACAATGGCTGGTTCATCCGATTGTAATAGTAAATTATAAAAACCTGCAGCTTGTGTCATGTTTCTAGGAACCAAAAGATGGACTCCTCGGCAAGAACTCAACAGCAAGCCAATTGGCGAACCGGCATGCCAGATTCCCTCAAGTCTATGACCTCTTGTTCTAATGATCAAGGGCGCTTTCTGCCCTCCTTTTGTTCTGTATTGAAGGGTCGCTAAATCATCTGAAACTGGCTGTAAACCGTAGATGAAATAGTCTAAATACTGTATTTCAGCAATCGGACGCAAACCTCTTTGAGCAAGTCCAATTCCTTGACCAATGATTGTTGCTTCACGAATTCCAGTATCAAAAATTCTTTCTTCTCCATATTTTTCTTGCAAGCCTGAAAATCCTTGGTTAACATCTCCGATATAACCAAGGTCTTCTCCAAAGGCCATAACCCTTGGATCACGTGCAAAGGCTGCATCAAAACAGGCATTCAACAATTGATAACCGTTGACAGTTTTCGAATCAGCCTTATAAATAGGAGCTATTTGAGGAACATTGAAAACATTGTCATCTGATTGACTGAAAAGATGAGAACTGTAAAGTTCTTGATGTATTTGTTCTTTGTTTTTAATCCAATTAATCAATCTTTTCTTACCAGCAAAAGTTGGAAAAATTCGCAATTTGAAAATGGCGTCCTTGGCATTTCTAATGAGGTCTTTTCTGAAAGGAAAACGTTCAGCAGCTAATTCTTTTCTGCTGTCATCCATCAGTTTTGACTGTTCAATTTCTGTTTTGATTTGGCTGTAAATGTCAAACAGGCTTTCAATTTCATTTTTAATGCCATCTTGAAAAGACCTCCATGCGCTTTGTTGAGCAGATTTTGCTTCTTGTTTGGTCTCTTCTTCTATTTCATTCAAAGTCTCTACAGTGGCAATACCAGAATCGATGATCCAAGCTTTCATTTTAACCAAGCAGTCAAATTCTTTTTCCCAATCCAATCTTTTTTTGTCCTTGTAACGTTCGTGCGAACCAGAGGTTGAATGTCCCTGTGGCTGTGTCACTTCTTGAATGTGAAATATGCAGGGTTGATGTGTTTCACGAATGATAGGAACGGCCTCTTTGTACATGGCATACAATGCTTCATAATCCCATGCATTGGCTTGGCACATTTGGTAGCCATTTCCACTTTCATCTTCCTTGAAACCTTGAAGGGCTTCAAAGATGTTTTCTTTGGTTGTTTGATATTTTGTTGGAACTGAAATACCGTATCCATCATCCCAAATATTGACTGCCAAAGGTATTTTCATGACGCCGGCGGCATTGATGGCTTCCCAGAATACGCCCTCACTGGTACTAGCATCTCCAATGGAGCTAAAAGCAATCTCTCTTCCTTTCACAGAAAAGTCTGTCAAATTTGAAAGAGCAGAAATTTCACGATACTTTTTTGAAGCCAAGGCTAAGCCAACGGCTCTGACCATTTGTGCGGCCGTAGAGGATAAATCTGCTGAACTATTCTTTTGGCTGGTCAATGACTTCCAATCTCCATTTTCATCAATGCTTCGAGTAGCGAAATGCGCATTCATTTGTCGGCCACCGCTGCTGGGCTCTTCCTTTAATGAAGGATTGGCATACAATTGAGCAAACAATTCTTGTGGTGTTACTATTCCAGCTGCAAGCATCCAAGTTTGATCCCTATAATAACCAGATCTGAAATCCCCATTTTCAAAAAATTTGGATAGAATAATTTGGGGCAATTCTTTGCCATCTCCGAAGATTCCGAATTTGGCTTTGCCAGTAAGTACTTCTTTTCGGCCAATTAGGCTAATGTGACGACTTAACCAGCCAATTTTATAATCATTTAGAATTTCCTCCTTCGACAATTCCTGATGGGTATTTTTTTTGGCCTTGGAATTGGCCTTTGATTTGGTTTTCTTTGCTTTATGATGGATTGTTGCCAAACTATATTCGATTTGTGTGAGAAAATGTGCAGATTAAAAACAATAGAATTGGAATAGAATTTGCAATACTACTTTCTTAAAAAGGGAATGCAAAGGTACTAAAAATCATTTTACGAGAATCAATTAAACCACTAACAAATACATTGGTCAAACAATCGAAATGAGCTAAAAAATCTTAAAATATGATCACTTTAACTCATTTAGCCAGTATAATTAAGTAAAGTGGAAAAATAATTGTGCAAATGAATCTAAATATTTGTATTTTTGTTAGCCATAATATAAGAATAAAAAAGAAAATTATTTAATAAATCATTATTGTAAATTTTAACTATCATGAATAAAGTACTATTGATACTTAGCATTTTTATAGGTTCTGTGCTTACGACGCAAGCACAACAAGCAAAAGATGCTCCAGCTAAGCAGGAAATCAAAGAAGAAAAGAAAGAAGAAATCAAGGCCTTAGATCCTGATGCAAACCTATATGAAGATGAGGAAGGAAATTTCGTTGAAACAACGAAGCCTATTTTTAACTTCTTAAGCGAAGAAACACACAATTTTGGTGAGTTAGATGAAGGTCCTAAGTACGATCACGAATTCAAGTTTGAAAACATTGGTAAAGAACCTATGATCATTGCAGGAGTTAAAGCTTCATGTGGATGTACAACTCCTGACTGGCCAAAAGAGCCAATCATGCCAGGTGAAGTTGGTGCGATCAAAGTTATTTACAATACTAAAGGTAGAAAAGGTAAATTCAACAAAGCGGTTACCATTACTTCGAATTCAGTAACTCCTACAAAGAGACTGTACATCAAAGGAAATGTTAACGAAGCTGCTCCAGATCAGCCAGTTAAGCCAAAATCATTGATCGAAAATAAATAAGATTTGATCTGATTAAAAAAAAGTAAAATTATAAAAACTCCATTGGAACATTCCAATGGAGTTTTTTTTATTTTTGCGCATGCCTAATGTATCAACCAGGGGTTTGGAAATGCCGGCTTCCCCTATCCGGAAATTGGTTCCTTTTGCTGACGAAGCAAAAAAGAAAGGAAAACACATCTTTCACCTAAATATTGGACAACCAGACATCAAAACGCCGAAGGTAATGCTTGATGCGGTTCGAAACTTTGATTTGGAGGTTCTCGCTTATCTGCATTCTCAAGGTTCACAGTCCTATCGAGAAAAATTGAGCAAATATTACGCTTCTGTTGGAGTGGATGTAGGGGCAGATGATATAATGGTCACAACTGGTGGCTCAGAGGCTTTGCTTTTCGGCTTATTCTCTTGTTTGGATGCCAATGATGAGGTGGTGGTTCCAGAGCCATTTTACGCCAACTACAACGGTTTCTCCCGCTCGGGTGGAATAATAGTGAAACCGATTACAGCCAAGATTGAAAATAATTTTGCCCTTCCGCCAATCGAGGCCTTTGAGCAAGCGATCGGACCTAAAACGAGGGCCATTTTGATTTGTAACCCAAGCAATCCTACCGGCTATTTGTATTCGGAAGAGGAATTGTTGCAATTGCGTGAAATTGTTTTGAAACACGATTTGTTCTTGTTTGCTGATGAGGTTTATAGAGAATTTGTTTACGATGGTAAAAAACACAAATCTGTTCTCGCATTAAGTGGACTAGATCAACATGCCATTTTGATTGATTCAACTTCTAAAAGATACAGTGCTTGCGGTGCGAGATTGGGTGCTTTGGTTTGTAAGAATAAAACGGTTATTGCCACTGCGATGAAGTTTGCTCAGGCAAGATTAAGTCCTCCAACCTTTAGTGAAATTGCAGCTGAAGCAGCATTGGAAACGCCGGCTTCTTACTTTGAAGAAGTGGTGGAAGAATACATTGGGAGGAGGAATTTATTGGTGGAAGGATTGAATAAAATCCCAGGAGTTCTGTGTCCAAATCCTGGTGGCGCTTTTTATGCTTTGGTCCGACTTCCAGTCGCGGATACCGATCACTTTTGTCAGTGGATGCTCGAAAGTTTTGACTACAATGGCAAGACCGTTATGATGGCTCCAGGATCAGGTTTTTATTCAACTCCAGGACTGGGAAAGAATGAGGTCAGAATAGCTTATGTATTGAACAAATCTGATTTGAAAGAGGCCATAGAATGTATAGCGAAAGCCTTGGAGGTTTATAAGGAAGTTGAAGTTTAAGAGTAAGTTGAAGTTGAAGAAGAGTAAGTTGAAGAAGAATAAGGATAAGTTTAAACGGTTGGTTTGTGGAGACGAGTTGTATACAGGGGGGCAACCTTTTTTAATTTAATTGCGTTTTGCCAATAGATGATTGATTCTAAATAATACGATTTAAACAGTTTCAAAAAAAAACTATGAAAACCTTCAGCATTTTATCTTGTCTCTTATTTTTACTTTTGTGCTCTGCTTGTGAAAAAGACATTGATTTGTGTTCTGAGAATGAAAGTTTTTGCAGTTTTGTAACAGATGAAAACTTTGGTTCTACTGGTGAAATAATCAATGACTTTCTTGCGGGATTAGACGAAGGAAAGAAGGATGAAAATCTTGAATTGCTAAAGGACTGGTTGGCTTGTAAAAGCTGTGTCAATAATGCTGTGATTTTTTGTAATTCTTGCATTCAAACACTTCCAGAGCAAAGTGAATTGACTGTGGAATTTGTTATCGATGGAGCATTTGTTTCAAAGACTTTAGACATTTCTATGGGCGAACCACTTACATTTAGGAAATATCATTGAATACTTAAAATGGCAAAGGTTCTCCAGTAACTTTAATCATTTCATAGAATGCTGCATCTAGTTTTTCTTTAATTTTTAGATTGCTTTTGTCTTTAACTACTCGACCATCAATTTCGATTACTCTGCTTAGTTCACCCATTGTTCCTGTGGTAAATGCCTCGTCAGCATTGTAAAATTCTGTTAGTGAAATGTCTTTCTCTTTTGCAGGAATGCCAATTTTATCAGCCAAGCCCATAACAATCTCGCGTGTTATTCCAGGGAGACAATTGTGGGCGAATGGAGTTAGTAAAACACCATTCTTAACCATAAAGATATTGGTTGCATTTGTTTCTGAAAGGAATCCTCTTTCATCCAGCATTACGGCCTCATCGGTTCCAGCGAAGTTGGATTGGATTTTTGCTAAAATATTATTCAATAAGTTATTGTGGTGAATTTTGGAATCCAAAAATTGTGGCCCATTTCTTCTGATGTGGCAACTGGATAAGGTGATCTTTTTGTCATAAACTGGTGCTTTCCATTCGGCTAAAACGATCAACAATGGACCTTGGTCATTTAATCTTGGATCCATGCCAGAAGTGTATTTTATTCCACGACTCAAGCTCAGTCTGATGTGCACTCCATCCTTCATTTCATTGGCCTTTAAAGTAGTAAAAATGGCCTTTTTTATTTCCTCCTTAGTTGGTACTTTTTCAAAATGTAAGGCATGTGCAGATTCCTGCATTCTATTGAGGTGTTTATCCAGAGAAAATATTTTACCATCGTAAATACGAATGCCTTCCCATACACCATCGCCGCCTTGAACTAGACTGTCAAAAACAGAGACTTTTGCTTCGTCTCTATGGTATAATTGATCGCCTACCCAAACTTGTAGATCCTTGTTTTTCGGATTAAATTGTTGATGCATGAAATTTTTTTTGCAAAGTAAGTGTTTTTAAATAAAACGTAAATAGAAAAATCTCATTATTAATAGAATTCGAGGAGAAATAGAAAGCCTATATAAAAGAATCTTAAAATTCTCTTTATTTAATCAAGATATTTTATCTTTAACTAAGCGCTAATCAAAATTTTATGGCTGAAAAAAAATCTGAGGGAAAATCCAAGTCAGGCGGAGGTTTCAAACCTACTGTTCTGCTTTATTGGCTTTTTGGAGGTTTTGTCTTGTTTTTCTTTTATCAAAACATGGACAGAATTTTTAAATCTTTGCCTGGAAAATGGCGTGGAGATTCAAGCTTAACGGCCAAAAAAGATCCACTTGATGTGGCCATTGATGAATTCAGAAGGCATGATACCGAAACTTATATTCCTGAGCGTGAAATCAGAGAAGGTTATGATAGGAATCGCGAATACATTGATCGCGAATTAGATCGCACAGTAGATCGTTCAGTAGATCGTCAGTTGGATAGGGCAGGGGATCGGATTGAGCGTGGTGCGGAATATTTGGAGGATCGTCAAGGGAGAATTGAAGAGCAGGCAGATTTGCGTGAATATCGAGGTGCTTATGACAGAGAATCAGCCGATAGATATGAGCAAGCTTATCAGGATTATCAAAGATATAAGGATGAGCGTGGAGATTCTTATGAAGTGAGGGATCAGAAGCGTTCTACATCGAGAACTTTTGATGATAGGAGTGAATCCCGTGATGCAAACCGAGGAATTTATCAAGGCCAAAGTGAGGATTACAAAACGGACAGAAAAAGCAGAGAAGAATTTGACCGTTCATTTGATGCTTACAATGAAAGGCGATATGAAGAAAGATCTACTTACAGCAATGAAAGTGTTGAGCGAGAAGCATTGCCATTGAGAGAAGAAACGCGTCCATCTTATGAAGAAGAGACAAGGAGGCAAAGACCTGGCAGGAATGTAAATGGAGGAATTTTCTCAAAGAAGCCTGTTAAGGAAGAATTACAAATCCTCAGTTGGAACTTGAATGAATTGGGCAGTAGTAAAGATGATTATGAAATTTCTTTCATAGCCAATTTGCTGAAAGATTTTGACATTGTTGCCTTGCAAGAAGTAGCCACTTCCCGTTATGGACCAGCAGCTGTCGCTCAATTGAAGAATGAGCTTAGTCGTGATGGTGAACGTTGGGATTATGTTGTAAGTGATCCAACATCTGGAGTAGCATCTGAACGATACGCCTATTTGTGGAAGAGCCAAAATGTAAAAATGGTGAACCGTGCGGTTTTGTTTGATCAGCTTGAAAAGGAGATAGATCGTGAACCGTTTGTAGCGCGTTTTGAGCAAAGAGGTAAAAAGGGGAGCGACTTTTTGATTAGTAACTTTCATGCCCGTCCAGCTGGTGAAAGCCCAGATTATGAAATTGAATTACTGTCCTATATTCATGATTTTTATCCAGAAGATGATGTGATCTTTTTGGGAGATTTTAGTTTGTCTTGGGAGAATAGGGCCTTCAATCAATTGAGCAGATTTGGTTATAAACCAGCAATTGAAATAAAGAGCTCTCTTAGGAAAAGAGCTTCTGATGGCTTTTTGTCAAAAGCTTTTGATAATGTATTTTATCGACCGAAGTCTTTTAATCTTCGCCATGGTGGTGTTGTCGATTTCATCAGTGAATTCGATTCTTTAGAGGAGGCTCGTCGCTTGTCTGATCATTTACCTGTTTGGGTGAGTATTTCCAAGTATTAGAAGCTTGCAGGATTGGAGGTTTTGGGTTTTCGGACGGCCACAGCCCTTCCTAGCGCTAGTGCGCCAAGTTCGACCTCAGCTTTTGGGACGGCAATGAATCGCCTATTGGTTTCGTTTGGTTCGTTGGAATGTCGTTTTTTGCTTGATTAATCGCTTGTGCGATAGTTGCTCATGGTGTTTGTTCTTGAGATAATTTGTTTTCTTCGCTAACAGCTAACAGCCTTTCCTAACTTCCAAATCCAATCCTGGTTTGTCCTTTCACTTCTTCAGATTTGCCCTCTAGCATTTCAAGAATTTTATCCAAAGGGGTTCTTACTTTTTTGATTTCTTTTTTGTCAATTAGTTTCCCTTGTTCGATCAGTTTTAGCCAATAATCACAAGCTTTTAGAGGTTTCAATGCAGATTGAGCTGCGTTGAATAAAACCTTCGGGCTGCTGTTTTCTTTTATCATATTGGCGTGCATGCCAATGGCTGTGGCAGATTTCATGAATTCGCCTAAAATATAATTGTTGCTATCAGGGTCAAGCTTTGTTCTCAAATTTACTGCTGTAAGTGCAAATTGAAAGGAAATTTCCTGAATATCTTTTATCGTTATCTTCATCTTATTTTTTTTTGACATGAAATGTTTGCTTCTAACTATAAGCCAAGTCTGGGATTTCTGATTTTGGAAAAGATCAACCAATCCCAAAAAAGGAATACCTAAAACCGATTCATCAGTACCTCAATATTGTTAACCCAGAAATCCCATTTTTAGTTTGCATCCACTCTTTTAATTTCAATTCTGTCTCCTTTAAATTTTTGTTTTTTAAAGCTGTTTGCGACCAAGAAACCAGCAAAACATTTAAACTGTCGATGCTTCCTGTTTTGCTATTTTCCAAAGTGGAGGTCAAGGCATATTTTTCCAATTCAGGAAAAAGGATATTCAATTCTTTAGACATTGTAGATCGGGAGAGACTGTCACTTTTTAGTGATTCAATTTCATTTTGCAGAATGAGAATTTCTTCATTTTGGCTGGATTGCAATTCATTTACTTCCTCTTCCAATTTTTTTAACTGTATGGTTATTTCATCATTGTTCTTAGGTGGGTCTTTTAATTGAATTATTTTGACATCACAATTTCTGTTGACATTGTATTTGTTGAATTCAGATTTGTATTGTTCAATCTTTTCATCAGGAATGTAATCTTGCCCAACGATGGTTACGGTGAGGTGATCAGTGGTGTCAGTATCGGCAAATTTCCAATCTACCACATTGACTCCTTCTTGGTCAAAAACGGTGTTGACATAAGTAGCCATTTGTCTATTTTGGCTAGCAGTGCTTAAAATTTCAGTCAGTTTGAAAAAGCTTGGAATGATCAAAAGAACACTAAAAAAGACCATTATCAAAGTTGTTCTTTGTCTTTCCTTTTTGTTGACATAGGATTTGAATGGAAAGCGCAAAACTCGAACAATGATGTAGGTTGCCAAACTTACAAAAGTTGAATTTAGGAAAAATAGATAAAAGGAGCCAAGTGCAATGTCCCACTCCATATTGGCAATGCCAAAGCCTGTCACACAAAGTGGAGGAAGTAGGGCTGTTGCAATGGCAACACCCGGAACGGCATTGATGAGGTCTTTTCTTGAGCCTGCAACAATACCTGCTATTCCACCAAAAAATGCCACCATTACATCAAGGAAAGTCGGACTGGTTCTAGCAGCCATTTCAGACGTTAAACTTCCCAAAGGAGTCATTCCAAAATATAAGATACTGGTTAGAAGGCTGACAACAATGGCGATCATAAAATGCCTCAGCGAAAGCCAAAGTGTTTTCCGATCATTGATGCCAATTGACATTCCGATGCCCAAAATAGGAGACATTAAGGGGGAAATAAGCATGGCTCCAATAATAACGGCTGGGGAGTTGGTGTCTAGGCCAATAGAAGCAATGAAAATGGCGCTGATAAGCAACCAGACATTTGCTCCTTTGGTTTCAATATTTTTGTGGATTTTATCGATGGTCCCTTTTCGATCCAGGCCATCCCGCAAATCCAATATATGAGAAAAGAAATAGGTGGTACTTTCCCACCAACTTTTCTTCTCAGGTTGTGTTGATTCGTTTGACATTTATGGTTACTAAAAGATAAAATTTAATCTGTAATATAAGAACATAAATGCTGTTGTCCATAGTTTTTATTTTATTAGTTTGTCAAATTCTGAAATCCAATTCCAACTATTCAACTCTATATTTTTGAAAGAGATGCCGACCATTCCTGTTTTTAGGTTTCCAATTATCCGTGTTTGGTATCCTGGCCAAGAGCCAGTGTGGTCCACCATTTTACCGTCAGTGTACCAACCATATCCATAATATGATTAACTTCCATCGTTGAGTTCGGTTTGCGTAAATAACAATTGTTTCGAAGATTCAGATAAAACTTTATTCGAATGAATGGCATTGTACCAAAGAAATAAGTCATTTATGGTCGTTACAACACTTCCATCTCCTTGTATTCCAGACAGATAATTTACTCTATCTATATATTCTGTTTTATTTGACTCTGCATTTGTTGGTATTCCATTTTCAATAACATATCCAATCAGGCAATAATCCATTAAATCGCTTGGGTATGAAATGAAAAATTTGATAAAAATACACAAGCAATTATAGCTGTTGCTAAAATCCCAACATGTCTTTCATTTTAAAAACTCCTTTCTTTCCTTGAATCCATTCTGCTGCCATTATGGCTCCATCGGCAAATCCATCTCTGCTTGTTGCTGAATGTTTGATTTCTATTTCATCAATTTTTGAACTGTATTTTATTTCATGCAAACCTTTTACATCGTCCAAGCGATGAGATTTTATGCCCAATTCATCTGAATCATATTGATTGCCTTTTACCCATTTTTCTTTGCGATTGAGATTCCAGATAATGTCTTCTGCCAATGTAATGGCTGTCCCGCTTGGACTGTCTTTTTTAGTTGTATGATGAGTCTCTTCGATTTTTACTTCGTATTGCTCATACTTGTTCATCTTCTCAGCCAATTCTTTATTGATGTGGAAGAATATATTCATGCCAATGCTGAAATTTGAAGCGTAAAGAATGCTTTGATTTTGCTCTTTTGCCATTTCAGAAATATACTTTAGTTTTCCATACCAGCCGGTTGTTCCAACCACAACTGGGACATTTGCCTTAAAGCATTTTTCAATATTGGCAACTGCTGTTTCTGGAGTACTAAACTCGATGGCTACATCAGCGGCAGAAAGAGCATCGGCACTAAAAGTATGCGCATTGGCAGAGTCACCTCTCAATATTATTTCGTGTTTTTTGCTGTATTTCTGTTTGATTAAATCATCGATGGTTTGACCCATTTTACCATAACCAATTAGTGCAATTTTCATATAGGTAGATTTTGATGCTAAATTTTAAAGGACAAAGTAATAAGTACAAAATAAAAAGACAACATGTCTCTTGGTATAATAATTCTCTTTTGAGTACCAGACATTTTCTCAAATTAAAAAAATAGTTTTATTTTGGTCTTATGACCAAAATCGTGGTTGTTTTTTATGCCTATTAAATTAAGCATTTTTGCTTCGTTTCATAAAAGTTCACTAGGTCCTTTGGTGACAACACCAAAGGAAAGCTGAAAACACCAAAGGAAAGCCATGATTTGTCTAGTACTCAAAATTCTCTTATAAATGTATTCTGAATTTCTATCTGAATTTCCAATAGCTAAAAGCTAAAGGCCAGGAGCCAAAAGCCAATGTTAAAACTTCAAATTCAAAGATAAGCCAAGTTTGTTTCCGTGAAATTCATTTTGTTCAAAATAGGGATTGATGTTGAAGGATAAATCATCATTCATTTCATCCTCAAACTCAAAAAGGTGCCCGTCGACAGTGGCATCGAGAATATTGGCAACATACCAGATTGTTGTAACAATTATACCTACTTCGAATTTGTTTCTAGAGTTTTCTCGCCATTGTAAAAGTGTGTTTCCATCACGTGTTGGGGAATCTGGAATGACGTTTTCGATTGGATAACTGGGATTGTTCCTGTTGATATAAGCATGCGTAAAGGCATTCATTTTTCTATAATTGTCTCTGATGTACCAACCTCCTGCAAGCAGCCCACCATAAACTATTGGGATCTTCCAGTATTTTTTATTGTATGCTTGTCCCCAACCCGGTATAATGGCGGATCTAAAAGCAGACTTAACGGGAGAATGGGGGCGTTCCCTTTGTTTGATCAAATTACTCGTATATGCGTCAAGCAAATTAAAACTGTAAACCAATATTGTTCCAGCCAAGGCCATATTGTATTGTCTCTTTGCCTCAATTCTTTTGGTTAAAATTTGTGCATTCGAATCATCAAATGGACTGACATAATTCAAAGGATCATTGATTCTGCTGAGATAATCTTCTCGATACAATTTGAAATCTTTTCTGAATCTAACAGTATAGACCAATCCGGTTGTAAACATTCCGGCATAAATCGGTGTCTTCCAATATTGTTTGTTGTAAGCTTGCCCAAAACCCGGATATAGTGCAGACCACATAATGGCCAATTGTGGTTTTCTTCTGTTTATTTTGGGGGCACTACTCGTATCGGTTGCAAGACTGTCTAGATTAACAATCTGAATGGAATCGGTTGGGGGAATGCTGTCCATTTTGATCAACATGCTGTCCGTTTCCAAACTTAGACTATCTGTTAGACCATCGGTCTGAGCAGTGAGCGTCAGAAGAAAGCAATTACAAATAAAAAGGATGGAAATTTTTCGAAGCATACTTAAAGAACGCAGGCTGAAATGTGATGGTCAATCTAATTAGCTGTTTTTTAATTGTTTTTAACGGGAAAATCCAATTTTTACAACAGATTCATCGGCTTATTTAAGATTTACTACTCGTTTCTGAAGATATCAAGAATTCTATTGAAATCACTCTCAGAAACAAATGGAATTTTAAATTCACCTTTTTTCGAATTGGGGTTCAGTTTTATATTGATTTTTGTTTCAAATTGTTCTGATAGTTCCTCTTGTACTCTTTTGTATGCAGAAGGCAATGAATTGACTTTGGCTGCTATTCCAATATCATCTGTACTTTTATAAGCTTTCACCCTTTGCTCCGTTTTACGGACAGACAATTTTTGATTGATTACTTCTTTGAAGATTCTCAATTGCCCAATTAAATCACCTTCCAGACTTAGCAAAGCTCTCGCGTGGCCCATGCTTATGTCTTGTTTCTTAACAGCCAATTGAATTTCAGGTGGTAATTTTAAAAGGCGCAAAAAATTGGTTACCGAAGAACGTTCTTTCCCAACACGTTCTGAAAGTTCTTCATGAGTCAAACTACATTCTTCTAGCAATCTTTTATAAGAAAGAGAGACTTCTATAGCGTTTAAGTTTTCTCTTTGAATATTTTCGATCAGGGCAATTTCGAGCATTTCCTGATCATCAGCTTTTCTGATATAAGCAGGAATTTGTTCTAATCCAGCCAGCTTTGATGCACGCAATCTTCTTTCACCAGAAATAAGTTGATATTTGCCATCGCCCATGGCACGAACGGTGACAGGTTGAACAACTCCGTGAATGGAAATGCTGTTAGACAATTCCTGAAGGTGTTCATGATTGAAGTCTTTTCTAGGCTGAAATGGATTGACCTCAATGAGTTTGATGTTAATTTCACCGATGCTCAGATTGGGCGGAAGATCCTGTAAAGG
Source organism: uncultured Chitinophagales bacterium (assembly GCA_937927195.1). Lineage (GTDB taxonomy): Bacteria > Bacteroidota > Bacteroidia > Chitinophagales > UBA2359 > JAHDGP01. Next base: position 51,137 of record CALBCY010000094.1, read on the forward strand.
TTCTACCTCCTTTCGGACTTTATCTTTCTCCTGATAATCGAATTTGGTCTCCGTATTGAGATTGCCACCTAGCAGCGCATCCAGTCCTCTTCCAAGACCTCTAGTTACTTTTTTCTTGGACATTATTGAGTTGTTTCAAGTTTTTCTTTAGGATTATTTTTAAGCATAAGCTCTTTGGCCAGATTTAAGTGGTTGGCTGCTCCTTTGCTATTAATATCGTACATAATAACTGTTTTTCCAAAACTTGGAGCTTCACTTAATCGAACATTTCTATGAATAATGGTATCAAAAACAAGTCCTTTGAAATGTCTTTTCACATCTTCAACAACTTGATTGGACAATCTCAAGCGGCCATCATACATGGTCAATAAAATCCCTTCGATTACCAACCTCGGGTTCAATCTGGTTTGAACGATGGTAATGGTATTCAAGAGTTTGCCCAAGCCTTCCAATGCAAAATATTCACATTGTACAGGAATGATGATTGAATCTGCTGCAGTTAAGGCATTTACCGTTATGATGCCCAATGAAGGAGCACAATCTATGATTATATAATCGTATTCATCTCGGATGCTTTCAAAGGCGCTTTTCATTATAAATTCTCGCTGATCGTGGTTGATAAACTCGATTTCAGCTCCTACTAAGTTAATGTGAGAAGGAATTAAATCGAGATTTGGAGAATCCGTTTCCAAAGCACACTCTTGCGGAGTTGCTTTGTTTATAAGGCATTCATAAATGGTTTTGGTTACGATATTGGGATTGATGCCAACACCAGATGTTGAATTGGCCTGAGGATCTGCGTCTACAAGGAGCACCTTGTTTTCGAGTACACCAAGACTTGCGGCAAGATTTACAGAGGTGGTTGTTTTTCCAACTCCACCTTTTTGATTAACTATAGCTATTATTCGTCCCATTCTGTCTATTCTATTCAAGTTTGAGGAAAAGGTAGTATTATATACTGAGCGAATAAAGATTTGTCCATTACAGCTCAGAAATTCTGCTGTTTATGTGCAAATTAGTACATCCAAAGTCAGTTTTTCCTAATTCCGATATAAATATAAGGTAATTTGGCCTTTATTGGGTCAAACCTCTATGCTATCGCCAATATTAACAAGGATCAGCTCTTTTCCTTTTTCATTAAATGCCTGTTTGGCCTGATTATGGTCAATTTTTATAAAGCCAAATGTATCATAGTGAACGCCAATAATTTTATTGCATTCTATAAAATCTGAGGCAATAACAGCATCCTCTATTCCCATGGTAAAATTGTCTCCTATTGGTAAAATTGCAAAATCAAGTTTGCTCCACATTGGAATCAATTTCATATCCCACGTTAAGGCTGTATCTCCAGCAAAATAGAAACATCCTTCATCGTTGTCAATGACGAAGCCAACAGGATTTCCACCATAAGTTCCATCGGGTAAAACGCTGGAATGGACGGCATTGACCATTCTCAGTCTTCCAAAATCGAAGTTCCAAATACCTCCATGATTCATTGGATGGGATTTTTCATATTTGTGAACCTCATTGTACCAAGTTACGATTTCATAATTCGAAACAATGGTAGCCTCGTTGGATTTTGCCAATTTTAAAGCATCTTCTACATGATCACCATGACCATGCGAAATTAATATATAATCTGCTTTTATTGAATCAAGGTCAATATGTGAGGCCAGTGTATTGCTTGTTATCATTGGATCAAAAAGTAGTGTTTTTCCTTTTGTCTCAATTGTAAAACACGATTGTCCGTAATAGGTAAATTTCATTTTTTTTTATTTCAAAGATACAAAACTAATGGCATCAAAAATATGGGATTATATATGAAATAAAATGCTTTATGGAAAATATAAAATGCCTGATCGTTTCAATGATTGGTTTATTCTTGTTTGACAGGGCTTATATTTTACGAACAACTTTATTCTTAGTATAAGAAAGCCTATTTTTGTAGACCAAATAAATAAAATATGATAACAGTCATTTCTGGAACGAACCGTTCCAACAGTAATACGATAAAAGTTGCTAGAAGATATTTCGAATACTTGGAGTTAAAAGGACAGGAAGTCAAACTATTGGACTTATGTACATTGCCTGCTGACTTTGTGCATTCCAAAATGTATGGTGAGCCAACAGAAGCATTTCACGAGATAGAGAAACAATTTCTGTATCCAGCTGAGAAATTTGTCATGGTCATGCCAGAATACAATGGTAGTTTTCCGGGTATTTTGAAATTATTGATCGACGGATCGGACATTAAAAAGGCATTTTACTTTAAGAAAGTCAGTCTTACTGGTGTTTCTTCGGGAAGAGCTGGTTGTTTGCGTGGATTGGATTCATTGACCAATATGCTCAACTACATCAAAATGGAAGTGCTATTAAATAAAATACCTATTTCAGGAATCGGTGCTTTGCTCGGCGAAGATGGAAGTTTTGCACATGAAGCAACACTGCAAGTAATGCATGAACAAATGGATCAGTTCATTGCGTATTAGTAAATATTAAATTGTATCAAGTAGATACTAGAACATAGTATTCTAAACACAGTATTCTAAATTCTAAACATAGTACAGGCTATAAAGTATAAGACAGATTTTTGAAGGACGACCTAGAACGAACCAATTAGCAATCTTAATACTTAATAATTGATACTAAAGGTGAAGCGATTTAAAAAAGAAAGACATGAAAGATTTGAAAATAGGAATAATTCGTGAAGGGAAGAAACCTGCTGATTCACGTGTTCCATTGGTTCCAGAACAATGCAAATATTTAATTGATAAATATCCTTCGATTGATATTGTGATTCAGCCAAGTCCTGTTAGAAGTTATAAGGATGAAGAATATTTGGCATTGGGAATTCCTATGAACGAAGATTTATCTGATCGTGAAATTTTATTAGGGGTAAAAGAAGTTCCTATCGACCAATTGATTCCTAATAAGACTTATTTTTTCTTTTCTCATACTATAAAAGAACAAGTTTACAATCGCAAGCTGTTAAGGGCTATCTTGGAAAAGAACATCCGAATGATAGATTACGAAACTTTGGTGAATACCATTGGCAATAGAATCATTGGATTTGGCAGATATGCCGGAATTGTTGGTGCACACAATGCTGTTCGTGCCTATGGATTAGGAAGTAAAAAGTTTGAATTAGAGGCTGCCTACAAATGCAAAGATTTTGAGGCAATCAAGGAAATATATAAGGGCATAGAATGGCCTAATTTTAAAATAGTCAGCACTGGAACGGGTAAAGTTGCCAGAGGTGCTCAAGAGACATTGAAAGCGATGGGTATCCGAGAGGTAAGCCGTGCAGAATTTGAAACAGAAGAGTTTGATGAGGCGGTTTTTGTGCATTTGACTTACGATAAAATGTACAAACGAAAGTCAGATGATGCTTATATTCAAACGGACTTTTTTGAAAACCCTGGTAATTATTATTGCGATTTCAGAAGCATAATGCGCGTAGCAGATATTTTCATTAATGGCATTTATTGGGACAACAGAGGGCCTGTTTATTTCACCCAAGAAGACATGGCCGACTCAACCTTTAACATCAAGGTGATTTCGGATGTAACTTGCGATATCGCACCAGCTTCTTCTGTTCCTTCTACGCTAAGAGCGACAAAGATTGGAAATGACCTATTTGGGTATGATCCTATAACTGGAAGTGAAGTTGCAACATTTACACCAGGTAGTATTACCGTTATGTCGGTAGATAATTTACCCAACGAATTGCCGAGGGATGCCTCTTTAGACTTTGGTAAAATGTTAATGGATTCAGTTTTGAAAGAGCTGACCATAGAAGGAAGCCCTGTAATTGAAAAGGCAACAATAACCAAAGATGGAGAATTAACAGAGCTATTTTCCTATCTGCAGGATTACGTTGATGGAGGAGGAGCCGAAGAGGAATAATGCATATAGGAGAACAAAGCAGGAAGTAGACAAAAACAAGGACACAGAAGAAAGAAACAAGTACAATTAACAAGTACAATTAACAATTGCCAATTGGCAAGTACAGGGTACTGTGAAATCTTTGGACTATATACTTTATACTAAAAACTAAAAGCTAAGCGATTTAATACTTAAGAACATGAAATGGAGTCATCAAAGAAATCTATTGTTGCCAGTAGTGGTTTTCTTTGTGTTTCTTTTAGTTCCTTTATCGACCATTCCCAATAATCAATATTCGGTAAAATATCAGCTTGATAAATTTGAAAGAGTTCGATTGGCTGAAGAAAGTTCTGCAGAAAATTGTCAGTCAATGTTTGCCAAGCGAGGCTTGTCGTTTCCTCATTCAAAAGTGTTTGTTCGAATATTTAAGTATGAAAATATTGTGGAGCTTTGGGCTTTTGACTCTAAAAAAAATAAATACCTGAAAATTAAGGAGTATCCAATTTGTTTTATTTCTGGCGATTTGGGGCCCAAAAGGCAAGAAGGAGACGGCCAGGTTCCAGAAGGATTTTATAGAATATCTCATTTTAATCCCAGCAGCAAATACCATCTTTCACTTCAAATTAATTATCCCAATGCTTCTGATAAAATCAGAACAAGCAATCCTGCCAAGCCCGGCAACCTGATTATGATTCATGGAGATTGTGTATCAGCAGGTTGTGTTTCTATTCAGGATGACCCGATTGAGGAGTTTTATTGGATTTTGTTGAATGCAAGAGATGCAGGACAAAGGGATATTCCTGTTCATGTTTTTCCTTGTAAAATGAGCAGCCTTCGATACAAGATAAAATGTTATTTGGAACGGGATAATTCTGGACTGTTGAGTTTTTGGGAAGAAATAAAAAGGGGATATGAGCATTTTGAAGAGCGCAAACAATTACCATCCATATCCGTAGAATCTGATGGAAGATACATTTTCGATACCAATAAAAGATAGTTATGCGCCAAAACGACTATTTCAAAATTGCTATCGTTCTAATTCTTATTGGATGTTGTATGGTAAAATACCTAGGTTGCAATGAATTGCCTCCTGTTCAAGAAGAAGAACGTTTGGAAAAAGTGAAAAATACTGTTTTCGTTTTCCTTGAAGCATTGAAAAAAGAAGATATTTCATTAGCAGCAAGATATTCCTCAGAGAATGCTCTTGAATCTGCAATGGCTATACCAGTAGATCACATCGATCAGTTTTCAATCCATGACATAGACTCTGATAAAAAGACGGCTCAGGTTAGTACAATGATCAATGAGCAACATGAAACGGAAGTCTATTTGCTAAGGACCAATGATGGATGGAAAGTGAATGGTTTGATAGGGAAAGAAAGCCTTTAACAAACAAGTTGTCTTATGTTTTTCTGAGTGGTTTGTAATTTTGAACCACATAGGACACATAGGACACATAGATTTTTTTTTGTACTATAAATTTTTGTAGTATTCCACCTTGAGTATTTGCAATTTAATGGAGTAACAAACAAGGTGTCTTATGTTTTTCTGAGTGGTTTGTAATTTTGAACCACATAGGACACATAGGACACATAGATTTTTTTTATTGTACTATAAATTTTTGTAGTATTCTACCTTGAGCATTTGCAAATTAACGGAGTAAAAAACTAGGTGTCCTATGTTTTTCTGAGTGGTTTGTAATTTTGAACCACATAGGACACATAGGACACATAGATTTTTTTTATTGTACTATAAATTTTTGTACCATTCCACCTTGAGCATTTGCAACTTTAACGAAGTATAGGCCAGCATTGAAATCTACAACATTTAAGTTCAATCTATTTAAACCAATGTTTTGAAAGTTGGTTGGAATGTTTTGAACCAATCTTCCGCTTTGATCATAAATGTCAAGGCTAAGTTTTTCTGTTTGGCTTAGTAAGCTGTATTCTATCGTTACAAGATTTTTAGCAAGAGTTGGATAGACTTTCAAATTGTTTAACTCATTCAGTTCATCCAAGCCGGTTATAACATCTGTTACCGTTATCGTTTCACAGGCTGTACTTATCGTGTCTACCTCATTATTATTTACTTCTAGGCAAATCATAAAAGTTCCATTTTCAGCATAGGTATAAGAGCCTGGTTCTGCAACTGTAACAATTGTTCCATCTCCAAAATTCCAAGTATAGTTTTGAGCAAAAGTTGAATTATCTTCAATCAAAATGGTTTGATTACTACCAGGAGTTTGAGTAACTGTAAATGCCGCAGTGGCTGAAGTTGGTTCTTCTGGAAAGGTCACCGCAATCATAACTGTTTCAGTTGTTACCAATCCGTTTGTGCCGGTAGCAGTTACGGTTATGGTGAATTGCCCTTCAGTTCCATATTGGTGCTCTACACTCTGGCCCATGCCAGTGCCACCATCACCGAATGTCCAATCATAACTTGCAACATCGTCTTGGGTTACAACATTTGCTGTAAACAATCCCAATCCATTGATATTGGCGACCACTTCAATTTGTGGAGGATTTTGAACAGGTGTTTCAACTTCAAATCCGATTTCAGCAAGCTGTCCAAAATTAGCAGTAACTGGAATGGTTGTTCCATTGAATGTCAAAGAAATACTTCCAGACCCCGTAAGACCATCACCACCTAAATCTTCCATAATGAATGTGTAGCATCCGTCATTGGCAAAATTAAAAGTTTCATTGTAATCTGTATTGTTTTGTAAGGTTCCGTTTTGATAAACAATAGAACCCGTTGAATTCTCAACTCTCCAGGTAAATTCACTAGAGGAATTGTCTGTTGTTAAATTCATTTCTAAAGACGATGTTCCAATGTTTGGAACAGCTCCAACAGAAACAGTGAATTCATTGTTATCACTGAACTCATCTGCAACGCCATTAGGAAGACTCAAGACAAGCTTTAAATTTAGGTCGTCATCAGATTCAACTGGATTAAAATCAAGTGTTTCGATCGTATATGGAGTCATTACTCCAGTCCATTCTAAAACTTGAACGGGACTGTTGTTATTGAAAAGTGTAGCGGTAAAGGAGGTCAGTTGAATGGCAGGCTCAGTTCCTAAATTTTGAATCTTAAAGCTAGGAGCAATGGTTTGACAAAAGTCAGCTGCTCCTTCATAAGAGAGCACGCCAATATTATTGGTTCCGGCAGGAACTAAATTATTGTAGTTTGCTGGATCTGCAGCTGCTGATATGATCCCGACAGGATCATCTAAAATAGCAACCGCATCTAGTGTGTTTGCGATTCTATTTGGCGTAATCACATATACATACGGGAAAGATGCGCCAATAAGAAAATCATTGGCGAAAGTTCCAGAATTGTTAACAATTGGGAAATTGAGCTGGTCCATCCAAGAGGTTCCAAAAACAGTTGGATCTGTTAAATCCGAATTGGGAACATCTGTCGTTTCGATGGCTAAAAAGAAAACGCTGTTGTCACCATTTTGGCCTAATGCATCATTTGCTGTATTAAGACCTGGAAGGTAATTCCAACTGCTGACCAAATCAGCAGCGTCAAAAGCAGCTAGAACCACGGTTTTACCTGCATCCAACTCAGAATACAATACGTGGTTAACACCAGCAATATCTTGAAGGGCAAAGTTTGGAGAAATACTATTTGGGGCTAATTGAGCTTGTAGTATAAGTCCAAAAAGCATGAAAAGTAAGCAATTAAATATCTTTTTCATTTTATTGAGTTTCAATTTGAAAGTAAAAACAATAAATTACAATAACAAAAGTAACATTTAATAGTAATGCAATAAAAAAAGGTGTGCCATTTTTATGGCACACCTTTCAATATTTTTCTATTAGTAAAATTATTTACTAATTACAAAGCGTTGATTGCTTGATTTGTCATTACTGTTGATCTTAACGAAATAAACTCCATTTGCGAAGTTTCCTGTATCAACCTTAATTTGTTGTTCACCAACTGTTAATTCACTATTGCTAACTAGCGCAACTCTTTGACCAACGATGTTTAGAATTTCAACATTGAAGTTGTCATTCTCTAAAACGTTGAATCTAATAGTAACTTCGTTAACTGCAGGAACTGGGAATACTTCTAAAGAATTGATTGAAGTCAATTCACTTATTCCAACATTTGTTGCATTCGTAATAGAAACAGTCTTACATGCTTGATTTTGTCCAACAGTATTTTTAGCGACCAAGCAAAGTTGGTATTCACCATTGAATTCATAAGTATGTTCTTCTGGCGCTTGAACGTCAACTGGATCTGAATCATCTCCAAATGACCATGCCCACAATGTTGCAAACAATGACATGTCAGTAACTGAAACAGAATTGCCATCCTGAACCATTTCAAAATCCGCCGTTGGAGCTTCTGCAACTGTAACAGTTTGAGTTACTTCAGTTGTCCCGAACTCATTTGTCATAATATAAGTAATGGTATAATCTCCATTTGCAGTATAAGAATAATCAGTTGGAATTTCACCACTAATTGTTTCTGAACCATCACCAAAGTTGATAGCAAAATCTTCTCCAAAAGCTTCAGTTGTACTTACACTAACATCAGCAGTTGTTTCAGTAGATTGAACAACATCCAAGGTTCCCGATGGAACTTCCGCAACAACAACCTCTTCAGTATAAACACTTTCACCATATTGGTTACTAATTGTGTAGGTAATTGTATAAGTACCATTTTCAGAATAAGTGTAAGAAGAAATATTGCCACTTACAGGATCAGAACCATCTCCTAAATCAATAATAGTCTCGTCAGGATCTGTACTATTAAAATCAACATTAGCGTCAATTGAAACATTGGATGAGTTTCCATCAACTTGGCTAACTGAAAGATTTCCAACTGGAGGACCAGGTACAAACACTCTGTTACATGAAGAGGAAACCTCACCATTTTCATCAGTAATTGTTAATGTAACAACATAATTTCCAGAACTTTCATAAGTGTAATCATGTGGGCCTTCACCTGAAATAGGATCACTTCCGTCACCAAAATCCCAACTGTATTCAGCAGCGTTAACTGACTGATCAGTAACTTCAATATTGAATTCATCATTGTTATCTTGATCTAAATCAAAAGCAGAAACTGCAAATATTGATTGGTCTAATCTTAAATCTGCTTGAAATGAATTGATTACATTTCTATTTGAAATAGCATCATCATATTTTTGTACGCAACCAATAACTCTGATGTGGTTTTCATCGTAACCTGCTGGAAGTGTGTACGCAAATTCATAAGTATATTCTTCATTCTTTTCTATTGCATCAGGTAAGCTACAATCTTTTCCCCAAGCGGTTCCTAAAATTTTACGTCCAACATGATCGTAAATCATTTGACCTGCTGGAATTGGATCTCCACCTGCTGCATAGTCAACACCACCGCCACTTAAAGCGCCAGCACCACCACCACTGTAGTAGTTAACTTGATTATAACCTGAACTTGTTCCTGTTACTTCCATTTCAACAATCATGGCATTCATTCTATATTCAGTCGATCTATCCAAGATAAATTCTGAAGATACTTGAATTGTAATTTGACGACTATCAGCATCCCATCCAGAAACAACTCCTACAGATGCTATTGGAACATCGTTTGCAATTCTGTTTAAGAATACTGGTTCAAAATCAGCAGGATCTACCTCTAAAGCTCTGTCAGCAACACCACTTGGGTAGCCACCAATATAATTTCCGATAGTAGCATCCCATTCAGCATCTTCCATTGGATCATCGTTGTGAACTGCAACAATAATTGCATTTTCATAATTATCTTCCATGTACTCATTGAAAACGTGCCCTCTTGGACACCATCCACACCATGTACCAGTAGCCTCTTCTAAAAGAACAAACTTTTCAGGAATTTCTCCTACTGCAAAAAACGATGCATTAGCTGAATTGTTATCAACATTATCATCGTCCCCTCCATTGATGTTTGTAAGCATAAATTCAACTTCATAAGGTCCTTCTGCTGGAACTGGAATGTCCTCATCTAATTCAAATGTAAAAGACTCAAACGTCTCCATATTAACATTGAATCCGTCTTCTGATTGAACAATTGTTTCTCCACCATTTACACTGTATTCCAAATCAAAAGAAGTAATGTTTGAAGATCCTACATTGATTACAGAAATGGAAGCACCCTGTCCGCCAACTACTGCAAGTTCCGGTAATGATGCATTTAACAAAGATAAATCTACAGCCAAGAGTTCACCATAAACAGTTACATTGTCAAGAGCTAATCCATAGTTCCAGCCAGTGCCATCTGTGTATTTAAAACGAATGTCAAGCGTTTGTCCTGACAAACCACTCAATTCAATTGTATAGCCATTAACCCAAGAGGTATTATTAGCTGCTGTAACCAATTCTTCTGCGACCCATTCTCCAGATCCTGAAGTCTTGTATTCAACAAAAGCTTGTTCGTTATTTCCTTGATAATCCCCATTAAAGAAGAAGAAATCAAAAGAAATTGTAACCGTTCCATCGTAACTTCCAATATCCATTGTTGGAAGATTCAAATATTCTTGGTTTTTGTCACAATTACAGCCGTCGTCATTTGTCGCAATAACTCCAGTTCGCTCAGGAACAGCAAAAGCCGCTGAACTAACATCAGTCGATGAGCCAACAATAAATCCTCCATCGCTTGCTGCGGATTCTACAGACCAGCCGCTAGGAAGAGCGCCATCTTCAAAGAATTCGGCGGCATATTGTGCTTGCAAAGCAAACGGCAGGCACATTAGTAAAAAACAGAAAATAGTAGACTTTTTCATCATATTAAGTAATTTGGGTGGATAAAATTTTGTTTAGATTAATTGTAATAATGAACAATATAAGCAATTCCTTTCTTCCATTTTAATGGCTTTTGAATATTTAATTGAAATGGAAATAATATTGATGAAATCTGTATCTTAACGGACATAAAACCACTAATAATGCGGTATTGTGTCGATTTGGTCGAACAATGCGATATTTAATCACAAAATTTATGGAAGAGGAATATCTTGCACACAACAAAGCTTTTGGCGATCGTGGAGAAGAAATTGCTGTTGAATTTTTATTAAAGGACGGCTATAACATATTACACAAGAATTGGCGCTTTGGAAGGCTTGAAATGGACATTGTTGCAGAAAAAGATTCCTTGGTGATTTTTGTGGAGGTGAAAACTCGGAAAAACGAACTTTTTGGACTACCAGAAGATTCAGTTGATCATTTAAAAGAAAAAAAAATAGCCAAATTGGCTGCTAAGTATATGGAAGAATTTCAAATTGAGAAAGAGGTTCGATTTGATATTATTTCTATTATTCTAAAAACAGATTACATTAAAATTAAGCAAATAAAAGATGCATTTTTCCCATTTGAGACTTTCTAAAACTTGTTTAACATTGCTTTTGGCAATTTTTATTTTTGGTGAAATAAACCAAATTCAAGCTCAATCCCCAGTTCACTTACCAAAAGGAATGACGGAGGCTGAAATTCCATTGATGGATGCCTATTTAAGAAATGTTCAGGCAACAGGAATTGTCAATTCGCCTACTTCGCCTGTAAGAACAGCAGCTGAATGGGAAGAAGCCGATGCCTTGGTGCTGGCTTGGCAATCTTATCCAAACATTTTAAGACAAATTGTTCAACATGCCAAAGAGGAAGTTGAAGTAGTTATTGTAACCAATAATCCAACAAGTGTTGTCAACTATCTTTCAGGTGGAGGAGTGGACACCAGCAATGTTACTTTCATTAATGAAAATACCAATTCTATTTGGATTAGAGATTTTGGACAATGGAATGTCTATACCAATGAAGTTGATTCTCTTTTGCTGATTGATTGGATTTATAACCGTCCGCGACCTTTGGATGACAATGTCCCAACCTATGTTGCAGAACTGTTTGATTTACCGCTTTACCAAACGCTGGAATCTCCCAATAACCTGGTTCATACAGGTGGTAATTTTATGGTGGATGGAATGGGAACAGGATTTAGTTCGAATTTGGTATTGGATGAAAATGATGGGAATGGGATATACAACAATGTCGATTACCCTGATCATACAGAAGAAGAGATTGATGAAATAATGTATGATTATATGGGCATTACCCGATTTATTAAAATGACCAATTTGCCTTATGATGCGATTCATCACATTGATATGCACATGAAGTTGATAGATGAAGAAACGATTCTAATTAGTGAATATCCTACAGGTGTAGCGGATGGACCGCAAATTGAAGAGAACATTGAATACATTCAAAACAATTTTGTCAGTATTTTTGGGGAACCATATGATATTATAAGAATTCCTGCTCCAGCGGACCAAGATGGAGATTATCCCGATCAAAATGGATATTATAGAACTTTCACAAATAGTATTTTCATCAATAAAACGGTTCTTGTTCCCGTTTATGGTTCTTCAGATCAAGAGTTTGCCTTAGACCTTTACAGAGAGATACTTCCTGGTTATAATATTATTGGAATTAATTGCAATCAAATAATTCCAGCTTCAGGAGCACTGCACTGTATTACAAAGCTTGTTCACACAGACGATCCACTTTTGATTGTTCACAATCCATTGGATGATGCGGTCGATTCTTCAAATTTTAATGCTTATGATCTGTCTGCGTTTATTCGACATAGGTCCGATATTGCATCGGCAACCATAAGCTATAGAATCCATGCAGATTCAACCTATCAAAGTTTGCCTATGACTTTTGATGACAACAACAATTGGCTAGCAGGAATTCCTGTCCAATTGGATAGTACAAATGTTCAATATTTCATCGAGGCAACAAGTAATTCTGGAAAGACGATGGTCCGTCCGATTACAGCTCCTGAAGGTTATTGGGACTTTAATGTATACAATGGTTTAAAACAATTTTCAGATACGATGGCAATAGACACCATGATGGTTGATACAATGCAAATTGATACTACCATGGTCGATACAATGATGATCGATAGCATGATCGTTGGAATTTCTCAGCTAGAAGCAACTGGCCTCATTAGTGCTATTTATCCCAATCCAGCCAGTCAAAAAATTGTAGTTGAAATAGAATCGTTGTTCGCTTTTGATGGACAAATTAGCCTGTCAGATTTGAATGGAAAAACTTATTCTGTTTTTGAGGGTGAAATAAATCCCGGAAAAAACAAAATATCTATTAATGCTGTTAATTTTACAGCAGGAATTTATTTTTTGAAAGTTGAGGGTGGAAATATGGCAGATGTTCAAAAGATAATGATAAAATAGCTTAGGAGAGGGCCTTTAGCTATTGGCCTTTAGCCTTTAGCTTCTTTTGCGATTAGCGAAAAGCAGTGGCAGTGATTGCTAACAGCCAAAAGCTAACAGCCAAAAGCCTAAATTAGAAGCCTAAATTAAAAGCATATTAAATAAAAATTAAAACTATGGCAGTTACTCAGGATACTATAAAAATGCTAGCTGAGAAACTTGACGCTTTGAGGAGGTATCTTTGACGTCGAGAAAAAGCATTTAGAGTTACAGGACAAGGAAGCTCATACCTTGGACCCCAACTTTTGGGATGATCCACAAAGAGCTCAAGGTATTATAAAGTCCATGAACAGCGTGAAATTTTGGATAAAATCATATGATTTTGCGGCTTCGACCGTGGAAGACTTTGAAGTTTTGTTCGACTATTATAAGGACGGAGAAGTTACCGAAGAAGAAGTTGAAAAGGATTATGAAAAGGTTCTTCAAACTCTTGAAGAATTAGAGTATAAATCAACCTTAAACAAGGAAGAAGATCAATTGGGAGCACAATTGACAATCAATGCTGGTGCTGGCGGAACTGAAAGTTGCGACTGGTCGGAAATGCTTTGCAGGATGTACATCATGTGGGGCGAAAAAAATGGTTTTAAGGTAAAAGAATTGGCTAGAGTAGACGGCGACGTTGCTGGAGTCAAGTCGGTAGATTTAGAATTTGTCGGAGATTTGGCCTATGGCTATTTGAAAAGTGAAAATGGAGTTCATCGCTTGGTCAGGATTTCGCCGTTTAACGCTCAAGGAAAAAGACAGACCTCCTTTGCTTCTGTGTTTATATATCCAATCGTTGATGATACCATTGAAATCGAAGTCAAATCTGACGACTTGGATTGGGATACTTTCCGTTCTAGTGGAGCAGGGGGACAGCATGTAAACAAAACTGAATCTGCAGTTCGGCTTCGACATTTGCCCAGTGGATTGGTCGTAGAATGCCAACAAGATCGCTCTCAGTTGAGGAACAGAGAAACAGCCATCAAAATGCTAAAGGCAAGATTGTATCAACTTGAAATAGAAAAGAGAAATTCTGAGCGTGATGTGCTAGAAGCTGGTAAAATGAAAATAGAGTGGGGAAGTCAAATTCGATCTTACGTTCTTGATGACCGTCGTGTTAAAGATCACCGTACTGGCCATCAAACCAATAATACTGACGCTGTTTTGAATGGAGACTTGAATCCGTTTATAAAAGCCTACCTTCTGAGCGATGCCAACAATTGAACAATTGAATGTGAAAATGAACAATTGAGTAAAGCTTAAAAGAATCAATCCCAATTTTGTGGCGCTGCGATTTATTCCGTCCTTGTGCTTTTTCCTGTCCATTGACTAGAAAAAATGTGGCAAGGCGATTTGTCAAATACTTCGGCTTTTCTTTATAAATAATTGAAATGCTAAAAGGTATTTTACCCTTCCTAAATTGATTCTTTTCACAAAAGCCTAATGGCTTCTTCTAAAAATCCTGTTGAGCAGGGTGCTAAAATCTAATTTTCTGCGTTATAATAAAAATCATTATTACTGAATGCGGAAAACTACGAATTGTTTATTTCTTTTATTCATAGGAATTTTATTCTTTGTTGAAATCAATGCTGAAATTTCAGTCATTTCATCGGAAGCACCAATAGCTCATAATTTAGTTGACAAGCCAGATCCGATAGCGCTGAAAGTTCCGTCCAATATTCAAAAATCGATTGCGAAAAATCCGCAGCGGTATTTGCCAGAGTTGGTTGGATATTTCAAGCAGAAAGCAAAAAATGAACGCCATCTGGTTCGCTTGTTCCACGATTGGATTACCAACAACATTAGTTACGATGTCAAAGCCTATATGAGTGGCAATCATCCTTCCCAGGATTATGAGCGGGTTTTGAAATATAAAACGGCCATTTGCTCAGGCTATTCTAATTTGTTTGATAAAATGTGTGAAATGGCCAGATTGAAGTCTGATAGAATCAGCGGTTATTCGCGTGGCTATGGCTTTAACCTGTTTGATCGAGAAGATATGAATCGTCAAAAGCACAGTTGGAATGCTGTTCAATGTGATGGACAATGGTATTTACTGGATCTTACCTGGGATGCTGGTTTTATTGAAAATAGGAAATTTGTCAAAAAATATACTTCCAATTATTTGTTTCCAGAACCATACAAGTTTGTTTATTCCCATTATCCGGATGAACCAATGTGGCAATTATTGGACAGGCCGATTTCAAAAGATCAATTTAAGGATTTGCCTGAAATGCGTAAAAACTTTTTTACTTATGACATAGAGTTAATGACTCCGATTAAAAAGGTCAATGAAACGGGTAGTTCATATTCTATAAAAGTTAAAACACGTGAGGATGTAGATTTAAAAGCCAACTTGTATGATCAAAGGGGCAATAAAATAGAAGGAGCCTGTTTTAGCCAAAGAATAGAAAGTGATGTTTGGCAGATTGATTTTCTTTTACCGAAGGCTGGTTTGTGGAAAGTTAGACTTTATGGGAAAGAAGCAAATGATGAAATGTTTAACAGTTTTGGTCAATTTGGATTGAAAAGTAAATCGGGGACCAAATCTCGATTCCCTACAAAGTATAAAAAGTTTGAAGAATACGATGTCCAGTTAATGAGTCCTTTTGAAGATTTGAAGAGAAACAAAACTTATCGTTTCACTATTTACATTCCGCAAACTGAAAAGGCTTCGATCGTTACAGATGGAAAATGGACAAATATGAAAGAAGTTTCAAAAGATTTATATGAATTGGAATTTAAAATTCCGCAGTCAAAAGAGCTTTTTATTTATGTGAAAAAAAACAAGAATGATGAAAAGCAAAGTGCTGTTTTGAAATGGATTATTGATTGATATTGATTTTTTTATTGTTTAAGTCAATGATGTTCAATTGAATGGCTACACTTAGTTTGACCAGCTAAATTATTGTTACTTTGGCTATCTTATACTGAATTTAACTCTTCCCAAATTGATCTATTTTTCCCTATTTGATTGTGGTATAGTTTTTCATATGTTATCACTTCATAGCCATTTACTTCTAATGTAACTTAGAACAATTATCCATCGTAATACATATAGAGAACAATTTTTAATTATGTTAAGGAGGATTGAAAACTGGTTCGTTTCGGTTGATCCCGATTTGGAAGCAGATTTATATTGGAAAAGCTTGATATTTGTTTATATCACTCTTACAGTTCTACTGACAATTTCAATAGAGCTGTTTGTGATCTACTCTGGCTTTATTGAAACAGATTTTCCTGTCAATTACCTCCTTTTTTCGATTCTTACAGTTCTAGCAATATTTAAATATACCGGAGATGTCAATCTTGGAATTAACTTGTTGATTCTTGGTGTTTTTATAGCAATGCTTCCATTGAGCTTTACAACGGGTGGAATATTTTCTTTGGATTCAATTTTTCTTCAATTTTTGCCAATTCTGGCTTTTTTGATGGGCAATTTAAAGTCTGGGGTGTTTTGGTATGTAGTAATTAGTTTGTGTGCTGGATACCAATTTTATACCACGGACCAATTAGACGGAGTTATGAAAAACGGTGTTTTCTACTCTGCAAGTTATTATATAGTTATCACAATAGCTTTTTATTTTACAGCCTCTTCTTTTGCATTTGTGTTCTCATTTTTAAACAATAAATACTTATCAAAGGTCAAAAATCAAAATGATCAAATTAGAACTCAGGCTGAAGACCTTAGAATAGCGCAGGAAAAGGTTTTGGAAAGCAACAGAGAGTTAGAGCAATATGCTTATGTTACTTCTCATGATCTCAAACAACCACTCAGAACCATCATTAGTTTTTCGAAATTGCTAGAAAAAGACATCAATGAAGGAATTATTTCAGAGGATACTAAGCAATACATGAATTTTATTAAGGGCTCAGCGAATAATATGGATCAACTCATTGAGGACATCTTGGAATACTCACAATTGACCATGGACCAAAACGAACAATATGACTATTGTCCGATTGGAAATGTTGTTGACTCTGCGATAAGCAACCTTCACAACCAAATTCAAAACAGTCGGGCAATCATCGATACTTCAGGCTTGGTGAAAGATGCAGAATTACCTTTAATGACCACTAGGATCATACAATTGTTTCAAAACATTGTTTCTAATGGAATGAAATACAGAGATGCCAATAGAGCATCAAAAATTACCATATCTTCAGTTGAAAAGGACAGTTATTGGTTGTTTACAGTTTCAGACAATGGAATAGGAATACCTGACAAACATTTAACCTCAATTTTTCAGCCATTTAAAAGATTGCATTCTGGTCAACAAAAATTCAAAGGAACAGGAATAGGTTTAGCGACTTGCGATCGAATAGTTGAGCAGCATGGAGGAAAAATTTGGGTAGAGTCTGAAGTTGAGATTGGGAGTAAATTTTCTTTTACACTTTCAAAAACTTTGGTCATGGATTCCAATGAAAATGACTCAAAAATTCCCAATTTTAAATTACAAACTGCTTGAATAATTCTTGCCTACTTATTTTGTCCAGTCTTTTATAATTCTAAATATTTATTTGAATAAATTTATTGCCCTCCAAATAAATAGATAATCCACATTTAATCTTCGATTTACCTTTTGAACGTTTGTGATAGAAT
Organism: uncultured Chitinophagales bacterium; assembly: GCA_937927195.1. Lineage (GTDB taxonomy): Bacteria > Bacteroidota > Bacteroidia > Chitinophagales > UBA2359 > JAHDGP01. Next base: position 68,869 of record CALBCY010000094.1, read on the forward strand.
TAGATTCCTGTAACTAACAGAAATGGAAAACGTAAAATATATGGTAGAAATTTAATTTGATTATGTTGAAAAAGATGGGGGCCTGGTTTGTTTCGGTTGATCCTAATTTGGATGCAGACTTATATTGGAAGAGCCTGATATTTGTTTATATGGCTTTGGCCATGGTGGTCGCATTGTTATTCGAATTGGCTGTGATCTCTGCCGGTTTGGTTCAAATAGATTTACCTCTTGCCTATTTAACAATTGCAATTATAAGTATAATAGCAATTTTTAAATTCACGAAAGATTTGAAACTTTCTATGAATTTATTGGTGTTGGTTTTGTTTCTTTCCTTATACACTTTGAGTTTTGATACGGGTAAAATCTTTTCAATGGATTTGATTTTATTACTCTTTGTGCCAGTTTTAGCCTTTTTGATTGGCAATTTTAAGTCTGGAGTCATTTGGTATATAATAGTCTCTCTTTGTGCGATCTATCAATTTGTTACGACCGATCCAGCTGAAAGTATGTGGAAAAATGGAGTTGAATATTCTACTGGATTTTATTTAGTTGCTTGCTTAGTGTTTTATTTTCTGGCTTCCTCATTGGCTTTTGTCTTTTCATTTTTGAACAACAAATATTTGACAAGAGTTAAAAAACAAAATGAACAAATTAGATTGCAAACTCATGATTTGAAGCTGGCTCAGGAAAAAGTTTTGGAGAGTAACAGGGAACTGGAACAATATGCTTACGTAACCTCTCACGATTTAAAGCAACCGCTTCGAACCATTGTTAGTTTCTCGAAACTGTTGAAAAGGGATTTGCAAGCTGGAATCGTTTCAAAGGATAGCTTGAAATTTATGGACTTTATAGAAAGCTCGGCTGAAAATATGGATCATTTGATTGAAGACATTTTAGAGTATTCTCAACTATCGATGGATCAAAATGAACAATATGATTACTGCGAAATTGGAAGTGTAATTGATTCTGCAATAGGTAACCTTCAAAACCAAATTCAAAAAAGCAAAGCAATAATCGATGTTTCCGGGTTGTCAAAAAATGTTGAATTGCCTTTAATGACAAGTAGGATCGTCCAGTTGTTTCAAAACATTATTTCTAATGGAATGAAATACAATGAAGCCAATAGAGCTTCCAAAATTTCCGTATCGTCAATTGAAAAAGATAACCATTGGCTGTTTACGATTACTGATAATGGAATAGGAATACCCAACAAACATTTAACTTCTATTTTTCAACCCTTTAAAAGACTTCACGCTGGACAAGAAAAGTTTAAGGGAACAGGTATTGGTTTGGCAACTTGTGACCGAATAGTGGAACAACATGGTGGGAAGATATGGGTGGAGTCAGAAGTTAATGTTGGAAGTAAATTTTCTTTTACACTTTCTAAGACTTTACTAAACAATGAAAGTGACAATGATTCCTACTTAACTGACTTTAATTTGAAAATCGCTTAGGCAATTATTATCAGGGGTTTTATTCGTCAGGATCTTTCCATATAGCTCCAAATCTTTCAACCAAAATATCATCGTAATAATCGGCTTTCTTGATCAGGTTTTCAAAAATTGGTAGTGCCGTTTCAAGATTGAAATACTTTTCTAAAATAATAAATGATAGAACTACATCTTGGTTGTTGATACTAAAAGCCAAACCTCGCAAATCGTGATTTTCTTCCAGTAAAAAAGAGTACAAGTCTCCAATGTTTTTTTGAGGCAATCTCACCAAGTGTGCATCGCCGATTATGAAACCTGTTCTTTCAACATAAGTGATTCGAATGGTTGCACTGCCTTCGCTAATTTCCCACATATTGTGTCCTCGGCGAGTCAGCTTTACATCCTTGCCGATCGTGCTAATTATGGTTTCAATCATTTGGACGCTTCCATGCGTTTGATATTCTTGAAACTTGGGAAAGTTCAACTCTTTTCCGCAATGCGGGCAATAGTCGGAACTCAATTCTTCTTTTATAACGATATTTGAGCAAGACGGGCAGCGTTGTGCAAGTTTGCCTTCATGCTCTTTATAATCATCAATCGCTTTTTTGAGATATTCTGCTGGCAGGGCGAAACCAAGATTGTCACCGCCTTTTATTATGAATGAATTTATACCTAAAACTTTACCATCTTTGTTTACCAAGGGGCCTCCGCTGTTGCCAGGATTTATCGCGGCATCAATTTGAATATAATTTATTCCATTTTGCCAACGAGCTGCCTTCGAAATAATTCCTTGAGAGGCAGAAAATTTTAATCCATAAGGATGCCCCAAAGCGACGATTTGGTCGCCATCTTTTAAATTGCCTGGTTCGGCTAAGTGAACTTCTGGAAGGTCGATATTGGCAGGTGCCTCAACAAGTGCAAGATCATAATGAGGATCGGTGTATAAAATTTTAGCCAATGTGTTTGGGAATAATTGGCCATTGACAACGATTTCCGAATTGTTTCTTACAACGTGCTCGTTCGTAACAATTAAGTTGTAGTTTTTTAAATAAAACCCCGTACCATTTCCGTATGGTGTCGAAATTTGTATCACTACATTCTTGTATAAATCAATTACTCCCTGCATATTCCCCTATTAGCTAACGGTATTAAAATTCAGTTTTTTTATTTCACCCAACATACTTTCCATAAACTCAGGGCGGCTATTGAAAGAGAGTTTTGTATTGTCAAAACCCAATTGGGGATATTTCTGTTCTGCTGTAGAAACAATGTGCTTCAGCCTTTTTTGTAAAATAGGACCATTCAATTTTTCACCCTCAGGATCATAAAGTGATTCTTTAAAATTAAGAGCCTTGTAAAAATCTGGATTCGCCACTTCAATAAGGATGTCAAAAAGTAATCTGGAAGGCATTCGCAATCCAAAGTTAAACAAAGAGTACAATGAAATGTATTCCATGTGCAGAACCACCATATCATTTTGGTTGTTCTTTTTATACCAATCAATACTTTTCATTTCCTCTTCAAGGACTTGAACGACGGAAGTATGAGCTGTTGGATTGGTAACTCCAAAAGTTGCTTTGACCTTATATAATTCACGTTTTATTTCCTCATCTGACCAAGCGAGAATCTTTTCAAAGCTTTTAATAATTTGATTGTTCCTTTCAACCTTTGACAATTCAAAATTGGTGAAGAAGATTCCATGAATTTTTTCTATTTCATTCATCAACTTACCTTGCGGTAAAAGGAAGTAATCAATTTTATAAGCCAAATTGAGCAATATGTAGGAAATAGATCCTTCAAATCGCTGTCGGTCAATTTTAGAGATCCTGGTCAAAGTTTGCCTAATCCATTTCTGTAGAAACTCAATTTTAATTTCCTTTTCCTTCGAATTAACCTCTTCCACATGAAAGTTGTCAACTTGTTCCAAACCTGGAAATTCATTGAGCAACAAATCATCTAATTTATCTGCCTTAATTGCGACCTCTTTTAAGGCATAGTAAATTTTTTCAGGAGATCCGTCAAGGGTACTGCTGTCAAATTTTAAGCTGATTTTATTGTCATTGATTGAATACCTGCTGTATTGAAGCGTGTAGTTCATTTCAAGCAACTTTCGCATTACAGCAAGATTGAGGTCTTTATATTCTGCTAATATTACTTCTGCTTGAAATAGATCTTTGTTGGTTTTGCCTTTTACTACTTTGGAACCTTGATAAATTTCAAATCCAATTTCTTCCCCTGTTATAGTATATTTTACATTGCCTTCTTTTTCATCAAGCAAATAGGTGAAAAAATTGTTATATGCCTCTAAATAGTTGCTTTTTTCGAACTCAGAAAGCGCAATATTCCAATATTCAACTTGTTTATCTGATTTAAAAGAATCGCTATAACGGCCAAAGTGTAAGACAGTATCCTGTTGATCTTCGGATTTGAACCAGGAAATGATTTTTTCAAACAATGCAGAACGGATTTAAGAATGAGCGACAAAGATAAGAAATAGTACAAAGTATTATAGAAACGAGGGAGTGGAGAATGAATAAATGTCATTTCATTTCACATAAGAAAAAAATACATGCAATTTATTGCAGCTTGTCTGGGCCAATAATCCTTTTGATCTTGGGATTTTTTTAGTTTTTACAATGAAATGCCATCCAGCGTTTCCAAAGTTTTTTCCAACATTCCCTTGGTAAAATCTAAGTGCGTTACGAATCTAATCATCTGAGGGCCAAATTCTACTGCTTTGATATGGTTGTTTTCGAGGATTTGGATGAAATCACTTCCAGGCATTTTATCATTCAATTTGAAAATGATGATATTGGTGTCGACTGGCAATACCTCATTGACATAGTTTTTGCTTTCTAGCAATTGTCCAATAGCAGCTGCTTTTGAATGATCTTCTGCCAATCTTTCCACATGATTATCAAGTGCATAGACACAAGCTGAAGCTAAAATTCCAGCCTGTCTCATTCCGCCGCCCATTACTTTTCTGACTTTTCTACCACGTTTGATGAAATCTTTGGTGCCGACCAAAACCGAACCAATCGGAGCGCCCAATCCTTTGGATAAACAAAGTGAAATACTGTCAAACTGTGCGCCGAATTCTCCAGTTGAAACTCCTGTTTTGACATGAGCATTCATCAATCTCGCACCATCCAAATGAAAGGCCAAATTGTTGGCTTTGCAAGACTTGCTTAAGGCTTTAAGTTGATCCAATTCATAACAGCTTCCGCCGCCCTTGTTGCAGGTGTTTTCCACAACCACCAATTTCGAATTTGGATACCAATCCGCCTCAGGTTTTATGGCTTTTTTTACTTGTTCAGGAGTGATGCGTCCTCTATCTCCATCAATCAAATTGACAGAAACGGATGAATTGTAGGCATAGCCTCCCACTTCATATAAGTAGATATGAGACAGTTTGTCACAAATGACTTCATCCAAAGCCTGTGTATGCAGTTTTATGGCAATTTGATTGGTCATGGTTCCCGAAGGACAAAACATGGCTGCTTCCATCCCAAACATTTGAGCGGCTTTTTCTTCTAATTGGAGAACACTTGGATCTTCACCAAAGACATCGTCTCCCAAGGGGGCATTCATCATAAAAGCTTTCATTTCAGCCGTAGGTTTGGTTACCGTGTCAGACCTTAAATCAATTATCATATTCTATTTTTAAAGCCCAAAACGGACTGGAGTAAGCGTTTAATTTGGAGAACCGTGCCTCTTTCCCATGCAATGGATTGGAAGAACAATGCGAAAATAATACAAAGAAAGAAATGAAGCTTATTAGGCCAATAAATTTTGTTCTAATAGGATATTTAAAGCCAATTTTTCAACCAGTTCTTCTGAAAAAGAGAGCATTTCGTTGGTCTCGTCTGTTCTTGCTTGACGCAAATAGTTGAAAATCAACAAGGCTTCGCCATTACTTTCTATGTGGTGAATGTCTTCTTTCTCAAGAAATTTGATCAAATCTTTAGTGAAAAACAGCTTAATTTCTTCTTCACTTTCTCCTTTAAGCAAAAAGTGACTAGAGAAGCCAGTAAAAAGGCTAAGATCGATGTCTTTTGTTCCTGTCAATGCCAAAATTCTATCAAAAATTTTGTCGAAATAGCCTTCTTTTTCAAGGACAAAAACAGGAACTTCGAAGGGCAATTGAATGACTTGGACTGTTGTTTTGTAAACCTCAGAAGCCAACATTGCTCCCTCATCAAAAGTGATGTCACTGATTTCCCAGGTTGCATCGCTGTTTGGATAAGAACCCTTGATGCTGTTGTTTTTTCTTTCTATGGGTCTGGTTTCGAAAAACTGAAAATTGCGCAGGTAAGTGGTATCGAGATCCACTTCTGGACGAAACTCCCAATTGTGTAATTCAGCCATGTTTTGGAGTCGGTTCTGCCTGGGCGTCAGTTTGGCTGGCATAGATTTCATCAGACTTTTCAAAGCCAATCTATGATCAGTGGAGGCAACATGAGCTTCCAAGCCTGTTATGCTTACAGATCCCCCAGTGCTGGAATGACTTTCTTTAAAACTTTCCAGGTTTTCAAGAACAGTCAAATCGACCAATCTCGCTTTTGAACAATCGATATTAAGATCCTTGCCTTGAGGAACCGTACGCAATAGTTTAGAAATTTTAATGACGGACAGAAAATTGGCAATCCCATGCAATTTCATCACATAAGAGCCATCTTTTTTCTCAAAAATATTGGTCTTTGAATTAAATATCAATTGGAAAAAGGCCAATGGTGGAACCCTAGACAATAGAAGATGTACTATCAGTGTAATGACAATACCTCCAAGAATTCCCCATAAAAGATTGGAATAAAGTGTAATGATCATGGTTGCAAGGAGGAACAGCAATTGTTCCATTCCTTTTTCCATAGTAGCTTTGAAAACCTTCGGAGCCGCCAATTTAAAACCAGTAAAAACCAATATTGCTGCCAGGGCTGCCATTGGTACTTTCTGAATAACGGGTGCCAATAAAACAATAAAAATGATCATTAATATACCATGGAAAAAGTTCGACCATTTGGTCTTTGCATTGTTGTGGATATTTACCGAACTTCTGACTATTACCGTAATGATTGGCAATCCACCGATTGCTCCTGAAACCATGGTTGCCAGGCCAATTCCTATCAAATCCTTATTCATATCCGTTTTACGGCGGTAAGGATCCAATTTGTCGACAGCTTTAGCCATCGCAAGCGTTTGTATAGAAGCTATTATTGAAATTGAAAATACAGAAACCCAAAACCCTACAGTTCCAATTTTATCGAAATTAGGAAAAATGATGGCTTCCTTCAATTGAGTCGGTATGTTGATCAGCAGGTTTGGCCCTACTTCATAGTTTTTACCCAAAAATGCGAGTGTTCCATGTTCAAAAAAGTTGAAGAGATAAACAAAGGGAATTGAAAATACCAGCACCCAAACTGGAGCAGGCAAGAAATGGAACAGTTTGTAACTTATTTTGGAGTGAAATATCAAAAGAAGTATGCCCAAACCCGAAATAATGGCCACAAAAGGATTGAGATTCATTAAACTATTGGGGATGTTTTTCAATTGCTCAATGGTATTGGCTGCTGGAACAGTACCTAGAGCTTCGTCCAATTGACTCGAGAAAATGATGACGCCAATGGCTACCATGATTCCCTGAATAACTGTAGAAGGAAGAATTTCGGCAAATTTGCCCAATTTGAACAAGCCAAGCAAGATTTGTATAAATCCAGCGACAACTATTGCAGCCAAGACATAACTATAAGTATTGCCAGTTCCATCGTCTAATGCAACGATTGAAGCCAAAATGACGGTAATTAAGCCAGCTGCAGGGCCATTTATCGCCAAATGGCTTCCTCTGAATAAAGTGGCAACTATTCCACCAATTATTGCGGAAATAACACCTGCAATCGGTGGTGCACCCGAGGCAACAGCTACTCCAAGGCCCAGCGGCATTGCAACCATGGCCACACTAATAGAAGCCATAAAGTCGTTTCTCCAGTTCTCAAAAAGACCTTTTATGCCAGTGGAAGGGACATTATGATGCATATGATTTTTCATTTGCCTAGTAAATTGTTTAAAGAAACAAGTATAATGTCCTTAAAAAATTAAATAAAAATTGCCGCAAGGTACTACTTTTATATAGAAGGTTTCCAAGTTTAATAAAGTAATAAAATATTGATTTTCAATAGGAAAGAATAGTAATTGGATGAATTTATGTAGGCAATTTTAATGTATACTTAATAAAATTTATTTGGTATTTTATTTCTATTCTGAAATCTAAAAAAAAATGTTTAGGTTTAAATATTCTCTTTAGGTGTAAATACAACCTCTTTTGATACTAAAACATATCTCCACATATTCCAAATAGTACTGATTATTTACTATTTTCGTCGTTTCGAATTTAGTTTGAAATTTTATTAAGGAAAGGAAATAAATGGAGATTATACCAAAGAAAGGTTTTCAGGGATTAATAGAAAATTGGCAAAGTGATTTAATTGCTGCATTGAGTGTGGCACTAATTGCATTACCGCTTTCATTGGGGATCGCCTTGGCTGCAGGTGCACCTGCGATGGCAGGAATATTTTCTGCAGTTGTGGGGGGTGTTGTTACAACCCTTTATCGAGGTGGTCATATTTCAGTCAATGGACCAGCGAAAGGGGTAATTGCGGTAATTCTTTTAGGGATTGCAACCATGGACGATGGAACAGGACAAGCCTTTAATTATGTACTGGCAGCTGTCGTTGTCTCTGGTGCCCTTCAAGTTTTATTGGGCTTGTTGAAATTGGGCCGTTTGGCAGATATTTTCCACTCTTCAGTGATTCATGGACTTTTGGCTGCAATTGGAATCATCATTTTCGCCAAACAGATTCATGTAGCCTTAGGGACTTATTCTAAAAGCCCCAGCATTATTCAAAACCTTATTGATGCGGTTTTATACTTACCGCAAGCCAATCCTTTTGTTGTAATTATTTCTCTGGCAGGATTGCTCTTATTGCTCTTTCATTCGAAAATCAGTTATCGCTTTTTCCATATTTTGCCAACCCCCATGTGGGTCATTGCGCTGTCTATTCCTTTTGTTTATTTTTTCAATTTCTTTGAACAACACACCCTTTCTTTTTTGGGAAAGGCTTATGAAGTTGGCCCCAAGCTTTTATTGGACATGCCCGATAGTATTGTAGATTCTATAATGCATCCCAATTTTGGTAAAATTGATACCATTGAATTTTGGACAACAGTTTTATCTATTCTAATGATCACAAGTATTGAATCATTGGCAATTGCCAAAGCGGTTGATAAAATTGATCCTTACAAGCGAAAAACAGATTTGAACAAAGATTTAACAGGCATCGGAATTGCTACAATGGCTGCTGGTGCAATTGGAGGCTTACCAATTATCGCTGTAATTATTAGAAGTACAGTCAATGTTCACAATGGTGCTAAAACGAAATGGTCCAATATGTATCAAGGACTTTTGTTATTGCTTTTCATCGTGGTCTTAGGTCCGCTTATGAAACAAGTTCCTTTGTGTGCTTTTGCAATTTTACTGGTTTATACGGGCTTTAAATTGGCTTCACCAGCCGTGTTCAAGCAAATTTATAGTCATGGAATTGAGCAATTGATTTTCTTTGTTGGTACAATGGTTCTAACCCTCTATACCAATTTATTGATTGGCCTGTTTGGAGGTTTGTTATTGGCTTTGTTCAGCCATTTTTTACTAGCAAAAGTATCTCCTCCTCGATTTTTTAAAATGATTTTTGATTCTGGTTCAAACTTGGTTCTGAATCCAGATGGTAGTTATGATTTAAAAATTAGAGGGATTGCCAATTTTTTAGGGCTTTTAAAAATCAACAATTTGGTTTCGCAAATTCCTTCAGGAGCAAATGCCACGATTGATTTTTCTGAAACTCGTTTGGTTGGAACAACTGTATTGGAGGACTTATATGATTTTCAAAAAATTCAACAAAATTCTGGGGGCAGCATAAAAATTAAGGGATTAGACAAACACATTTCTTCCTCCAATCATAAATTGGCGACGAAGATCAACCTCAATGTAGTCGAGCCGCTTAATCGCAGACAAAACTTGCTCAAAGAAATGGCGGAGAGTTATGGTTGGGATTTTCAAGTGGAGCCCATTGAAGACTTGGAATATTTTAATTCATTTTACTTTTTCAAAACTCGTCCGATTGATGCGGAGTTTAATTGTATTTCTGATCATGATGAGGACATCCACTTTGAATTGATTGACCTGACTTTTGAAGATGGGGCAGATATTTTTCCAGATGAATATAAAACCACTGTTGGATTGTTGAAATTACCATTCCCTATTCCGAGGTTTACAATTGAGAAAAAAGATATTTTAGAAAGAGTATTGCACATTTCTGAGCACAAGGATATTGATTATAAACTTTACAAGAACTTCCCGAAAGATTACATCGTCAAAGTAGATGATGTTCAAGCGATGGATGTCTTTCTGGTAGATAAGCTAAAAGCATTGATTGAAATTAGTGGTTTGCATCATCTTGAAAGCAACGGAGAGGCGATCTTGATTTTTAAGAACAATCTTGCTCTCGCCCAAACGAAAGACTATGTAAACATGATTCAGTTTGCTGAAAACTTTAAATCAATCTACAAAAAATGATCAATAATAATGATCAGTTAAAAATTGAAAGTAAATTGATCACAGTCTCTAATTTATTTTACCATAAATGTCAAGGGACAAAATATTCAAAATCCTAATTCGAATTTTTTAAAACATTTCAACAGAAGAGTTGAATTAAATAGATTGCAAATGTTTTTAGTTTCTTCGTGAGTTTCTAATTATTTCACAATCAAAAAAATAGTTTACCAATGTATATCAGGAGAAATATTCGACCCAACATTATTTTTAAATTTGCCTGGTTCAACATCCTTGTTTTTACCCTTTGGGCCAGTTTGATAGTTTTTACTCATCATTTTCTGGAGCACAGGGGCAGCAGCCTTTATATCCCTTTTTTGCCTTTGAGCACCATTGGTATTGCTGTGGCTTTTTATATAGGTTTTAAAAACAACGCATCATATGATCGTTTTTGGGAAGGCCGTAAAATATGGGGTGGTATTGTCAATTATAGCAGAACTTGGGGAAATCAGGTATTGAGTTTTGTTACAGCCAAACATGCCGCAGGCGATGTTTCAAAAGAACATTTGGCTGATATTCATCGGGAGTTAATATACCGCCACATAGCTTGGATCAATGCTTTGCGTCTCAATCTTAGAAAAGAGTCTGCTTTTGGATTGAAACACAATAAGACGGTGCGGAATATGATGCCCGGTAGTCCTGAAAAAAAACATTGGGATGTAGAAGTTGGCGGCTTTTTGAATAAGGAGGAATATGACTGTGTGAATCAAAGAAAAAATACGCCAACTCAAATCATTCGAAAGCAAGGTGACCAACTTAGAGAATTAATGGAAGAAAATGGTTTTATCGATGATTTCAGACACATGGAAATGATGTCTGTTTTGGAGGAATGCTATAATTTGCAAGGTAAGTGTGAAAGAATCAAGAATACTCCATTTCCAAGACAGTATGCATATTTTAGTAAAATATTTACTTGGATTTTTATTCTGTTATTGCCATTCGGTCTTGTTGGTGAATTTGCTAAAATGGGTCATAACATGATTTGGTTGGTCGTTCCTTTCAGTGTCTTGATTTCATGGGTTTTCATTACCATGGAAATTGTGGGTGACAACAGTGAAGATCCTTTTGAAAATTTCATCAATGATGTTCCAATGACAGCCTTGTGTAGAACAATTGAGATTGATTTGCGTGAAATGTTGGGTGAAACGGACTTACCTGA
>CALBCY010000095.1 GCA_937927195.1 uncultured Chitinophagales bacterium
TTTATGATGTGGAACAATTGATGGAACATGCGGTATTGCACGTCATGCGACATAGAAGACAGATTGAGAAATTGATGCAAAAAGCAACAAGTGCCCAGGAATAAAATCTCCGGTCTATTGACACCCCAATTTTCGATGGGCCAAATTATGTGAAATATTATTATTTTTTGAGTTGAATTCTTTCTTTATATACACCCTAACCCGCTCGGCTTTTTGGGACATTAACTTGCTAAATCCCTTCCCTTTTCTGCTTTCAGGAAACAATTCCGTTCAAGGGTACAAACTCCGTCAAATCCTTTTTGTTGGTTCGAATGGCATAAGAATTCATAAATAATAAACAGGTATACAATCGCATATTCTATCAAAACCAAGTATAGATTTTCATGATAAGCATCGGTCAAATAAGTATAATAAGTGAGCGGAACTAGAATGGCCCAAATAACGGGGAAGCGAAAATTGGTAAAAATACAAAAGGCAATCAATGGACAAACATACCAAGGATGAACGATCGTTGCAAATGAAAGGTAAATAAACAAAGCCCACATCATCATATTGAAAAGACTTTCAGTGTTGAGACTCTTTTCTAGCAACATCAAAATCACAATGGTTGCAAAAGTTAACAAGCCTAACAAGGGGCCAAATGTTTGTATGACATCCCAGCCTTTTACCAGAAAACCAATTTCACGAATAATGTAAAACACACTGGCATTGAATTCAAACTTCTGGAAATACAAATCAACACTAGACATCAAGTTTTGGATCGCATCTAAGTTCATGACTGGCAGAAACAACAAAACACAAACGATTCCACAGAAAGCAAAATAGGCCATGCTCCTTAAATAAGGAATTTTATTGAAAATTGATTCTTCATCAATTTCATCCTCCTTGGATCCAAAGCCCAATCTTATGTTCTTTTTGTTTAAGCGACGCAAGAAAAACGGAAGAAAAATAAGTGGAAGCAGCTTAGAGCAAATCGCTAAAGCCATTGCTGTCGCAGAAAACCAAACTCGGTTTTGAACCAAAAACCAAACAGCTCCCAGGCAAAAGCAAATCATTGCCGCTTCAAAATGAATGTTTCCTGTCAATTCAATGATGACCAATGGGTTTAGCCAGTACAATAAAGCAAGAAATTCTGGCAATTTAAATCGGTCCAAAAGTCTTATTATAAAATAGAGACTACCGAGCTCAAAAAGGAGCATAAAGACCTTCATTGTCACCACTGCACCATACAAACTATTGGGAAAGATAAGGGCTGAAATCCAGAAAACAAACTGACAAACTGGTGGATAAATTGTGAAATATTCAGGTGAATTCAGCTTAGAAAACAAGGCTTCGTTTATTCCTGAAATTCCGTGATTGGTCATTTCACCAGTCATAAAAGCAGCTGGCAAATGCTCAAAAGGACTAATCCCATTGGACAGCAATAAGCCATCCCAATAGAAGCGATAGAAGTCGTCTGAAAAATTTGGAAAAGCAAATAAGAGCAAGACTCTCCCAATTAAGCCAGCAAACAAAGCTGTGTTAATAAATTCAAGATTTTTTTTCAAAGCAAAAAAGCCTGCGAAATAAAGGCCAAACAAAGCTGTATATATTGATATAAGCGCAAAGAAATCCTGTCTTGGTATGTAGTAGTTTAACACTATCAAAGCCAGCCAAAAAATAAAAATCAAACAGTATGATAAAACTTTGTTCATTCCCTATATACAAAGTTCCAATAGAATCGGAACCATCAAAAAATCAATATAAACAAGAGGATTAAAAAGACTTGTAGCAGCAACGACAATTTCATTTTTTGGGAGAGAGAAGTCCTTTCGTTGCTTGTCAAATTCTCTGTCGATCAGTGGGCTCTAACGTGGCGTATAGAGTAATAAAACACATAACTAAACCCTATAAAAGCCATCAAATGGACAGGGAATAAATCATACTTGTTTTGCATGACTCCATAAACCAAACCAAACAAAAAGTATAGACAGAGCAAGCCTTCCAAAACGGTCACCCAATCAACTTTTTGTGCCACATATTTTTTATCTTTCCAAATGTCATTCACACCTTTAATGTCGAACTTAGGAGTTCTTATAAATGGAGTTGTTTCTCTGGCCAAGCCCCTCAATGCAGCAAGAGCATTGTGAAATGACAAGCCCATTGTTACCACTAGAAAAGTTGGCAACAAAACCAAAAATTCAATAAGGCCTTTTCCTTTCTTATATCGATCCAAATTTGAACTAAAAAAGCAGACAACAATCGCAAGATTGGCCAAAAAGAATGGCGCTGCATATTGCGCATATTCTGCTTCGATAAAAGTATTTTTTAATATCAATAAGGGGACACTTAAAAACACCAAAGTAAAGATCAGAATGTAAACACTGCTACTCAGCAAATGGACGAAAGCATTGACTTTGAGTTTAAATGACAAATCTGACTTGACAATTTTCGGTAAAATTTTTCTTGCTGTTTCTGCTCCACCTTTGATCCAGCGAAATTGCTGCGATTTGAATGATTTCATGTCCGCAGGCAATTCTGCAGGTGAAAGAACCCTTTCCAGGAAAATAAACTTCCAGCCTTTCATTTGAGAACGATAACTCAGATCCAAATCTTCCGTCAAGGTATCCGCTTGCCATCCACCAGCATCTTCAATGGTGGCTTTTCTCCATACTCCTGCAGTCCCATTAAAATTCATAAAATAACCCTGGCTGTTTCTTCCCATTTGTTCCACTGTAAAATGTGCATCGAGGAAAAAAGCTTGAATCCTTGTAAGCAAAGAATAATCTCTATTGATATGAGACCACTTGGTTTGAACAACACCAATTTCAGTATCTTGAAAATGCGGCAATGTGGCTTTTAGAAAATCTGGTTGAGGCAAAAAGTCCGCATCAAATATTGCTATAAATTCTCCTTTGCAAACTTTCATTCCATTCTGTAAAGCGCCCGCTTTAAATCCAGAACGGTCAACTCGGTGAATGTGAACGATGTCAAAACCCTTTGCCTTGTATTCCTTTACTTTGTTCTGTGAAATTCCAACTGTTTCATCAGTAGAATCATCCAATACCTGAATTTCAAGACGATCATTAGGATAATCTATTTTAGCAACCTGATCAATCAATCGCTCAACAACGTACAGTTCATTGAATATTGGTAATTGAATGGTAACATGGGGAAAATCATCAGTGAGGGGAGAGTCTTCCAAAAACTTGATTCTCTTTTCGGATAGTTTTCTACTTCGCAGATAATGCACGGCAAGCCTTAACTCTAATAAACAGTAGATAAGTATCAATGCCAACAAAACAGCATATATTCCAACAATAACAACTTCAATCATATAAACTACTTCAAACTGTACATCATTCTTTCAATATTAAAGCAATTTAAATATAGTCCAGATAATCTTATATCCTGCCATTATTGTTCCTTTAATCGTGCCTGTAACCTTCGAAACACCAATTCTCTTTCGATAATCAACTGGTACTTCTATGCATTTAAAACCCATTTTTGCAGCTTTAACCTGCATTTCAACTGTCCATCCAAAATCTTCGTCCTGCATCTTGATCTCTTCTAGTTTTTGCCATTTTATGGCTCTAAAAGGTCCAAGATCTGTGAACTTATAGTTATACAACAATTTAATCAAGCTTGTTGCCAACCAATTTCCGAATATCTGTTGAGGCATCATTGCTCCTCCCTCTCTTGCTCCCAATTCCCGAGAACCTATGACCATATCACAGTCATCCTCAACAATTGGCTTTATCAAATCGGGCATTTGCTCAGGATGGTCAGAAAAATCACCGTCCAAAAATACGAGAATGTCAGCATCTCCTTTGTCGCGGATATAACCAATCCCCTTTAGACATGCTGCTCCATAGCCTTTTTGGGGCTGCAAAAGCACCGTTGCACCTGCATTTTGCGCAACTTCTTCCGTTTTGTCTGTAGATGCATTATTGACAACTATGATTTCTTTGACCAAACCTTGTGGAATGGCTTGAACCACCTTACCTATAGATCCTTCTTCGTTAAATGCCGGTATGACTACGTATATATTCAATTTGCTCTGAAAATTTGAGCGAAAATAAGGACATTGAATCAGCTCAAATGTCCTTTGGGATTATTTCTTTCATTTAAATGAAAAAAAATGAGATTTCTGTCTTTGTTAAAGCCCATTTGATAAAGCTAGGATTATTTCATTTTGGCTTGTACATTGTACAAAAAAGCAAATAGGTTTAGACTGGTTTGTTTTCAATACATAATTAGACCTAAATACTTTATACTATTGGTTCTTGCTACTTAAATTACAAATTAACTTTCACGCCGTCATCCGCAATTTCAAAAACCTTTCGACTTTCTTGTGGCCCATTCTCCAATTTCAAAACACCTCTAGGACAAACCGCAGCACAAATTCCACAACCGACACAGGAAGCACGAACAATGTCTTGACCCTTCTGTGCATAAGCCCTCACATCTATTCCCATTTCACAATAAGTAGAACAGTTCCCACAACTGATGCACTGTCCGCCATTAGTACTAATACGGAATCTAGAGAAAAACTTTTGTTGCAATCCTAAAATGGCCGCCATTGGGCAACCAAACCTACACCAAACTCTGCTACCCAATATTGGATAAAAACCCACTCCGATTACTCCTGAAAAAGCCGAACCAATAAAGAATCCGTAATTACTTCTCAGCTTATAGGAGTCTATAAAAAAAGCACTTTCCTGTCCAGTAAAATAAGCAAACAAAAACAAGCCAAGTATAACAGATGACACACCCGCTATGATCATTCGGGTACTTCCCTTGACCTGACTAATCACAGATTTCATAAACAAGGAAACAACAATCACTCCTCCTAAAATTACGGAAGCAATTCCTACAAACATGCCCTTATTCATCCAAAATCCTTCTGGATTATTTGTGAAAAAGGAATACAAAACGGCAAGCGTCATGATCGTTACCATGACCAAAACTAAATGAATCAATACCCTTTCTACCTGCCAAGCCTTCAATGATTTGTCTGAAAGGTGTCTAAAAGGATCTCCAGCCGTTTCAGCCAATCCACCGCAGCCACAAACCCAACTGCAATACCAACGCTTCCCATAAAAATAGGTGAGTATCGGTGAAATGACAAACATCATTACAAAGCCCCAAAACAGCATAAACAATCCCAATCCTCCACTTCCAATCATCGATTTAATCGTCCACTCATCGAAGAAATAATAATTAAGCGGCCACATGTTTTTAAAATCATTGTAGGGCAAATTCGGATAGGTTTGGGCATTCAATTTTGTTAAAATTTCAGGCAATAAAAAAGCAAAGCCCAACTGGAAAAACATAACAGACATGGTCCGAACCAACTGATATTTGTTGTGTCGGTATTTCCACATAAACTTAAAACCCAAAACCAAAATTGCTAAAGTATATAGCGTTCCATAAACAAACCACTGACTTGCTGGTTGGCTTTTTAGAAACTGTGAAAGTGGATCGAACATTCTGACCAAGCCGCTGTTTGTTGCACCGTCGGCCCCCAATCCCAAATACTGCGGAAACCAATACAAGAGCACATAAAAGGCAGTGATAATAATACCCGCTACCCAGCCCAAAAGACCACGATGGGTCAGGCTGCTAAAGAAGTTGTAATTGTTCTTTATCCCTTCCGGCTGATGACGGTAAGTCGCAAAAGCATACCATACTCCACCAACGGCCATCATCAACATGGACGGTAAAAACAAAACAGAGGTGTCCATCTGCTTCCCAGAAAACCCTGCCACAAACAAAAGTAAAATCCCCAATCCACCAATCGCTGCGGAAAGCTTCTGCCCTACATTCAAATGAATCGGATTCGGATTTGCTATTGAAAGACTATTATCTACGTTCGACATATTTATTTTTTAAGCTGTTGGCCTTTGGCTTTTAGCCTTTGGCGTTTTTTTCTTCTTTCTTCGTGTCTTTGTGTCTTCGTGTTCATAAACAAACCACAAGTCTACTTTCTCAACAAATTCAACACACCTCTCAATCCTCCAGACTTCTTAACCGCCACACTCTTCCCGGTTGCCTTATTAAACTGGCCGACAATATCCGCTTCATATTTACTATAAAATTCCGGATCAAAATTGGCAGCTTTCAGGTTTTCCATTACATAATCAATACTGCGTTTATCTCTCAAGAAGCGATCAAATATTTCATGACGCAAACGAATGCCAAAAACATTCAAACCGATAAACTGACCGCTTGCTTTGTTCCAAACCAAGTGCAAACATTTTTTACCATCTTCATGCTCCCAATAAAAATCTGTTTCGCCTTCCCGAAGTTTCCCAAATACCCATCCATAAGTCTGGTATTCGATGTCCAGAAATTTGGCCGAATTGAACCAGTGACCGGGATCATACATTTCACGCTCACCACAAATATTTCTGGCAGCAACCATTCCCTGAATTTTCCCTGTATACCAAACTTGCTCTATCGGACGACGGCCCTGAACAGGTTCTTGAAATTGAGCGCAATCTCCAATTGCATAAACATCTTTCATGGGCGACTCCTGATAGCGATTGACCACAACCCCTTTCTCACTTGGAATAGCAGATTCTTTCAAAAATGCGATATTGGGTCTGACCCCAGCCGTAAGACCAACCAACTGGCATTCGATGGTTTCCCCGTGATTGGTTACCACTGCTTTGGCCCGTCCATTTTCATCCGCTAAAACTTCTTTCAATTCCGTTTCGAGTCTCAGGTCAAATCCGTGCTCACGAATATGCCTCCCCACCATTTTTGCCTCTCCCTGCGGCAGAACATTGTCCCAGTATTCCTTTTCACGAACAAGCAAAGTAACTGGAATGTGCCTGCTATGAAGCATCTCTGCCATTTCAATACCAATCAATCCTCCCCCAACAATCACAGCACGCT
>CALBCY010000096.1 GCA_937927195.1 uncultured Chitinophagales bacterium
ATCAATTATGAAAAAAAATCAGTAGAACCTGAGTGCTCTTTTTCTATTGGATATTACAATCTATTTTACCTTAACAAAAATCGGAATTTAAGTCTTAGTGCGGAATGTAAATATGCCTTTACATCATTTAGGAAAGTAAAATATTATGAGCATTACAGTGGAGAAATCGGACTGCAATTCAGCAATACATTAGAAAATCGCATTGTAAATCATTCGATGCAATTACCTTTAAAATTAAATTATCACATTGGCAGTTTTCAACTGGGATTGGGTATCGTAAATGCCCTTAATCTCCATACTAAAATTGAGCAAGAATCTGCAAGCTATGATTTTATAAGCGAAGAGTATAGTGTTCAGGAATACACTCCAACGAAAACGAATAGGTATCAAGTCCCAAAAGAATATTATCATGAGGCTGTCTATCATGATAAAATTTACGACAAGTTATATGTTATGGAATTGACTTGTGACATGAGTGAAAAAATAAGCATTGGTTTGGAATACTCGGACTATTTTCAAGAAAATGCTGTTCTAATCTCTTCTGCTTATTTTGAAGAGCGGGGGTATTCTCCATTTGGAAGCAAACAAACAAATACGCTGACCATTAGTTTTCTTTACAAATTGTGATATTCAAGTTATTATTTTGTTTTTCGTTTTATTTATGAATATCGTCCTGCCTTAATGCAATTTCCATTGTGTACCAATATTTGTCTTCTTTCATTCTATACATTTGTTCGAGAACATCGCAATGCCCATAATAAATCCAGCCTAGTGGATAGTGCAGGTCAGAATAAAGTGGAGTGCTGAATAACTTTCTAAGGCCCATTACATCTTGTTCAGAGATCCCTACTTTTTCTAATTGCTTAATTGAACCAATCCTTTCTTCCGCTTCCCATTCTAAGGCCATTATCACATCAGCAATCAATTGCCAATTATCCATTGGTGAAAGCAAAGGAATTTTATGCTGAATGGCAAAAGCCTCCAAGGCTTCCTTATTGACCCCTTTGAGAAAAATGATTTCATTCTGATTGATTTTAGCAGTAATAGGTTTGGTGTTTATTCTTATTTCATCGATATTTTTATAGGGTAAAATGTTTTTATCTTTTAGAAAACCTGCTTTGAAATAATAACCTTTGGGAAACAATAAATGATCTTGTTTCACTTGACAATATTTGGCTTCTAATCTTTTTTGATGAAACCTGGATGCCCAACTATTCATTTGTTCCTCAAAAATGAAAATCAATAAGCAGAGTCCAAAGAAAAAAAATGGAAAAAGGCCCCCAAAAGAAATGCCCTTCTGACACATTATAAAAATGGACGCCAAAACAAAGCAAGCTGATATTGTAATTTGAAGGACTTTCATGTAGCTTAAAGTGCGAATACAAAAGTACAAATATAGATCGCTTCGATAAAAGTATTTAATATAAAGTACAAAGACTTTGACTATTGCAAGACCAATGCAAGAACATTGCAAGAACATTGATTTATCCAGAGTTTGTTAGGACTTGTCCATCACAAAGAACTTACATTTCACCCAGCAGTACAAAACTTTGTACTATTAGCATATGGATCTAAAACTTCTACTATTTTCCATATATTTGATAAAATTATTTTTATGAAATTAAGATTAGCCCCAATTCTCCTTTTGTGTTTGTTGTCTATTTTATCAGGACAATCCCAAATTGATTCTCTTGAAATTAAACTTTCTGAAATTCAACAGAACTCTCGAATTCCAGGTTTTGCTGTCGCTTTGGTGGATCAGGATGAAATAAAGTTTTGCAAAGGATTTGGCTATTCAGATTTAATGAATAAAACGCCTTATACTTCAGAAACCATTCAAAATATTGGTTCCGTTTCAAAAACATTTATTGCTTTGGCTATTGTGAAATTAATGGAAGAAGGCAAATTACAATTGGAAGACCCGATCAATAAATATTTGCCTTTTAAAATATCGAATCCTAGATTTCAGAATAATGATATCACCATAAGGCATTTAGTGAGCCATACCTCCAGTATTTCTGATACTGAGCGATATGGTATTGAATGTTATGTGCTACTTGAACCATATCCTGAGAATGATGAAATGTTTGAGAAAAAAGATAGAAAGGCTTTTAAACCACTGAGGAAAATTAAAATGAAGGATCTCGATGTATTTATCAAAAGCTTTTTAACCACTGACGGAAATTTTTACAAGAAGAAAAATTTCACGAAAAACAAACCAGGAAGCCATTATGAGTACAGCAATATTGGTTCGGCTTTGGCAGCCTACATTGTTGAGTTGATAAGTGGACAAAATTATGCAGATTATATTCGTGAAAGTATTCTACAGCCACTTGAGATGAACAGCTCGGATTTTAATATAGAGCAACTAGACAAAAATAAATTCACTAAGCGCTATTTCTCTAACTTGGCGGAAGTTCCTGATTATACATTGATTAGTTATCCTGATGGCGGAATGATTTCTTCCTGTAATGACCTTGCTATTTATCTGCAAAAAATGATTCAGGGTTATGGTGGAACAGCATCAGCAGAGCATGTTGTAAATGCAGATTCTTATCAAAAGATGTTTACAATTTTACATGAAGAAGGCAAGGAAAAAAGTGCCATTTTTTGGGCAATTAATAAGCAGGGTAGAATAGATCACAATGGGGCTGACCCCGGTATTTTTACTTGGATCGAATTTGATCCTGAAACTTTAACAGGAAAAGTGTTCCTATGCAATACCACTGCTTTCGAAGCAGAGGATATGTTTAAAGACTTTTTGAAAATTTGGAAGAACTTGGAAAAGAGCAGAAAACAATTATCAAAATAAATTAAGTATTTGGATAATCGATTCCTGTTGTTCGAGTACTAACCACGGGCAAAATTGTTCGAAGAACAAAGCAGTGGATCGCCCACTATAAGGATGCCGAAGCCCGGAGATGTCCAACAGGCAGCCTTGCTGCGGAATCCTAGCCGAACAACATCGAAGCAGAACTGAATTGATTTGCCAATGAAAGTCAATTAATTGACAGAAAAGTCCAACAGTCAAAATTTGCCGAAAGGCAAATTGCAGAAGTACCAACAACAATGCCGAAGGCAAGTGTACCAATAGGTGCTGCAAGCACCGTACGAATAGCGAAGCGTACTATTTCACAAAGAGGGATAATAAAACAAATCTTTTAATTTACTTTTTGGTCTGAACGGATGCCATGCTTTTTCCGTGTACAGAAGACGATCCTGAATAATTTCCCAAACAGCAGGATTCACGCCTAATCCCCAATGGCTGCCTCTTACTTGAATGTTTTGATGAATTTCATCTTCGTCTTCAATGCACAATTCCCAAGGAACAATTCCATCTTCTTTTGTGTAGATTGCTGTGCTGGGGACCGGAGCGGGATTGGGTAGGTCAGCAAATAGTTCTGGAGCAACTTCCTGAATGCGTTTTCTATTATTCAATAGATTGTAAAGCCATGCCACATTGTTGGGTTCGTTGATACCTTTGAAAGGAGAGCCCATCGTAATAACTTGACGGACCAATTCAGGTTTTTGCTTGGCCAATTGTCTGGCAAAAACTCCACCCAAGCTCCAGCCAATCAAAGAAACTTTCTGTTCGTGTTTATTGAATATTTTATCCAACTTTTCAGGCAAGAGCTCCAAATACTCAAGTTTGGCAATGTTCATTCCCAAGTCCCATTTGTATGGAACGTAACCAAGGCCTTTTATAAACTTTCGCAAGGAGCTGGTAGATGTATCACTTGCAAGAAAACCAGGCAGAACCAAAACAGGATGACCATCTCCCTGATCCTTATCAGCAAATAACTTTCTATAAGGAATTGAAATAGCCAATTCAGCCGCAGCTCTTCCTCCTTCGGTTAAAAACCAAAACAATGATGGGCGGTCAATTGTATTCTCATCAACTTTTACCTCTAGATCTTTATCTTTCGAATCTTCTTCCAAATTATAAGTGTTTCTTGTTTAGAATATGACCTTGTTTCTGTACTCAAGTTATCTTTTTTTTACATTTTTTTATTATAGACTTAATGTTTTTTATACACTTACTAATCAATTGGTATTCTATTGAACGAAATTGCCGCTTTTAAGTTGATCCCTATAACTCATACTTATTCATTCTTATTCATTTCAATGTTAAGGCTACAACTTAAAATTACTGTTAATTGGTTGATTTTCAATTGTTTGCAAGTTCTGCCTTTCAAAAGCCATTTTGAGCCAAAAAAATACGGGCTTATGTCATAATTATATATTCTTCCAATGCTTTAATTTTTTTTATATTGTCACAATATCAATAAGCGTATTTAGGATAAAATCTAATACAAATTAAATCAATAAAAAGATCAAACACATGCCATTGATCTTTGATTTGTTAGACAAGCAACGAGATGGATAATATTATTAATGACCCTAAATTTCTTAAAAAACTAATCAATATTGCTGAGGAGCTAAAACTTCCATATGATGAGGTTCATCGGGAAGCTTCAGCATGTCTTGATGAATTAAAAACTCGGCATTCACCATTAGCCAATGTTGTTGGTTTGCAAGTCGCACAATACATTCTGTTTCGTGCTTACAAGAAGACCATAGATGTCAATGATTCGGAAGTTAAGGAACTTGTAAAGATTGCCAGGCATCATCCGATTGCTTTTGTCATGACGCACAAGACTTACCTCGATATGTTTGTATTGGCTGTTACATTGGCCAGGTATGGCATACCGTTTCCATTTACTTTTGCTGGTATCAATATGGACTTTATGGGTGTTGGTCAACTAGCTAGACAAAACGGAGCAATCTTTATTCGCCGTTCGTTTAAAGATGATTTAATTTACAAAGCTTCTCTTCGACATTTTATTTCCAGTCTTGTTGATCAGGGTTCGCATTTCATGTGGGCAATAGAAGGAACTAGATCTCGTACAGGGAAATTGGTTTGGCCGAAAATGGGGATTTTGAAATACATCCATGAAGCCGATGAGGATTCTAAGAGAGATGTGAAATACATTCCTGTTTCGATTGTCTATGATTTAATACCAGATGTAAAAGACATGACCGATGAAGTGATGGGCAAATCCAAACGCCCTGAAAGCTTGCAATGGTTTTTGAATTACATCAAAAAGATGGACGATAATTTTGGTAAAATTTCTATCCGATTTGGCGAACCAGTGGAGACCAGTGAAGACAATTCTGTGGCCATTATTACTGAAGGAGAAGAGACAGAAGCTTACTCTGGACAACTGTCAAAATTCTCATTGGAATTGGTTCATCGCATCAACCAAATCACTCCAGTAACCACCACCTCATTGATTTGTACTTCACTACTCAGTAAATTTTCTTTGAATAAAAGAGGGATTGAAAATGATGTTGTGAACTTGATGCAAATGATTGAGCAATACAAACCAGATGCATTGGTGGACAGAGGGAAACCGATTGGTGAATCTGTTCAAACGGCTATAAATCTGTTGTTAAGAGCAGGACTGATTTTACAACACGGATCAACATTTGACGCAAAGTATGTTTTGAATTCTAAAAACTATTTGCAAGCGACCTATTATTCCAATATGTCTGTGCACCATTTGTTTCACAGAGCATTCATTGAATTGGCATTGTTAAGGTCAGCAGATGAGAAAGCTGAGGACAGAGAAAAGTCATTTTGGGAGGAAGTGATGAATTTAAGATCACTCTTTAAGTTTGAATTTTTCTATTCTCGAAAGGCTGATTTTTCCGATGAAATTGAAGCCAATTTACCAATCATAGCCAAGAATTATCAATCGCTTATAAAAGCAAGTAAGAGCAGAAAACACGAGTATTTTGATCAAGCCAATTTGATAGTGGCCCCTGTTGTTTTATTTAATTATATAGAAGCATACAGGGTTGTAGCTTATGCTTTGCAAAACTGGGATGCAAATCAGGAATTTACCGACAAAGATTTTATTAACGAATGCGTTTTCCTCAGTGAGGAATTGCATTGGCAAGGAAGAATTCAGAGAAAAGAGTCTGTCGGAAAACCCTTTTTATTAAATGGAATTAGGTTGGTCAGAAATCTGGGATTGATTCCAAATAAAACGAATTCGAAGAAAAAAGAGATTGCGACTTTCTTAGATCAACTTAACTTGATTTCTGATAGAATAAAATGGCTTCAAGGTGTCATTATGTCTAAACCGATTCCGGAAGCATCGCTTGTTCCTATAGAAAGAGAGATTGTTCCTGGTTCTAAAACTGAAGTGGTTACAGAAATGGTTCTAGAAGGAGAATCAGGCCCTCATATTGGTGCATTTTTTGATTTGGACAGAACCCTGATTAAAAACTTTTCGGCCAAAGAATTTTTCCAAACAAGGCTGTTTAGTGGCAGGATGACCACCAAAGAAATAGTCGCTCAATTTGCAGGTGTTTTGGTTTATGCCATTGGTGATGGCAACTTTGCTGGACTGGCCGCAGTTGGTGCCCAAGGAGTAAAAGGTACCAAAGAAAAGTTATTCATAGAAGTAGGGGAGGAGGTTTATCACAAGCATTTAGCAAATGAAATTTATCCTGAATCACGTGCCCTTGTAAATGCACATCTTGCCAAGGGGCATACGGTTGCTATAATTTCAGCAGCAACACCTTACCAAGTCAATCCGATTGCGAGAGATTTGAATATTGAGCATGTGATGTGCACGAAAATGGAAGTAGTAGATGGTGAGTTTACTGGAAATATATTAGAGCCGGCATGTTGGGGAGAAGGAAAGGCATTCGCAGCGAGAGAGCTGGCAGAGAAACACAATTTGGATCTTGCCAAAAGTTATTTTTACACAGATTCAGCAGCCGATGCTCCATTGATGGAAATTGTCGGTAATCCTAGGGCGGTAAACCCTGATGCAAAATTGTCAGCATTGGCCTATCGAAACGACTGGCCTGTGCACCGATTTAACGATGAAGAGCGTCCTGGTTTATCAGGGATGATGAGAACAGGTATGGCATTTGGAAGTCTTATTCCTGCAGCTTTGTCTGGATTGGTAAGAGGATTGATGAATTCTTCCCGTCAAGATGGAATCAATTCGTTGATGACCACTGTCGGCGATTTGGTAATAGCTTCTGCTGGAATTGAATTGGTTGTTAGAGGCCAGGAAAACCTATGGAAAAAGCGTCCTGCTGTCTTTATTTTTAATCATCAAAGTAGTGCGGATATCTTCTTGGTTTCAAAATTAATCAGAAAGAATGCAACGGGAATAGCAAAAAAGGAATTGAAGTTCATGCCTATAATTGGTCAAATGATGACTGCTGCAGGAGTGATTTTTATTGATCGATCTAATCGTGAGAAAGCAATAGAGGCGATGAAGCCTGCTGTAGATGCTTTGAAGAATGGAACCTCGATTATCATTTTCCCTGAAGGGACGAGAAGCAAAACTTACAGATTGGGTGATTTCAAAAAAGGGGCCTTCCATTTGGCTATGCAAGCCGGAGTACCGATCGTGCCTGTTGTTATCAGAAATGCGCATGATGCAATGCCATTGGGCAGCAATGTGTTTAGGTCTGTTGCCATTGAAGTGATCGTCAAAGATCCAATAGATACCAAGCGTTGGAAAAAAGAAAGATTGGATTTCCAGATTGATAAAATTAGGAAAATGTACCTTAAAGAATTGAGACAGGAAGAATATTCTGAAGATGAAGTCGTTGCCAAAGAGGCGGTTGTTAAAAAGAAAGCCAAGCGGAAAGCGAAAGCCAAAACAACTAAAACGGTAAAGAAATAATTCGCTTATAAAATGAATGACCCAAAGAGATTGTTTGTTTTCAGGAAAAAATATTTTGGGCTATTCATAGGATTCTTACTCATTGAAATATTTATTGCCTTATTCATTCACGATAAGATAATCAGACCTTTTTTTGGAGATTTCTTGGTGGTTTTTTTATTGTACTATTTCTTACGATCCTTCTGGAATGCCAGCACTCTTACAATTGCAATTTCAGTCTTGATTTTTGCTTTTGCAACCGAATTTTTTCAATATTTTGGAGTGGTTGATTTACTTGGTTTAAGAGAGAACAGATTGGCAGTCATTTTGATTGGAACAGTATTTTCGGTTGGAGACTTGATTGCTTATACCTTGGGAATAATTTCTGTTTATTTTTTGGATCAACGCTGACCGGTACCGAACCCTCTCTTCCAAAAAAAATTGTTAGTTACAAGTTCTTCCAACTCTGCTTCGGTTCGAATACCAAAGATTGTAATCCAAAACATTGATTATACCATTCACATCCAAATCGTAGGCATTGTAAACATTGTTGCCTGCATTGTTGGCAAACCAGCCTTTGTAGTCAACTGCATTGATTAGATTGTTGCCATCACAGTCTCCTGCAATCATGCAAAAAACACTATTTTTCTCTTTCAATTGTTCCTTGCCGAATGCAGACTCAATATTGCTTGTGAAATCGTAGGCTGATCCAGATGAGTTTGGCAAGGAAACAGGCTCTGCGCTCATTACAGCTAAATGATTGCGATGATCAACCTGAATGTAGTATTTACCTTCTTCGACATCAGGAAAAGACATGGAAACTTTGCCGTCTTTTCTCAAAAAAGTATTTCCAGAAGCGACAATATTGCAATCTTCATCTATCAATCGAAGCACAATCCAATCAGTGACAGAACTGTTGTTTAGACCAACTGGTAAATTGGGGATTAAGTCATTGTCTTGAAGGTTGGTGGACATTTCGCCAATTCCTGTAAAAGCACCTTCTAAAATTACAATTACGTTTACATCAAGTGGGGATAGTTCGTCCGTTGCTGATAGCATGGTCAGCATTATAAATGCTGCGGCGAACAGATTTAAACATGTTTTCATAGCTAGCTATACGCTGAAATTCCCAAAATGATACTTGTTGAGCGTATTTTATTTGAATGAAATGTTATTCATAACCCATTGATGAACAAGAATTTTCAAAAAATATATGGATAAAATTTCATTATTTATGACTGATCTGAATATTTCAAGCAGGAAGGATTGAAGCGTTTACAAGTTGTGTTTGAGGCAAGGGAGTAAAGGAGTTATTCGGCGGTTCAACCTTTAGGCTGACTGACATCTGATTGAATTTTATAAGAAAAGAAACCATTAATTTCTAATAACCTGAGTTCGATTATAAAAACCCAGTTTAATAATCTTGGAAAATGAAAAGGAACAAGAAGATATTATAATTAGTTTTTGTTAATATAGTTTGTCATATTCAGCAAGAGTTGTCGCTTTTTGCTTGACCTTTTTCTTGATAAAAAGGTCTAAAAATCAAGGACTTATGTCACAGCGCCGGCTGCCCGGTTTTTAACGT
>CALBCY010000097.1 GCA_937927195.1 uncultured Chitinophagales bacterium
AAATGCTGGAATTAAACCATTCCTAGACCGGGATCAGGGCATGGTCTAATTCATGTGCTAGACTTCGATCGCGAAGTTCCCAAATTTTTTATTCGGAATTTTGTATAAACCGAACAACGCTTTGTTAACTTTTTACGATTAATAGTTATGCAAGTCAATTATAGTATTGATTTCTAAGCTGTTTAACTTTAAATCGAATGAACAAAGTATTTATTATCCTACTCTCATTTTTCTTTTTAGAGCTTTGTCTAAATGCGCAGGCAAAAGGCCCGGAAAGTATCAGTATTGCCTATTTGGGGGAAACCTTGACACATCCTGGAGTAAAAGTTGGGCTTCCAATATTACTGAAAAATAGTTCAAAGCAAAAGGAAAAACCCAAAGGAACCATCAATAAAATTAAGAGCTTTTATGTTGTTCCGCAAATTGGATTTTACACTCATCTCCAAAATCACAGTGCGCTGATTCTAAATGTCGATTTGGCTTTTAAAAGAAATAAAGAAGATTCGAAGTGGGCTCGTGTGTATTCTTTGGGAATCGGAGCATTGACTCAATTCAACGCTGGAACAACTTATATTCAGGAAGAAGATGGCAGTATTAAAGAAAAAAATGGGGCTTCTCGGATTTATTTCAATCCTTCTATCGCTTATGAGTTGAGATACAACATAAAGCCTTTGCTTGCTATTTATAGCAAAGCTTCAATGGGGTTCAAAGTTCCCTATAATACTTTTTTCTCTCTCAATCCAATGATTGAATTGGGTGTTCATGTTAACCTGAAAAACAACTAAAATGAAAAGCATATTTTATAGAACAATTTTTATGCTGGCGAGCTGTTTATTGATCATTTCTTGTGACAAAGCGCCTCAATTGGGAACGGAGATCGAAGAAACCTTTTATGTCAGGAATGATGGGGCTGATATGCCAGTTTTTATGAGAGGAAACTTGAGTGCTAAAAAGGTGATTTTACTTTTGCATGGTGGTCCTGGCGATTCCTCGGTCGCTTACATGGTAAAAAACTTTTCCCAACAATTGCAAAAAGATTATGCCTTTGCTTTTTGGGATCAAAGGCAACAAGGAAATTCACACGGTAGTTTCAATAAAGAGGTTTTGAGTTTGGAAACAATGGTGGAGGATGTAGATGCGGTAGTCAAATCTTTGAAGTTGCGTTATGGCTCGGATTTTCAGATTTACATAATGGGTCACAGTTGGGGTGGAAGCCTTGGTACTGCATATTTACAAACATCGGATTATCAAAACCAAATCAGTGGATTTATTGAAATCAGTGGCGCTTATGATTTTCCAATGGTCAACCGAGAAGTGGTAAAAATGATGAATGAATACGGACAAATAGAAATTGATAATGACCGAAACACAACTCGCTGGACGGAGATTCTTAATTTTGCCAATCAACTAGATTTAGAAAACATTACTTTAGATGAAATGTTGGAGCTGAATGGCTATGCTGGAGATATAAGGAGAGAGGAATTGTTAGAGGATTTGTATAAAATTCCATCCAGTGTGAACATTGAAGAAGGATCAGATTATGTTAGCAATGAAATTTCAGTTACAATGAATGCCATTTCAATCTTCACTCAAAAAGATCTGATCGAAGATGCCTTGAATGTTTCTATGAAAGACCAGCTTGGTAAAATTACCATCCCAACTTTATTGGTTTGGGGCAAGTATGATTTTAAAGTCCCTCCGTTTTTAGGGGAATTTGCCTTTGAAAATTTAGGTTCAACAGACAAAACATTGAAAATATATGAGCATTCAGGTCACTCTTCAATGACCTACGATCCAGATCGATTTGTGCAAGATGTAAAAGATTTTATGGAATAAATAGAAATTGCAGGTGCACCATTTTGAGCACATATCCATTTTAATGTAAATGAATTTTCTGCCTGCCTTTGTATCATAGTGCTTTTGTAATTATCAACCAATACCCAATAAATCACTAATACTCAAGCACAATTTTTCCAAAGTGTTTCCCCGATTCCTGATAAGCAAAAGCTGCTGCCAACTCTTCAAAGCCAAAGCTTTTATCGATGATTGGTTTCATGCCATTAACATTAATGGCTGCCACCATTTCTTCTTGCATTTTTTTGCTTCCAACCGCAATGCCCGTCAATCGTATGTGCTTGAAAAATAATTTGGGAAAAGTGATTTCACCCTTACGACCACCACTTAATATTCCAATTGAAGAAATATGTCCACACATTCCAGTTGCTTCAATTGATTGAGCCATGGTACTGCCTCCCCCAACATCCAACACATGATCAACACCACCCTTGGAAAGTCGGTTAATGGTTTTCCCCCATTTTGGATCTTCCTTGTAATTGACGACCGCCTCTGCACCTAAATCTTTCAGTCTTTCTGCCTTTTCTGAATTAGATGTCGTTGCAAAAATTCTTGCTCCAGCAGCCTTGGCCAATTGAAGCCCAAAAATCGACATGCCACCAGTTCCTTCAATCAAAACTTTATCGCCAGCCTTTATCTTGCCTTCGACCACCAATCCGCGCCAAGCGGTGAGGCAAGCGCATGGTAAAGTAGCCGCTTCAGCAAATGAATAACCCTTTGGTATAGCCGTTACTGAGTTGGCGGAAATTACTGACATTTCAGTCAAATAGCCGTCCAAAGTTTCGCCACTGATCGGCATGGTTTTTTTGAGAGAAGGAAGTCCATCCATCCAATTCGGAAAAAACAGGGACATTACTTTGTCACCAACTTCCCATTCACTTACATTTTCTCCTAATGCTAAAATTTCACCCGCTCCATCTGACATCGGAATCCTGTTGTCAAAAACAGGAATCAAGCCTTTCGCAACCAAATAGTCATGAAAATTCAAAGAAGTTGCATGCCACCGCACAAGAATTTCGCCCTTGCCAGGTTTTGGTGCATCTTGCTCTGTTACAATAAGGTTTTCTAAACCACCCGGTCTTTTTATTTTTATGGATTTCATGATGAAGTTGATTTTAAGCAAAAATTTAAGTTTAAAAAATCAATCAAATTTAGGCATTTTATTACAAAAGATAACAGCCAAAGGCCAAAGGCTAAAAGCCGACTACAAGCTCCTTGACCTAATCAATCCCTGCTGAACAACCGAAGCGACCAACAAACCATCTTGATTAAAAATTTGTCCTCGGCACAATCCTCTCGAATTGGAGGCACTGGGACTGTCGATTGAATACAACAACCAATCGTCAAGCTTAAATGCTCTATGAAAATACAGCGCATGATCAAGGCTTGTGAATGTAAGCTTTGAACGATTTACTTTTTCCAAATGGGGTAGCGCTGCAGCAGACAACAAATGGTAGTCTGAAGCAAGGGCCAGCAATTGTTGATGAATGGCCAAGTTTCCTTTGAACTCTTTGTGAGCTTTGAACCAAATATTTCTAATAGGTTCAACTGATTTTTCATGAGAATAAAAATGCGCTTCGACTGGTTTGAATTGCAGCGCATTGGGATGAATGGCAATTAGGCGTTTATATAAGTATGGATTTTTTTCTTTCAACTCCTCAATCAATTCAAAATCAAATTTTAGATCATCGGGACTTGGAACCTTTGGCATTTCAGCCTGATGATTCACAAATTCTTGTTTCACCTGAAAAGAAGCAGACATGGTAAATATGGCCTTTCCCTCTTGAGAGGCCTTTACTCTTCTGGTCGAAAAACTACCGGTGTCTCTGAGTTTTTCCACACTGTATTCAATCGGTAATTCAAGATTGCCCCCTAAAATAAAGTAGGCGTGCATAGAATGTACCACTCTTTCTTCCGGAATTGTTTGATAGGCTGCATTTAGGGATTGTCCCAAAACCTGTCCTCCAAAAACTCTGCCCCAGGCTGTTGGATAACTTTTTCCTCTAAATAGATTGCTTTCAATTTGTTCTAAATTCAACAATTCAAGCAACGATTCAATACTCCTCATTTATATCTATTGTGTCTAGTCCTAGACATTGTAATTAAAAACAACAAATAGCTTTTGATCTTATGACAAAAGGTATTTGATTGTACAATCCGACTTTTATGCAGCTCAATTTCTAAGACCATAGGAAAGCTATATTTTTTCTAAAATCTAAAATCTAAAATCTAAAATCTGGTTCATTTATTCAATCAAAAATTTTCTTATGCCATCCCAAACCTTTTCATAGCCCTTCACTGATTCCCACATAATTTTAGATCCATGAAAACCTTCTTCTGTTGGTTTGAAATGATTGATGTATTTTGATTTTACATTCTTTAAAACCTCTGCTGTTTCTTGTATTTCCTTTTTTGCTGATGCGCAAAAAATAGGAATTTCAATGTTCTCTAACTTTTCTGAAAGCTTAACTCCCTTTAAATGTTCACCCGCACTAAAGACAAGAATTGATTTTAGCTTTTCGGATGATTCAGAGGCGATAAGCAAACTCAAAGCTGCAGAATAAGAACTCCCTAAAAGAATGATTGGTCTATTGCCATTCAGTTTGAAGGCATGGTCAATTCCTGCCTCAATATCTGGTTTCGCATCTAGATAACCTGTAGGCATTTTTTGTGCCTTAGCTCTGTCTTTTGTTTCATTGCTTGCTCCAAAAACTTTCATTCCAGAACGTTGGTCAATGGCCAAACAAGAATAGCCCAAGTCATTAAATTTGGGAGCTGTTTCTCTGTACTCGGCTCGGTTGCAATGAGAGCGGTGACACAAGAGAATAAATCCCTTGTGTCCCGATGCCTCATCTTGATTTTTTGAATAGTAGTCTGCAGAAATGAGCAAACCATCTTTCGATTTGAATTCAATTTTTTTCATTGTTTCAAGCTTTTAAAGCAATTAAAACATCAACCTCTGCATCCGTTGGATTCTGCGCTCTTTCCCCATAAATTTCAAAGTCAGCTGTAAATACTCTATCCAAATCTTTTTGCCAAATTTCTGACCAAGTTCCAAAGACAACTCCTTTTGTCAAGTCTCCTTTTGAAACAAATTTTCCATAGGTTCCACCATCAAAAGCTTGACCAACCATTCCTGCTGGAACGTCATCCAAAGAGCTGACCTTGCAGCCTAATATGGTGTCATAAGGTTCTGTGTGGTCTCCTTGGTAGTTGGTGTAAATTGAAAAAACATTCGCATCAATTTTGTTTGGAATTTTTTCAGCAATTCCTTCTCCCATGAATTTACCCCATAGCTGGCCGATGTCTTGACCAGATTGCCCATTCTCATTTGTCGTTCTAACTGCGATTCCGATTACCTTGAAAGGTTCAATTTTTACTTTCTGCATTGTTCTTATTTGTTTGATTCGATACAAAAGTAGAACCAGCTTGTGTCAAAGGTATGTCAGGGGTGGTTTCCCAGATCTTTCTTTTTTCTTCAAAAAACTCTTGAAGCGTTATTTTATGGGCTTCGAAACACTCATTTGAGATGGAAATATTTTGAATGCAATCTATTCGAAAGGCCCTAAAATCGTTTCGCAGCCTGCAATAAGCGATTAAAATCCAATTCCCTTGAGTATGGATCAAAGCGAAGGGTTCAATTTTTCTTTGGCTTTGTTTCTTTTTAAGAGAAAAATAATTTATTTCAACAACCTTATAACCCGTAATCGCAGATTGAACTTGAATCAGTAAATCACTTGATTTTTCAGATTCAATATTGTTGCGAATTTGCAAACGCTCTGTTAACAATTCTGTTTTATCTTTTTGGTTTCCGTTCAAAACGGCCTTAATTTTTTCAATGGCACTCTTGTATTGATCAACCAAAGATTTATCTCTATGCAATGAAATAATTTGCTCAACAGTAATCAGGGCGTTGGCTTCCTCCTCAGTAAACATTATAGGAGGGAGCTTATATCCTTGCATAATAGAATAGCCCTTGCCTTCTTCAGTTACGATTGGGATACCTGACTTTTCAAGCGTTCTAATGTCTCGATAAACCGTTCTTATACTGACATTGTGTTTTTCTGCAATGTCCCTTGCAGTTACAATCCGTTTTGATTGCAATTGGGTCATTATTGCGGTCAGTCTTGCCAACCTTGGTTTATCTTCTGCCATTCAGTTTTGAGTGAAATTTGATTTAGGTGGTTTCTTTGAAATTGGATGATCAATTATTCAAATGCCATTCAGCGAGTTTCCATTCTTTGTCGGGGTCAATTCTATAATCGAAAGGTCTATCATAGTTTTTCTTTTTAAGCAAGTCTTTCAAAAGCTCGTTTGTTATCTCCGCATTATAAACCCTCCAAATGATTTCTGTTGTTCCATTCCAGGTAATTCTAGCTAAGAAAAGTGCATTTGATTTTTCTGTGTTTTCTCTTTTGATTTCAACATCCAACCAATCTCCGAATTCTTCAACAATGGCTTTTTCTTCAGCAGAGGGCATACCATTGTCGACAAGTTCTTCTAATTGAATCATTATTGAGCAATGCCAACTAAACACTTCCTTTTCCTTGAACTTTTTGAGACTGGAATTTATTAGTGCAACACCTGGTAAAT
>CALBCY010000098.1 GCA_937927195.1 uncultured Chitinophagales bacterium
CGCGGCCGCGGCCCGGATAGCAGTGGTACGAGGTAGCTTGATGTTCTAGTGAAGAAGGGAATGGTGCAGGCTGAGCGGATGAGCGAAGACAAAGCATGACCTTTCTGAACAGATCAGCAAGCTGCAGAGTAGGAACGTATAGCCGGAAATGCCGCCCTAAAGTAAGTACTCATAGTATTAAACAAGGCTGTTTGTTAAAATCTGACGATTGTTCATGAAGATTTTAGAAGATTATCCAGGAATATCACCTGAGGGTGCAATATCTGTAGGAATTTTCCCGTTAAGTTTTTTTAACAATCCCAAGGCCATAGAACCCCGCTGTGAAAAGACAGCTGGCCGACTAAATTTTATATAGGAGACTGGTTCTTTATATTGGGATGCAACCTTTGTTTTGTAATACTTATCTTTAGAACATCAACAAGAATCTTTCGCCTATAGCAATACTTTTTACCTACCTATTTATGTTTTTTCTGGAAATCAGCCCATTTGCTGTTTTTCAATAACATTAAGTGATTTCGTAATTTATTTTTAATAGAACTATCTTTGAAGTAATTCAAAGTAATACGTCATAATTATGCTTAAAAAGAGTCTTTTTTTGATACTGGTATTGTTTACTTCGTATCAGTTTGCCGAGGCGCAAATCCGTGCCTACAGTAATGAATTTATGTCACTTGGAGTTGGAGCCAGGGCTTTAGGAATGGGTAATGCTCATTCTGCCGTCACAGACGATGTAAGCAGTGCATATTGGAATCCCGCTGGTTTAAACAATGTAGAAAATCTTGAAATAGCAGTAATGCACGCTGAATGGTTTAGCGGAATTGGCAAGTATGATTATTTGGGCATAGCCGCTCCGATTAGCAATGGCGATCGTACTGTCGGTCTTTCAATTATTCGTTTTGGCGTAGATGATATTCCCAACACCCTGAATCTTGTTGATGGATCTGGAAATGTCAATTATGACAACATCACCACTTTTTCTGCAGCTGATTACGGTTTCTTGTTATCCTATGCTCAGGAATGGAAAAAACTTCAAATAGGTGGAAATGTCAAAATTATTCATCGAAAGGTTGGAGATTTTGCAAAAGCTTGGGGATTTGGTCTTGACTTGGGTGCTCAATATCGTGTCAATGACGATTTGATGCTTGGCGCAAGTTTAAGAGACGCGACCTCCACTTACAATACTTGGTCATTTAGCTTTACCGATCAAGAGAAAGAAGTTTTGTCTGCAACTGGCAATGAGGTGCCGATCAACTCTGTTGAGCTTACGGGCCAACATCTTGTATTGGGTGGAGCTTACAATCTTAATCTTGGTGAAAAACTGGACTTATTGGCTGCAGTGGATTTGGAAATGACTTTTGATGAAAGGAATACTTTGATCCACACCAGCGCATTTAGCTTGGATCCAAGAATTGGAATTGAAGCCGCTTACAATGACATGGTTTATTTGAGACTAGGTGTCAATAATTTCCAGAGATATTTAAGTGATTCAGATATTACAAAAACTGTTCTTGCCCTACAGCCCAATGTTGGAGTTGGATTGAAATTGGGAATTTTCAATATTGACTATGCATTGACTGGACTGGGGAATTTCTCCTCAGGCATTTATTCTCATATAATTTCATTGAAATTTAATTTCAACAAATCCAATTCCTAAATAAACCTGATTTGAATTGCACTAATAATCAGAAAACGAAAAAAAATAAAATGAAAAATATCTTTTTATACTTTTCCCTTCTCCTGCTATTTGTCTCTTTTGGATTTGGATCTTTTGGTCAAGTTATTCAAGCTCAAAGCTATGATAATGAATGGATCGATTTCAACAAATCCTATTTCAAATTTTACATTGAAGATGACGGTGTGTATAGAATTGCGCAATCAGCTCTTTTGCAAGCGGGAATTCCGCTGCAAGCAGATGGCATCAAAATATTTAACAATGGAGCAGAAATTCCAATTTTTGTAAAATCTCAAGGAGACGGTTCATTGGGAGTAAGCGATTATATTGAATTTTACGCTACCGAAAACGATGGGTCCTTTGACACGCAACTCTTCCTTGACGAGGATTGGCAAATAAGTACTGAAACTAGTTTGTTCACCAAACAATCTGCTTACTACATTGTCTATGACAACAGCAGTTCAGGCTTGAGATATACCACTATTTCGAATGACATTAGCGTTGTTCCTCCGAAAGACTTGTCCTTTGCTAATGAAACCAACAGAAGGTTTCAACAAGAATATTTTGATGGAAAACCAGATACTAGAATCTGGGCAGGGGTTAACAGTTATTTGTCTGATTTTGGTCAGGCAGAAGGCTATGTCAGTACAGTTATAACTGCTGGGGCCAATCAATCTTATACTGTCTTAACTCCTGAGGTTTATCAAACTGGAAATCCGGAGGACAGTGTTGATGTAGAAGTGAAATTGATTGGTAGATCGAGTGATATTTATATTAATACTGGAGACCACCATATTCGCTTAAGTGTTAATGGCACCGTCTACGTCGATGACACCTATGAAGGCTACAACTATGTTGTTTACAATTTCAAAGTTCCACTTTCTGCTATCGAATCTAGCAACAGTGTCACATTAGAAAGTGTTGGAGATGTCATCAATGAACCTCAATATCAAAGTCAATTGAGCCAAGGAGTGAATATTTATCCAAATTATCCATTGGGGCCAGACAGGAATTCTATCGCTTATGTAAAATTTAACTATCCGCATTCCTTTGATTTCGAAAATACCAGCTCTTTCAAATTCAATGTCAAAAATGATGATGTACATTATTTTGAAATTGAAAACTTTAATGGAGGAAATGCCCCAATTCTTTATGACCTTACTGGAAGAAAAAGATTGTTCCCTGTTTTTGAAAACGGTGTTTATAAAATCAGGATCAATCCAATACCAAGTTTACCTCCAAGCAGAGAATTTATCATTAGCAGTGTCGATGCAGGTGTCGAATACATCCCATTCTTACAGCCTGTGGACTTTATAGATTTTTCAGATCCGCAGATTGCTTCAGACTATTTGGTTATTACCCACTCATCACTAAAGGAACCTTTTCAGAATGTTGATCAAATCCAACGATACAAAGAGTATCGAGAATCTGAAGCAGGTGGAGCTTATAAAGTTTTGGTAGTGGACATCGATGACATTTA
Source organism: uncultured Chitinophagales bacterium (assembly GCA_937927195.1). Lineage (GTDB taxonomy): Bacteria > Bacteroidota > Bacteroidia > Chitinophagales > UBA2359 > JAHDGP01. The sequence continues at coordinate 3,153 of CALBCY010000098.1, forward strand.
CGAGCAATTCGGATATGGGATCAAACAACATCCTCAATCATTTAGAAATTTCTGCAACTACATTATTGAACAAGGAGAAAATGGAAACTGGGCCATTGCACCACAGTATTTATACCTCTTGGGTAAATCTATTCGTTACAATCGTTGTACGACTTCCCCAGAAAATTTCGCAAACAATCTAGTTCCAACTTTTGGTAGTCCAGGATCTGATAATTTGTGGAGTGCTCCTACCAATTACAATTACAAAAACAGATTGAGTACTGGACGTTTAAGTGCCAAGAGTAATTTAGAAGTAAAAGAGTATTTGGACAAAGTGATCGAATACGAAACCATTCAAAATACAGATTTTCCGTGTGATTACGAATCGAGAAAATGGTTGAAAGACATCTTGCACATTGCTTCAGGTGAATCGGGTTCAGAGGAAGTGGATTTTGTCAACAATTTGATTTCTTATGAAAACATTGCCGAAAGCCCAAAGTTTGGTGGAAATGTTTTGGCAACACTTTCAAGTGCAACACCACAGGTTGTTCAATCTCCAATTACAGATTATATGAATAATGGTTTAAATCTTATCACGTTTTTTGGTCACTCGAATGGTGAGTTTTGGAAGTATGATATTGGTGAACCGGAACAATATGACAATGAAGGATTGTATCCATTTATTTTTTCCAGTTCTTGTTTTGTTGGAGACATTCACAAACCATTTACTTTGGGTGGTGAAATAATGGCAGAAAATTTCACGCTTGCTTACAACAGAGGAGCTATTGGATATTTGGCATCGGTCCGTTTTGGATTCCCATCACTGCTTCATCAATTTTCAACTGCATTGTACAACAACTTTTCAAACACACTTTATGGTGAGCCAATGGCACTTTGTATTCAAAAGTCTATTGCGGACATTTATGATCCGGAAGACATAGGAATCAAATTGACCTCTCAGGAGTTCACCTTAAGTTGTGATCCAGCAATAAAATTGCATCATTTTGCAAGACCGGAGTACATTCTTGAAAACTCTAGTGTAAGTTTTGATCCACCAACTCTTTCTGCTGCTCTAGACTCTTTTGATATTTTATTGGACATATGGAATATGGGAATGGCCGTTGAGGATTCCATTGAAATAACCATTGAGCAAATTTTGCCTAATGGTGAAATTGGAAATGTATTAAGTAATATGTTCCCAAGTCCTGCCTACAATGAGACAATTCCATTTACATTTCCATTGCAAACATTAACCAATCCAAATCCTATTGGAGAAAACACTTTTAACATTACGATCAATTCCGATCAAGCCTTAGAAGAAGATTGTACTGATAACAACTTTGTTGAAATATCTGAATTGGTTTTACCAACCACGGCACTTCCTTTGGAGCCTTGTCAATTTGCAATTTTGGGGGATCAGGATTTGGTATTAAAAGCCAGCTCTTCTTTACCGGTTTTGCAAAGTACAGAATACATTTTCCAGATTGATACCACACTAAACTTTAACAGTAGTTTGTTTAAGCAAGGATTGGTGGAAAGTCAAGGTGGAATTATTGAATGGCCTTCAACCATTCCTCTTTTGAATGAAACTGTTTATTACTGGAGGGTGAGTGTTAACCCAAATGCTCAGCAAGAATACTCTTGGGAAGCGAGTTCCTTCATTTTTATAAACGACGAAGACGATGGATGGAATCAGTCTCATTATTTTCAATTCCTTCAAGATAGCTATTCCAATAGTTATTTGAATGAAGACAATCGCTTGTTTGAATACGATGACATTTTCAATGAACTATATTGTAGAAACACTTTTTCAAACAATTTTTCTGAGGCATCTCTGATAACCTATTCAGTCAACAACTCAACACAAGTACAAAATTCATGTTTACTTTCTGATGTTTCAAATTGTGGTGGTGGAATAAATATTGCAGCCTTTTCACCTTCTACCCTTTCGCCCATTATGAGCATGAAAGTTTCAGATGGTGGTTCTGTTTGTACGGAATTGGGGCAATACAATGATATTCACTGCACGACCTCTGACAAACCAGTCTTTCAATTTCATACTGGATCGGTCGATGATTTGACCAATGTAAACAACTTCATTAACGATATTCCTGATGGCTATTACATATTGGCTTACAGTATTAATGAACATCGTTTAACGAGCAATCCTGTTTTTGGAGATGCTCTTCAACCAATCCATGACTTCTTTAGTGGTCTGGGAGTAGATCAATTTTCAAACATTCCATTAAACTCTACTTTCATAACATTTGGGAAGAAAAACGATCCAGATTTTGACAATAGACAATTCATCTTTACTACAGATCCAGATTCTATTTTGGTAATGGACATTCCGGTTGCAAGTAAAAAAGATCGAGGAGATGTTGTAAGCACGATAGTTGGGCCAGCAAAAAATTGGAATCGTCTTTTCTGGGATTATTCTTCTATAGATGAAAATGAAAACTTAGATGTAGTCAGTATCAATGTTTATGGAATCGACAATTCTAACAATCAAGTTCTACTGTTGAATACAGGCGTTGAAACTGCATGGGAATTGTCCAATTATGTGGATGCTGAAATTTATCCAAACATTCTTTTAGAAGCCGTTACAAAAGATACGATTGAATTCACAATGCCTCAATTGAATAAATGGAGAGTATTGTTTGATCGATATCCAGAAGCTGCTTTGAATCAAAATTTAGGCTATGTTTTTAACAGTGATACAATAGCTCAAGGGTCAGAAGGATATTTTGAAATGGCTGTAACCAATATTACAGACATTGACATGGACAGTTTATTGGTTTCTTTTATTATAACGGACCAGAATAATCAAACAGATACAACTTCAATTTATTATGATCCACTTTTGGCCAATTCAACCAATACCATTGCTCACAATTTTGCAACTGCAGGATTTAGCGGAGATTCGTTTTTCAAAGCAATCATAAACCCTGGGAAAGATCAAGTTGAAAAATTTGACTTTAACAATCAAATAGTTATTCCATTCCATATTTTGTCTGACCAGGTCAATCCTATTTTGGATGTAACATTCGACGGAATCCACATTATGGACGGAGACATCGTAGCAACAAGTCCTGAAATTAGAATTAAAATCACAGATGAAAATCTATTTGTTGCCCTTGATGAAAATTCGGCGCAAATTGCTGTTGTTGATGCCGCAGGAAGCTTAGAACTAATAGACCTAAATGATGAGAATGTTAGCATTACCATTCCAAGCCAAGAAGAAATTGCACAAGGAAAAAACTGTGTTGAAATAATTTATCAACCAACATTCATAAGCGATGGAACATATCAATTACAGGTTGTTGGGTATGATAAGAGTGGGAATTTGGCTGGTGAAAATGAATATTCTGTTTCTTTTGAAATCATCACTGAAAGTATGATTACTCAAGTGCTGAATTATCCAAATCCATTTACAACTTCTACAAGGTTTGTGTTTACATTGACTGGAGCTGAAATTCCTGAAAACTTAAAGATTCAGGTCTTTAGTGTTTCTGGAAAAGTTGTAAGAGAATTTACGGCTCTTGAATTGGGCAATATTCATATTGGAAAAAACATGTCAGAACCTTGGGATGGAACAGATCAGTTTGGGAACGAACTCGCCAACGGAGTTTACTTCTATAGAGTTACTGCTAATTCCAATGGGGAAGATATCAAGCTATTTACTGTATCAGATGAAGACGCTCAAAATGGCAGATATAACATGTCCTCCACTGAAAAAATGGATGAGTTGTTTGGCTCCAAAGGAATTGGGAAACTTTATAAAATGCGATAAAAATTATTGAAATACATTTCACACTCGTGAAAATAAGTTAAGCCAGATTCTTCATTATGAATAAAATAATGAAAATCTGGCTTAACTTTATCCAATGGGACAAGTTGCCAAATTTATTGGATTTTTGCTCTTTATTTTGGCTTTCCTTATTTTAGAAGGAATTATTCAGTTGGATATTTCCACAGACATTCAAGCACACATTGAATTCGTAAAAAACATTCAAAACGGAACAAACCTTCCACCAAATTTCCTTTTTTATTGCTCTGTTTTGTTGTGCTCATTTTTTTCCTCCTCTACTTCTGTATTGTTGCAAACTGCTGTTGTAATATTGAGCTTTTCGATTTTTTTTAAATTCTATTTCAGTCTTAAATTTATTGGTCATTCCAATGCTTCTTCCTCAAAAACTCTATTAGAGCAAGATTATATTCCAGCATTGTTTATTGCGATGCTGTGTTTTTCATTTGCTATTCCCAACCCTTTTAGCATCAGCTTTTATCTAGGTCAAACGCCTCCTAATATTTGGCACAATTCCACGATAATATTCCTTATGCCATTCGCGATTTTACTATTTTGGAAGTCTGCTCAACATATTGAAAATCCAACGAAAAAATCGCTCATTGGTATTTTCATACTTGTTTTTTTGAATGCCATAATAAAGCCAAGCTTTCTTTTCGTTTTCATTCCGGCATTTGCCATTATCTCCTTTGTAAAAAACAAGATCAGTAAAATACTTTTCTTCAATTTAATTCCAGTATTTTTTGCTGGAATATTAATCTTATTACAGTTTTTATTGATTTTTGTAATGGATGACAATAGTATTTACGAAAGAGCGGAAAAATCATCTGTCTTTATTAGTCCATTTGAAATATGGTCCTACTTTTCTAAAAACATACCTGTATCTATTTTGATATCTATTAGCTTTCCAATTGCGATTTCAGTGGCTTATTTCAAAAAGCTAAAAAACAAGCTAGAATTTCAATATTCCTGGCTTTGTTATTTTATCGCAATAACAATCTTTGCCTTGGTTGTTGAATCTGGCCCTAGAAAATATCACCTCAATTTTTCTTGGCAAAACATTGTTTGTTCTTACTTACTTTTTTTGGTTACAGGAAAGCTTTGGATTAATCAACTAATCAAAAGAAAGAAACTACTTAAGGTCGACCTATTCATTTTAGGGCTCTTCTTTCTCCATTTTTTATCAGGAATGGCTTATATAATCCGACTTTTTCTTCGCAATACTTATTATTAGCAATAAATCAATGGGATATTTTTTACCTTTATGTCCTGAAATACCGTATATAAAACGAATAAATTTTTATAGAAAATACTTGAAAAATGACTGTTCAGACTCCATCTGTTATCGAATATATCAAGCAGAAAAACAGCAATAAAACACTTATTGAACTGTACAAAGCAATGCTTCTTCCCAGAATGATCGAAGAAAAAATGTTAAGCTTGCTTCGCCAAGGTAAAATTAGCAAATGGTTTTCCGGAATTGGGCAGGAAGCTATTGCTGCTGGCGCTACTTTAGCCCTTAAAGAGGAAGAATACATTCTTCCCATGCATAGAAACTTGGGGGTCTTTGTAAATCGTCAGATTCCACTACACAAATTATTCCTTCAATGGCAAGGAAAACTGGGTGGCTTTTCAAAAGGCAGAGATCGTTCTTTTCACTTTGGGACAAATGATTACAATATTGTTGGAATGATTTCACATTTGGGTCCTCAAATGGCGGTTGGAAGCGGTATTGCACTTGCCCACATGTTGAATAAAGATAAAATGTTGTCTCTTGCTTTTACTGGAGAAGGTGGAACCAGCGAGGGAGATGTTCATGAAGCGCTCAATGTTGCTTCGGTCTGGAATCTACCAGTAATTTTTATTGTTGAGAACAATGGTTACGGTTTGTCCACACCAGTGAGTGAACAATACAATTGTGAATCTATTGCTGATCGAGGAATCGGATATGGAATGGAAACACACAAAATAGATGGCAACAACATCTTAGAAGTTTACAATACGCTTAAAAGTGTCGCAGCTTCGGTTAGGAAAAAGCCTCATCCAGTGCTTATTGAATGTATGACCTTTAGAATGCGTGGTCATGAAGAAGCATCCGGAACAAAATATGTTCCCAAAAAACTGATGGAAGATTGGGCAAAAAAAGACCCCATTGCCAATTTTGAATCATACCTTTTAGAGGAAAATATTTTAACAGAAAGCAAAATAGAAAACTTAAAAAAGACCAATAAAGATTTAATTGAATCAGAACTTAAAATCGCCTACAATACTTCGGAAATTAGAGATGAAGAAGCGACCAATGAGATAGAAGATTTGTTTTCTAAAAAGAAAGCAATTAAGGTAAAAAAGCCTTCGGCAAAAAAATCAGAAAAACGTTTCATTGACGCGATTTCAGATGCATTGCTACAATCAATGGAAGCCCATGACAAACTTGTCTTAATGGGTCAAGACATCGCTGAATATGGTGGCGTGTTCAAAATCACACAAGACTTCGTGAAAATGTTTGGTCATGGAAGAGTTAGAAATACTCCAATTTGTGAATCAGCTATTTTGGGTATTGGCCTTGGACTCTCTATCAAAGGCTACAAATCTATGATTGAAATGCAATTTGCAGATTTTGTTACTTGCGGCTTTAATCAAATAATAAACAACATAAGCAAATCTAATTACAGATGGGGTCAAAATGCAGACATGGTCATCAGAATGCCTTGCGGAGCAGGAGTAGGAGCAGGACCTTTTCACTCTCAAACAAATGAAGCTTGGTTCTTCAATTCACCGGGATTGAAAATAGTTTATCCTTCTAATCCATATGATGCCAAAGGTCTCTTGATTGCGGCCATCAATGACCCCAATCCAGTAATGTTCTTTGAACACAAAGCTCTTTATAGAAGCTTGAGCGCTGAAATCCCTGACGATCCGTATACCATTGAAATTGGAAAAGGTAATCTTGTTAGAGAAGGCAATGACATCACAATTGTAACTTATGGAATGGGTGTTCATTGGGCAGAAAACTGCTTAAAGAAACATTTAGAAATAGAAGCAGATCTCATTGATTTGAGAAGTTTAATGCCTTTTGACAAAGAAATGATTTTAGAATCTGTGAAGAAGACAGGAAAAGCCATTATTTTGCACGAAGACAGCTTGCAAGCGGGAATTGGTGGTGAATTAGCATCGATTATTTCTGAGGAATGTTTTCAATATCTTGACGGACCAGTAATGAGAGTTGGTTCATTACATACACCAATTCCTTTTGCATCAGCATTGGAAAAGGCGTATTTACCTGTTGAAAGGTTTGAAAAGAAATTACTGGAGTTATACAATTATTAAACTTTCGACCTATTATGGCACATTAAGGTTTTAAATTGAAATGCATTTTACTACCAGAATAATTGTATCTATTTATTACATGATCAAACAAAGCTGATAAAACTTTGTTTGATATAAACCATTGTACACCTATTCATTTTAGTTTTAGTATAAAATAATTGCAACCAAGGTTTAATCATACATTCCTTTTTTAACAAGCATTTATCTTAAAATTCTTTTTATGAAATATACCATCCTTTTTCTTTTCTTAAGCATTGGCTTATTTTCTCAAAATAGCTTTGATGAAATTCAATTTGCTTCTTCAAAAAGAATTATCGAAAAAGCAGGATCGATAAATTTATCTGAAATTGAATCTGATTTCAATCCATCTTTCATTACATTAAAAGAGTTTCCTCAACCAGGTGGTGAATATTTGAATAATAAACTAAAATCGGATAAAAGCTCCAATAAAAAGTCCTCAGGCAAAACCAAAAAGAACATTAACCAGAACAATCGTCAAGCTTCTGCCGATACCACTTTAGCACCAATCGTTCTTGATGGATTCAAAGCCAATTACGAGGCTTATGGAATCCCTCTCGACAATGATTTGGCCATTTCAAATGATGGTTGGTTAGTAACTGTCGCCAATTCCAATATTTACCTTCAAAATGTAAATGATTCGATTGAAGAGCCATTGGAAGTTTCCTTGGTACAGTTTTCTGTTGCACTTGGTGATTATTCAAATGTCTATGACCCGAAAGTTATTTATGATCCCAATGAAGATCGATTTATTCTAACTTTTCTAAATGAATATGATTCGTCAAACAGTTCTGTTATTATAGGATTTTCAGCTGACAATGACCCTTCTGGTCTTTGGTACTTATACGAACTTCCTGGAAATCCATTTAACACCAATACTTGGACTGATTATCCCATGGTTGCCTTGACTGAAACCGAATTTTTCCTTACAGTAAATTTATTACAAGACAATACAGGATGGATTGAAGGTTTCACCAAGACAATCGTTTGGCAAGTTGATAAATTTTCTGGGTACAATGGTGAAGATCAATTGAACACAAAGCTTTGGGATCAAAATTATTTGGAAGGATCACCTCTTCGAAATGGAATGCCTGTTAAAGGTGGTAGTCAGTTGTATGGGCCCAATCTTTTTATGCTTTCCAATAGAAATTTTGCCCCTACACCAAACGACTCTATTTTCTTGCTTGAAATTACTGGTGGCATTGATGATCCAGATGCAAACATTAATGTAACCGTTCTCAATAGTCCGGTTCCTTATGGCGCTCCACCCAATGTAACACAAAGAAGCAATCCAAAAGATTTAACCACAAACGATGGTCGTATTCTTGGCTCTTACTTCGAAAACAATCAAATTCATTTTGTAAGTGTTACACAAAACTTTGATACCGAAATCAGCAGTATCTACCATGGAACAATAAGGGCTCCCGGAACAGATTCCGTTTCCCTATCAGCCAACATAATTTCGGATCCAATTGAAGGCTTTGGTTATCCCAATATTTCATTCACTGGACAAGCACCACAAGATGATCAATTCTTGTTGACCTTTGAATATTCCTCTTTTCAATCTTATCCAGGCATTTTTGCCATGTTCTATCACTTTGGTGATTACTCTGAAAAAGTCGTTATAAAAGAGGGCGAATTCAGCATCGCAGGACCAGCTGGAGACACTCAGAGATGGGGAGATTATACAGGATCTCAAAGAAAATACAATGAACCTGGTGTTGTCTGGATAAATGGAACTTATGGCAAAGCTCCAGCTCCAGGAGGGTTTAATGTTTATAGAAACACATGGAACAGCATTCTTAAAAGTCCAATTGATACTTTTAAAATTGATACGATGATGATCGACACCATGGTGATTGATACAATGAACATGGACACGACAGTGATTGATACAATGGACCAGCTAACTGCTGTTGATCAAACAAATATTCTATCAAGCAAAACATATCCAAACCCAGCAAGGGATTATTTCATCGTTGAATTTGAATTAAAAGAAAAAAAGCAAGTTCATGCAATTCTGTATGATCCACAAGGAAATATTGTGCAAAAACTTTTAAGAAAAACCACCAATGCCGGGATCAACCAATTCAGATTTTCAACCAGCCCACTCCCACCCGGCACATACTTTTTGACAATTCATACAGAGGACAACACGCTTTTACAGGAAAAGATCGTTATTCAATAAAGACAACAAAACTTGGAGATAAAAGAATTTTACAAGCATTACCTTGAATCAAAAGGGGTCATTACTGACAGCCGCAAAGTTGAGCAAGATCACATTTTTTTCGCCTTGAAAGGTGAAAACTTTGATGGAAACAAATTCGCTAAAAAGGCCATTGAAATTGGTGCCAAATATGCAATTGTTGATGATCCGGATTTGAAGTCTGAAACCAATTGTATTTTGGTAAAAGACAGCTTGGAGTATCTACAAGAATTGGCTCGGTATCACCGGAAACAATTAACCATTCCCATTATTGCCATTACAGGAAGCAATGGAAAAACTACGACAAAAGAACTTGTTAGAGCTGTTCTTTCTTCTACTTATTCCACCTTTGCGACACATGGAAATTTAAACAATCACATTGGTGTACCACTCAGTTTGCTTTCTGTTAATGATCAACATGAAATGGCTGTAATTGAAATGGGCGCAAATCATTTGCATGAAATAAATTTTTTATGTGGCATTGCCCTACCGAACTTTGGTTTGATTACCAACATCGGCAAAGCACACCTAGAAGGCTTTGGATCTGAAAAAGGGGTTCAAATAGGAAAAGGGGAGTTGTTCGAATTTCTAGAAAAATCCAACGGCAGAGTTTTTGCCAATGCCAATGATCCGAAGGTGGTTGAACTGGCCTATTACATCCAAAAAGTCAATACTTATGGCACTGGAAAATTTCTAAATACCAATGGTGAAATTTTAGATTCCAATACAATGCTAAAAGTCAAATGGCTTCCCAAAAAAGCCGGCAAGGCCGCACCAATTCCTGATCCCATTACAATAGAAACAAAATTGGTCGGTAAATACAACCTCGACAATGTTCTTGCTGCAATAGCCATTGGCACTAAGTTCAAAGTTCATCCTGATAAAATAAAGGAGTCAATTGAAAATTACATTCCCTCTAACAATCGTTCTCAGATTGTCGAGAAAGACAGCAATACAATAATACTTGATGCCTACAATGCCAACCCTAGCAGCATGAATGCAGCAATTGAGAATCTAGCAAAAATGCCAAGTAAAAATAAGATAGCCTTTCTTGGAGACATGCTTGAACTGGGGCAATACAGCATCGAAGAGCATCAAAAAATTGTAGACCAAGCAAAAGAAGCAAATATTGATACAATTATTTTAGTCGGTCCAGAATTTCAAAAAACAAGTGGTGAACAAACCACAAAATTTGAAAGCAGCATGGCTGCCAAAGAATGGTTTGTCAGTCAAGATTTTCAAAATCACACCATTCTGATTAAAGGCTCTAGAGGAATAAAAATGGAGAAAATTGTAGAGTAAACTTGGTACGCTGCGCTGTGGGTACCGAATCGTCGGACCGGTTCGCCTTCGCCATCACTTTTGGTAGTGCATTCGCCTTTGGTTCTAGTACGGCCGAGCGGCTATCCGCTTCATTTGCCTACCGGCCAATTTTGGCTGTTGGATTTTGATATCGCAAGAAAGAATTATTTTTCGAGTTGTAAATTTTCGATCTTACTAAATCAATTTATATTTTTGACCTTCCTTTTTTACTAGCGAGCTCCAAGAGGCATCTAATCTATCTATTTGACTGATAGTATTGAATAGTCCCCAATATAAATCCAAGTCA
>CALBCY010000099.1 GCA_937927195.1 uncultured Chitinophagales bacterium
AACTACTTTTCATACTTTGTATCTGGGATCAAAAATCACTAAAATATTTAGGAGAAGTCTAGAGACTTCACCTAGTTTAATTTTTAATTTTCGGAACACTACGACCAGTTAGAGTATCTTGAGAAAGTAAAAAGATTTGAAATAAAAGAAAAATAGATAATATAAAGTAAAAATTGCTTCGTAGAATTAAAGTTTAACCATTTTTTTAATAAAACGGGAATTGTCTATTTCAGTAATAATTACAAAAAAGACTCCACTTGGCAGGAAATTAAGATCTACTTTGTGTGAATTAAGGATAGATGTAAAAAAGACTTCCCCTTTGTCATCAAATACAGAAATTTTAGATCCAAAACGAATGTTTGTAATATTTAAAAATTGACTTACGGGATTTGGATAAAATTGGGGTTTAGGAATTTCAGTTTGCTGAAACCTGGTATAATATAGATCAACCTCATTACAATAAGAATCACCAAATCTGTATGACCTCTCTCTATCTTCATAGGAACACATTTTTCCAAAAAAACCAACATCTGTTACCATACAATTTGGCCAAATATGTGAAAGCCAGAAGTAACTAGTTATCGAGCCAATATTTTCCAATATTATTCCTGGAAAAGTATCAAAATTGAAACCCATTGTTGAGGAGTCAGTCGGAACCATAAAAAAAGTTTTATAAATAGAATCTCCAATTTCATATAAACCAATTGAATCGACAAATACTGATACTTTTGAACATGATTCCACTTCTGAAAAAGGATTATCAAACTCCCATAAATCTTCTAGTTGTGCGTTAAAATCGTAAAGCAAATAAAATTCATTATTGGCATAAAAGACTATTGAATCATTCCTTTCACATAAGTAGCGATTTTCTAAGGTATCCAAATCCCAATTTGTAGCAGACGGGGAAGCAAGCGAGTAAATTATAGTTTGTAAGACTTTACAGTCATTATAGTCTTCAAGAATTGTGTCCTTAATTGATTCAATCTCGGTAAAACCATTAGAATCAAAACTACTAATTCTATATGTCCATTTTGCACCAATTGGTGCAAAAGTATCTTGCGCTTTAGTTTCTGAAACAAAACAGAAAACAAGCGTCAATTGAATTAAAAGACGAAATTTCATATAAATAAAGTTATGTGATCCAACACGAATTAGATATAAATTAGACTATTTTTAGCAAAGCACCTGGAATTCTTTATGAATTAACAATTTTACCCTTTGAAAGAGTAATTTTACTTTGTAAAGGTTCCATGGTATAGTTAATCAAAACGTCCGTTATTTTTAACTAAACCCAAATATAAAAGCCAAATTTCAGAATGCCTATTCTTTGTACTACCACGAGTTAAAAAAACTCGTCAATATTATCAAAGTTAAACTTGACAAAATGAGTTGGGTTTGCTTAACTTTAAGCGATGTAAATAGGATATGCCAGGTTCCCTCCTGAATACCTTCTCAATTCAAAAAGCCAATGATGTCTAAAACTTTCGAAATCTTTAAATTCCTCAATCAGCTTGCGGTCAATAATAGCAAAGAATGGATGGACGCCAATAGATCTTGGTACCATGAATGTAGAGATCATTTCAAAGAAATTAGCCAAGAACTGATAGAGGAGATTTCAAAATTCGATCATTCTATCGAGGGATTGGGATTGAAAGAATCGATCTATAGAATTAATCGAAACAACAGATTTCAAAAAGACCTCCCACCCTACAAAGAATATTTAGCGATCAGCATTTCGAAAGGTGGAAAGAAGTCTCCCTTTGCTGAATATTACTTTCACCTTTCACCCGGCAACCGAAGCTATATTGGTGGCGGACTATGGGGCCCAGAGCCCAAACAACTTTTGAAGATTAGACAAGAAATTGACTACAACCCAGACCCATTACTGAAATTATTAAACAATAAAAAATTTAAAAATCTCTTTGGTTCCTTCCACAATTTCAATAAACTAAAAACCGCTCCAAGGGGCTATTCCAAGGATCATGAAAACATTGACTTGCTAAGGCACAAGCATTTTGCTGCTTTTCAAAGTATTCCGGATGAGCATTTCAAAACAGACCATTTCAAAAAATTAATTGTCAATTCTTGTAAGGTGTTATTGCCACTGGTAACATATCTGAATGAAGCGGTGGAAGAGGAAGTTTAGACTTTTGTCATTTCGGAATTTTATGTAGAAAAGCGATTTAAAATATCTGTCGGGGTGGGCACAGACCGAGTGGTGCAGACCGGTTTCGCGTTCGAATTCTCTTTTAGATATTTAGGATTTGGGATAAATGTAATTTGTCATTCTTGTGTAGGCTAGGAGGCCTTGGTGATCTGCGTAAGGCAAGCGGGAGCTTGGCACGAACGGTTTTCGGGCAGATGCTAAGTAGATAAAATCATAAGTTGCTAATACGAATTATTGAAGCAAGTCTACAAATTTCACTACCTCACTCCTCTCCCACCTGTAGTATTTCTTCTAACATTGGTTCCGGTTCTGAAGTAATAACGGTCAGAGATTGATGCGTCTCTGTAGTCTTGAAAATCACCACTGTTCCAACCACCTCCACGCCAAATCGTTCCTTGATTGTTTAACGGCCAAGAAGGTTCATTTGCAAATCCTTCCTGAGAAAGTTGTCCATCTCCGTGATTCCCTTCATAAAGAATTCCAAAGTCGTCAACACTTACACAAAGCTCCCATACATTTCCACTCATTTCCATTGCACCATAAAAAGATGCTCCACTTGCATAGCGGTCATGAGCGTTGGCAGCAGCAAATCCAGTCCGAAGAGGACCATTAATTGAACTATAATTGTAATTACACAAACCACTGCTGTCCTCCGTAGAATTCAATATCGATTCACTTGGCATACCTTCGTCATCCAGTTCAATACAATCGGTACTTTTATCTGTTCCCCAAGCAAATTCTAATTTATTCGCAGCCAATGGACCTCTGCATGTTTTCTCAAATTCCAATTCCGTCATTGGACGCAAACCTGCCCAATCTAAATAAGCCAATACGTCAGAACCATTTAAAAAATTACAGGCAGTCCACAGGCCATCATCTTGTTCATTATAAATATCATTGGAATTGGCATCACAAGCAAAGACTGCTGGCTGATTTTCATTAGAGCATTTTTGAGCAAGCTCTACAAAGTTTCTATTGGCTTGCAAAAAAGCTGGAGCGGTAGCAATTGAAAAGTCTTCTAATAGCAATCTTTTTTCCTGTTGCTCTCTTTTCAAAGTATTCAAAAAATCGAGGTATTGCTTTTGACTGATTTCATACTTCATGCAATAAAAAGAATCGTATCCTTTGGGAAAGGTTTGTGGTACAAAGCCAGAATTGTTAACAGAGTCATTTTTACAATTGAGGCCTTCCTCTAAGTTGCAAGCAATTCCATTTTCACTTTCCAATAAAAAAGAATCAAAATTTGTTCCAGTATAAAATGTCTTTTTGGATTGTCCATCTCCAAGAAAATAACTTCCTTCAGTTACATACAGCATTTCTAATCCAAAAATTCTAATGTCGTAGGGACTTAAATCTTCCAGATTTGATATTTTAAGAGATAGTATTTGATTGGAAATATCACCAGGTCCATTCAAATTCGACTTTACAATAAGGCCCATTTCATCTGAAACAGTTTCTATAGTAATCTGATCACCAAGCAAAAGATGGTCTTGATTAAAAGAAGAAAATTTTATCGGAGTCCAATTCCCAATGGCATTTTTGTATTTACCAAAGAGCCAAACAGCATCATGATTTCCTGGAGCTTCAGTATCGGTCAAATTCCAAGAATTTTCCCATGAGACAGTTAACTCAATAACATTAGGGGCAACATAATTTAAATTTTGAAAATTTAAATTATTGGCAAAGCTTGAAGTATAGATTGCAAGCAAAGCAAAAAAAAAGTAATATTTTAATTGCTGTACTTGCAATTTATTGATTTTTATTTGAGTACGAGACATTTTCTCAAAGCAAAAAAGAGCTTTATTTGGGTCTTATGTGCATTTTTGCTTGGTTTCATAAAAGTTCACCAGATCCTTTGGAGAAAACACCAAAGGAAAGCCATGATTTGTCTAGTACTCAAGATTTTTATTATAAAATTCTGTGTTAAACTTCAATCCCTTATTGTTTAATAAAATGTTCTGCCGCAGCCTTTCCTTCTTTATCAAAAAGAATCAAAGTGTAATATCCCTGATTCAAATCGTTGGTTAAAATCTCAAATTTCAGGTGATTTTCAACTAAACCGTCTTTCAAAATCCTTCCATTCAAATCAACAACTTTGTAGGCTGTTGCTTCAAAATCAGTGAAGACATTTAGATAATTAACGGTTGGATTCGGATACATTTCAAGCTGAATATCTTTGTTCAAAGTATTCAAGGCAAGAGCAATAATTGAATTGGGATCGTAGGCCATTGCCTCTGGAGCAATTCCAATATCAACTGTACTGATCAATTCTCCTGACTCTGAATAATACTCTCCAGTACCATAAGTACTAAAGTCGGTTTTTGAAACAAAGACAGATTTTGTAACTGGGTTAACAGCAAAAGCAGTCGGAGAATCAACTTCGTTGACTACTTCATTGATCGTTGAGGAATCAAAATCAAAAAAGGCAACTCCACTATCTGTTATATAATACAATTGATTGTCCAACATTTGAGACCTGGCTCCATAGTAAGATCCAGAAAGAGCTACACCCATATTTTCTATCGGCCAGATGTCTGCTGATTGATTTTCTATGTCAAATGCAATGATCGTTTTATCGCCACCATTCAAGGTAATTACAACATCGTCCATCAAATAAATATCACCAAATGCTTCCGTTCTGTCGGTCAACTCAAACTCTCCAACGAGGCTCATGTCATTGAGGTCGACAATTTTAATAACACCCAAAGTATCTGCAAAATTTGGAGTTGTTTCATTTTGAGAAATATAAGCAGTACCGTCAGAAGTTATTGCCATTCCTTGAGCCTGTTTGTCTATTCCCGGCAATGAGTCACTAATAAGACTTAGATCATTTTTGTCATACACTTCAATGAAACGAGCATTGTCAGCAAACCATTTGCAGGCAAACAATTTGTCTTGATAAACCTCCAATTTATATAAACTTTTAAAAGAAGCAGAAGGATCAATTTGAATTGATTTTACCCTTTGACCAGTACTTAGATCATATTTTATCAAAGAGTCCACTGCAGCAACATAAGCAAAAACAGAGTCAATCAATACGTCCTGAACGGCCTGAGTAAAAATGGTATCAATCACGGTGTAATTTGGATCTTCAAAAAATCCAACAGTTACAAAATCGGTGAGATCGTTGAAATTTCCACCTGAAGCAATAAATAATTTACCACTTTCTTGAGCTTGAGCAGAAAGGGAAACAACTAAAAATAAAAATGTAATTAAATGGCGCATAATGTTAAATTCATGCGGATGGCAGGTGCATACAGAAATTTTATCAGAACAAGTCTGAAAAAATAGTTATCTGTAAACAAAACTTTCACCCGAAACTTTGTTAGTAAATATAGAATTGGGCAGGTCTTCTGGCTCGTTTCAATTTCAAAAACCTTCCCATTTTACAAAACAATTGAAAACAGTGGTAAATATTCTGAAATTTATATTTATAATCAACTGATAATGAGCACCAAGTGATCACAAGAAACTTACAGCAACGGGGATTGCTCCGGATTTACACCGGATTCCCTTTTAAAATCCAAAAAAATGAGTCAGCTTTGAGCCAAATTAATGGATTACCATAATTCTGACACAAAGTTATGTAATTTTGCCACAAAACACCTTTTAGCCGTGAAATCTTTTATCATCATACTTTTTCTACAATTCCTATTCTTACATTCATATGGCCAATATGAAGGCGGATCAGGTGGGGGCTATGCGATGGCTGAAATCAAGAAAACTGTTGAGATAGTGCCAGGTAATTTAGTAAAGCTCAATAAAGAAATTTATGAGCCAAGTGAAAATATTGTCCTCCATTTTTCAGACCAAATAGACCAGCAAATTAACTTAGAAGTTTATCAGATTAATGGAAAATTAACCAATCGCACAACTTTTAACCCATCACTTAATTCAAATTTCACGCTGAACCAAACTGGCATGTTCTTGCTAGTATTTAGAGCTCAGGAGCAATATCAAACCGTAAAAATCCTTGTTCTGTGAGAAACGGTTTGATCATAAAAATAGCCTTGCTATTAAGTTTTTTATACCTTGGTCAACTTACGGGGCAATTAAAGGGGCAAGAAAAGGCAAATGATATTGACACAACAATCCAAATAATAACAATCGAAGTACTTGCCTCACATTTGCCAATCTCCAGTAAAAAGAATGTTGATGTCGCTAGACTTTTCCAAAGGCAATCCAAACTATATTTAAGACAATATTCTAATGGAAGTATTGGCTCTATTGCCTTGAATGGTACCAACCCACAGCAGAATCAGGTTTTTTGGAACGGAATCGGCCTAAATTCTGCAATGCATGGCCAAATGGATATTTCTTTAATCCCTTCAAATTTTATCAACCATTTAGAAATCCAAAATCCAACTTTAGAACTTGGCAGTGGGCAAATTTCAGGAGCAATAAACATGAACACGCAGTTTAATCATCCTGGAAATTTTATTTTGAGCAATGGAATCCAATTGGGAAGCTTTGGCCAAGTCTCTCTGATCGGAAACAATCTTTACAAAATCAAGAAAGTTAAGCTCAATTCAGATTTCAATATTGAAAGGGGGAACAATAATTATCCATACAAATTTGGATCACAAGATTACAATTTGCTCAATGCAGAATATCAACAGTTTCATTTCAAACAAGGCGTCAGTTTTCCAATCAAGAACAATACTTACTTAAATGCACATGTATGGCTGTACCAATTGGATCGTGCGATTCCTCCCATTGCTGGAATTCTAAATCCTCCTAGAAAAGACAAACAACTCGATCAAGGAATTCGATCTATGCTAAACATTAAAAATTACAATAAACTTTTTGATTTAGATTTTAAGTCGGCATTTAGCAAAGAAGTAATTGAATACAACGAATTTGACAACGACCTCAGTAGTTTCAAAAACAGGCTGGATTTAAAATTCAAAATTGCAAAGAAACTAAGCTTTGGGCTATACAATCGATACAACTTTTTGCTGGCGACTAGTGACAACTATGATGGCAAAAAAGAAAGACAACATTACGGACTAAGCGGGTTAATCAATTACAATCCCAACCCAATGATTGACATTGTAGGTGGATTGATGAAAGAATGGGCGAATGATCAGAAAGAATTGCCATTTAACAAATCTTTAAAACTCGCTGTTCACGATCAAGCAAAAAGTAAAATCATTCAAATTTCTTATAGCGAAAATTTCAGGATACCAAGTCTTAATGATTTGCATTGGGTCCCTGGTGGAAATGAAAACCTCAAAGTCGAAAACAGCCATCAATTCAATCTTGATTTAAATTTCAGCACGAATATCGACAAAAATGAAAACAGCAAAATAGATGTTAAAGCTGAGTTGTCTGCCTATCACAATAGAATCACAAATTACATCGAATGGAAACCAGGAACCACCCAAATTTGGTCACCATCGAATTTGAGCAAGGTGAATGTTTCTGGATTGAATAGCCAGATTTATTACGGTATTCGCAATCAAAACATTAAATATGGTTTTGAACTTTCATATTCCTTTACGGACTCTAGAAAAAAGAGCAGAAACAGCAGTCTAGATAATTCATACAATAAGCAGTTAATTTATATTCCTAAAAACAAGATCAGTTTTAGCAGCTTGTTTGGCTTCAAAACCTGGTCTCTTGAATTGAGCTGTCTGTACACATCGAAACGTTTTATCAGCTCAGATAACCTGCAAAGCTTGTCCCCCTATTTTATTGGAGACATAAGAATAGGGAAACTGTTGCGATTGAAAAACAATGCTTTCAATATTGACTTCATGCTTAACAATTGGTGGAATACAAGCTATGTCAGCATTGCAGAAAGGCCAATGCCTGGAAGAAATTTCCAAATCGGTCTTAAACACAATATTTTTAAAAACTAAATTCAAGCAGATTGAAAATCAACTTTACTTGTTACTTTTTTGCATTGCTGTTCTTTTTCTCCTGCGGAGAAAAAGAACAGCCTGTGGAGCAATTCAATCTGGAGAACGGATTGCTCATTTTAAATGAAGGCACTTTCAATTTCAACAATGCCACACTGTCCTTTATTGATTCAGACGGAAAGATTGAAAACAATGTGTTTGAAAGGGCAAACAATCAAAGATTGGGAGACATCGCACAATCCATTTCATTCAAAGGAGACAAGTCTTACATTGTTGTAAACAATTCTGGAAAAATTGAGGTTTGTAACACAAAAAACATGCTTCTTTCCAATACAATTACTGGATTAAATGCCCCTAGACAAATTTCATTTAAAAACGATGAAATTGCTTACGTTTCAAATATTTTTGACAATAAAATTGACGAAATAAATCTTTCAAACTTTGAAATAAGCAACAGCTTTGAAAGTGAATGTCCTCTTGACTTTTACGATTGTGGATTTGATAAAATGATAAAAGTTGGGCAAGATTTGGCCATCTTTAATTTAGGGACAAAAAGCCTAGATATTTTTAATTTTGAGGAAGGACTTTCCGATCCAATTCAAAGCATTGACCTTGAATTTTTACCTGCGGACATGGTCTTTAAAGATGGCTACCTTTATGTAATTTCAAGTGAATTAGATGAAGCCAATTTGAATCTTTTTAAAATCAAAACAGAGGACTGGACCATTGAAGAGTATTACAATGTTCCAGATGCAGGAATATTCAGAAACATTGTTTTCTTCATTGGTGATGATCTTCACATTAGCTCTAGCGTCATTCAAAAAGTGATTTTTAATGGTGAGACTGTAGAACTTGAAACTGTAATGGAGCCCAACCTTCAGAGTCTTTATGGAATTGCTTACTCCCCTACTGACCCTGATTATTTATATTTATCCGAGGCACTTGATTTTGTTCAAAATGGCTATGTCTTCCAAGTAAAAATTCCAGAATTTTCTTTTGTTGATACTTTCCAAGTTGGAATAAATCCTTCGAAAATTTATTTTTTGGATTAGCTACTAGATTTTTGGTTTGATACAATACGATTTCTAAAATCAAAAAACAGCTTTATTTTGGTCTTATGACCAAAATCTTGGTTTGCCTAATAAATTAGGCAGTTTTGCTTCATCATATATTTGATAAAAATAAACTTATTACTTTATTTTTACACAATTAATTAACACCAAAGTACCCTACCTCCACTTTCATAAACAATAAAGACCTAGTCTTTGCACAATACAAAACTTTAGGGCCATAGCGCATGGCGAAGCACTTACTTGCCATAAATGCAAGATGCTATTCAGGTCTGATTAGGCCTGAAGTGTTTTCAATAAAAAAAATTGAATTATGGAAATTCAAAAAAAACAAAAGAAATCTTTTAAGAGAATAGATATTTCACTGAGCAAACACAACCAAAAATGCAGAAAAACTGCAGAAAAACTGTCAGTTTGCCAAAATCTCCTAAGGCTGCACAACTAAACCAATAACTTAATTATTGCACAATCAATAAACATCCATTAAGTTTTTAACGCCTAAGAAACGATCTGTTGAAGTAAAGCCCTCTGCAAATTCAAAGCCAGAAGGCCGCCCCATCTCCCGAGCACGAGCTTCCAATAAGTGCATGAACTTTTTAGAAGAAATATATGTCTTGACTTCCTCTTTTGAATCAGGATTATAGAATTGAGTGGAATATGCTAAAATTGAATCCATTTTACGCTTCCAAAATTCTGAAATATCAACCACGATATCCGGCTTTAACCATCGATCTTGTAAATAATTCAAAAGCAATCTTGGCCTCCATGCTTCTTGTTTTCCATTTTCATCGAAAGTCTCAATCATTTTTAATCCTGACATGAAAACTGCATCGTAAGACAAACTTGCTCCCTTGCCATGATCTGGGTGCCGATCGGTAATGGCGTTTGCCAAAACAATATCAGGTCGGTATTTTCGTATTGCAGTAATCAATTTAAGCTGATTGGTTTTGTCATTTTGAAAAAATCCGTCAGCCATTTGCAAATTTTCACGGGCATCCAAGCCCATAATTTCAGCCGCTTTTTTCGCCTCTTCATATCGGGTTTCCACTGTTCCTCTTGATCCCAACTCTCCTTCGGTAAAATCCACAACTCCAACCTTCTTACCCATTGCCGCATGAGCCATCAATGTTCCCGAGCAAGACAACTCTACATCATCTGGATGTGCTGCCAATGCCAAAATATCTAATTTCATATGTTTTAGATTTTTAAACTTAGATTCATAAATTTCAGACTTCCTGTCAATTTCTAAAAAAACTTTTTCAATAATTACCACTGAATAGCAGGTCTAAAACTTGGCCGACGCATCGGTAACATCTAAAATCTAGTATTTATATTTATGCCCCCAACCAAATTTCATTATTGGGCAATTCAATTTCATAACTAACCAATTCCTTTCTAACAGGATGCACAAATTCAATCTTTTGAGCCAACAAACAGATGGATTTGTCTGCATTGAATTGGGACTTTCCATATTTCACGTCTCCTTTAATGGTACAACCAATACTGCTTAACTGCACCCTGATTTGATGTCGTCTTCCTGTTAGGGGATTTACTTTTAACAAAGCTCGTCCGCCAATTGTTTTGACCAGTTCGTAATTTAAAACGGCAGATTTGCTCCCATGCACATTTTTATCGTAAGCACGCATGATGTTTTTATCTTTAAGTTTTTTCACATAATGGCTCAATTTGGCTTCATGCTCAGAAGGAATCTTCTCGGTCAGGGCGTAATAAGTCTTTTGAATTTTTCTTTCTTGAAACAATTTAGACATTCTAGATGCTGCCTTGGAAGTCTTGGCCATTACCAAAATTCCACCTGTAGGACGATCCAATCTATGCAATAAGCCCAAATAGATGGCTCCACTTTTATTGTATTTCTCTTTGATGTAATTTTTAGTCCAATCAAACAAACACAAGTCCCCTGAAATGTCTCCTTGAGATGGCATTCCAAAAGGTTTGTTTACGACGATCAAATGATTGTCTTCAGCAACAATTAATGGTTTATAGGTCATTTTCGAAATTTGCTAGTGGTTCACTTTTTACCACAGCATAGATTGCCGCAGATTACAAAGATTTAAGATGCAAAGATAACTTTTTTGCTTGTGTTTCAAACCTTAATGTATTTACCTGAAAGATACCAAAGTGTAATGGTTCTGCCAATCATAAAAGCCATCATAGATAACCACAATGCGTGAATCCCATAATAAGGTTTCAGTAATAAATACAAGGGTAAAAAGACAAGAAAGGTGGCAATAATCATGGAGTTTCGCATGGGTTTACCGGCCAAGGCTCCGATATAAATTCCATCCCAAATATAGGCTCCAGAACTAGCTATTGGCATAATGACCATCCAAATGAGATAGGTTGAAGCCAATTCTAAAATCTCTTGATTGTCTGTAAAAACTGCCAAAAGGTTTTCTCCTTGAAATCCATAAACCAACATAAACAGCACCGCGAATGACATGCCCCATATAAAACAGTATTTTATGCTTTTTTGCAGATTAGAATTGTCTTTTGCCCCATAAAATTTTCCTGTTAAGCTTTCTGTCGCATAAGCAAATCCATCAACTGCATAGGATAAAATTGCTAAAAATTGCAGCAAAATTTGATTCGCTGCCAAGACCAAATCTCCTGCCTGAGCAGATTGAGCAATGAAATAATTAAAAACCAATACCAAGCACAAGGTCCTTAAGAAAATGTCTCTATTTAAATTGAAAAAACGCTTTAATGAAGAGATTTTAAACATCAATTTTTTACTGATGCTTTTAACATAATCTTTGTAAGAATAAAAGCACAAAAGCATTCCAGAGACAAATGTGATGTATTGTGCAAGTACAGTACCCCAGGCAATGCCATCTGAAGTCATGCCCATGTATTTGATAAAATAAAGATTGAAAACAATGTTAAGCAAATTGACCAAAATTGTCAAAATCAAGGGATAGCGGGCGTTTTGCATTCCTAAAAACCATCCATTCAAAACCAATAGTCCCAAGGCTGCAGGTGCCGCCCATATTCTAATCATAAAATACTCTCTTGCTAGAAATTGAACCTCAGCGCTTCCATTTAACAAATACAAAGTTCCAAGCCCAATCGGTATTTGAAACAAAATCAAAACTGCAGAAATAAACATGGCCAATAAAAAAGATTGTCCAAGTAAATTAGACATCTCTAGTTTATCGGAGCGTCCAAATGCTTGGGCAGTCATTCCGGTGGTTCCCATTCTTAAAAATCCAAGCCCCCAATACAGCATGTTAAAAATGGCAGACCCCAGAGCAATTGCACCCAAATAAACTGGATCTCCAATATTGCCCATTAAAACAGTATCAACCACAGATAATAGTGGAATGGATACATTACTGATGATATTAGGAATTGCCAAATCCAGTATTTGGCGGTTCATGTTTTTCGATTGCTCTATCATGAATTATTGTACAAAAATTGCATAAAAAAAGTCCCGCAAGATGCGGGACTTTTTTTACTAAATACTAATTATTCACTAAAACTTTTCTTTTTCTAATTTTTCCATGTCTCTTACAATTAGTCTCTTTCTGTCAAAATAAATCAAGTTCTTATTTCTCAATTCATTTAAAGTAACTGTAACAGTTTGTCTTGAAGACCCAACCATACTCGCCACTTCTCTGTGTGGGAAGAAATTGTCAATGGTCCATTCAAAACCAACTCTTCTTCCATTGTTGCTGACAAGGTGGATGATGAAATCAATTACTCTTGTTCTAGCATAATCCGTGATTTGAGATTTCCACTTGTTCTCAATTCTCATTAGTTTTTTCAAAACCAATTGATTGATCGCTAATCCCAAAGGACCATTTTCTAAAATTTGTTTTCTCAATTGCGCAAGTGGTACTACGAAAACACTTGTTCTTTCTTTTGCCTGAGCAAATTCAACTCTATTTCGTGTTCCTACCAAACCTTGTTCCCCAAAGATTTGATCTTTAAACAAAATAGAATTAATAACTAATTCTCCATCTTCACAGTAATTTCCTGTAATAATGCTTCCACTTTTAATAAAGTAGA
Organism: uncultured Chitinophagales bacterium; assembly: GCA_937927195.1. Taxonomy (GTDB): domain Bacteria; phylum Bacteroidota; class Bacteroidia; order Chitinophagales; family UBA2359; genus JAHDGP01. The sequence goes on from CALBCY010000099.1 coordinate 13,131, forward strand.
TGTTCTCAGTAGTTGACTGAGATTGATAAATAAATTGATCTTTCTTGTAATCCTCTGTAGGAAAACCAATTAAGTATTGATTAAGATCAAAAAGCTCTACAATCGGTGGATTGTGACTAACGGCCAAGTTTTCAAATTTTACACCCATTTCCTTATGTTTTGATTATTTAATTTTCTCGCTTATTAGTTCCAAGATAAAACAACTATTTTTCAATTAAGTGAACAATTAATCGCCGTTTCCGAATAGTTTCCGAGAAGTTTTTTTTTGCTAAAGTATCAAATAAGCAATAAAAAATATCTAAACTATTGTTTGTAAATGTTTTACGGATTTATTATTTTAATAATTGTCATACAATTTTCAATCGCTTCCGAGAACAAGTAATTACAATCAAATACTATTCCAACTTTTTTCTATTATTTTAGGTCATAATTAGAACCAAAATGGAGGTACTTCAGGTAATTTGTTTGTTTTTACTGCCTTATATATTTAATAAAATTCCTAATAAATGGACAGTCTCTGGAATGCTAAGTCCTGTGGTATTGTGTTATGTGTTTGGAATTCTTCTTGGGAACCTATTCCCTCAATCCTTTGATCATTCTATCTTGAAAATTGTTTCTTCTGCCACCTTGCTGTTGGCCATTCCCCTGCTTTTGCTTTCTTGTAATATTTTCGCTTGGTTCAAATATGCCAAAAGCTCGGCCTTGTCTTTTGTATTGGCCGTTCTCTCGATACTGATTAGCTCCATTGTTAGTGCCTACTTGTTTTCTGCATGGACTGATGAAATTCCAGAAATGGCCGCAATGCTTGTTGGAGTCTATACAGGAGGCACTCCGAACATGGCTGCAATTTCCTTTGCCTTGGATGCAAATGAAAATACATTCATCGCCTTGTATTTGGCAGACACTTTGATCTGTGGAGTTTATTTAATCTTTCTTACCTCAATCGCTCAGAAAGTCTTTTCTTTTATATTGCCCAGCTTTAAACAAAGTGAAACTCGGGATAACAATGAAATGGAATCTATCAATTTTGAAAAAGAAGCGGGACCAATAGACTATCTAAAAGCGATGGGAATAGGAGCTTTTATCGCAGGAATCTCTGCTGGACTTGTCTTTCTAATTATGGGTAAAGTAGACGAAAGCAATTTAGCCATCTTGCTGTTTGCCTTAACCAGCTTTGCAATTCTCTTTTCATTCAGCCCAAGTTTGCGTAAAATAAAAGCCTCTTATCCGCTTGGACAGTATCTTTTATTGGTATTCTCCTTTATCATTGGCTTGAAGGCTGATTTTCGTGAAATTAGTGAAGCTGCTCCGACATATTTTTTGTTTACCCTTTCTGTCGTTCTTATTTGTATTATATTACATCTATTCCTTGCCAAGATATTCAAGGTAGATACTGATACATTTATAATCACCTCCACTGCTGCAATTTTTGGCCCTGTATTTATTGGTCAAATAGCAGGCGTTTTAAATAATAAGTCATTGGTTATGTCTGGAATGCTAACAGGTTTAATGGGTTATGCAATCGGGAATTACCTCGGTTTATTGGTTTATAATGTGGTATCCAGGCTGTTGTTTTAAGAATTAAATTTCTCAGTTATAAAAAACCAACCAATTGAATTGCCAAAGCATTTTTGAAATTTTTAAGATTGGAATTGGTCCATCAAGCTCCCACACAATGGGCCCTTGGTTTGCTGCGCAATCCTTTATTGCAGAATTGAAAGATTTGAAGCTATTTGAGAAAGTAGAATCTGTAAACATTCACTTGTATGGTTCTTTGGCAAAAACGGGAAAAGGGCATGCCACAGACATGGCCGTTATTCTGGGATTATCAGGTTATGACATTATTGAAATAAAATCCCAACAGATTCCATCAATTCTCTCAAAGACAAAAGAAGACGGTCAGATCAGCTTGGGCGGAGAAAAACGCATTTCATTTCAAGCAGAAAAAAACATTTCATTTCACAAAGACAAAAGTCTGGACTATCATCCCAATGGTATTTCATTTAAGGCATTTCACAAAACAGATCTCCTTCTTGAACAAACCTATTTTTCAATGGGTGGTGGTTTTATAGAGCAAGAAGGTGAACAGGAAAATCGAGAAGATCAAAATTCGAAATTGGCTTTTCAAATAGATGCTGCTGATGATTTGATTCAAGTGAATAAACTGGAAAATTATTCCATTGCTGAAATCGTTTCTATAAACGAAAAATCCCTGGATCCATCTTTTGATTGCGATGCTCAATTGGATAAAATTTGGGATGAAATGCTCAATTGTATTTATTTGGGTTGTTATATCGGTGGGGAACTGCCAGGTCCATTAGGAGTAAAAAGACGAGCCAAAGAATTGAATGCCAAATTACTTCAGACAAGCGAAGAGTTTACTCACAGAGATGAGTGGATAAAAGCCATTAAAGGATCAAAGCAAGATTTCAACTCCATTTCTAAATGGATCAGTTGCTTTGCTTTGGCTGTAAATGAAGAGAATGCCTCTTTGGGTAAAGTGGTTACTGCCCCTACAAATGGTGCAGCCGGCGTGATTCCAGCGGTTTTGATGTATTATTATTGCTTCGAAGAAAATGTTGGTCAAGAAGCCATAAGAAACTTCCTCAAGGTTGCAGGACAAATTGGTGTGCTCTTTAAAAATGGCGCTACCATCTCTGCGGCTATGGGTGGTTGTCAAGCTGAAATCGGTGTTTCTTCTTCGATGGCTGCTGCTGCTTTAACAGAATGCAGAGGAGGATCATTACAACAATCGCTGATGGCTTCTGAAATTGCCATGGAGCACCATTTGGGAATGACCTGTGATCCAATCGGAGGATTGGTCCAAATACCCTGTATAGAGAGAAATGCGATGGGTGCTATCAAGGCAATAACGGCAAGCAATATGGCTTTGGAAAGCAATCCAAACCATGCCAAGGTTAGCCTTGATCAAGTAATAAAAACAATGTGGGAAACAGCCCAGGATATGAATACAAAGTATAAAGAAACTTCGGAGGGAGGATTGGCAAGCCAAATTCCCGTAAATATCCCGGATTGTTAGAATCGTTTTAAATCTTAGAATTTAATAGGTAAAACCTGAATTTAAGCAAGTTTTACATTGACAGCAGTTGGACCTTTGGGACCCATTTCAACTTCATAAGAAACCTTGTCATTCTCTCGAATTTCTGAGTAAGCATTGTTGATGTGAACAAAAATACTTTCTTTGGTTTCTGCATCAGCAAGGAACCCATATCCTTTTTCATCATTAAAGAACTTGACTTTACCAATTCTTGGAGAATCATCCATTTCTTCTACTGGTGGACTTCCTAAAAGGATGTCTTCAACCTTGATTATCTTTTTCTTTTTAGGATCTGGTGGAGTCGAAGTTAGATTTCCATTTTCATCAACATACATCAATTGATCTTCAAACGGCACATCGCCAGTTTCAGCTTTTTCAATTTTACGCTGTTCACGACGCTCTAGTTTGAGCTTTCTTTTCTTTTGCTTTTTCTTTTCTTTTTCTTTTTTGTTAAATGATTGTTGCGATTTCGCCATATTTTATGTTTAAGTGAAAAAAATTCTATTAAGTATCAAACCCGATTTACCAATAACAAACTGTAAAGTGATACTTATTGATTTTAAAGCAGAAAAAAAGTACAAACATGGTCAGAATTTAAACCTTTTCAACTATAATTATGTGTTTGAAAACCAAAGGTAATTAATTTAAGGATTCTACCTAATAATATTGTAAGTAAAAATACTAAACCATGGAAGATTTAGGGTATTTCACCGACCTATTCATTATAGAAGCTGAATCTAAAATTATTCAAATGGAAGATTGGATTTTGGTTCAATCACCAGACAATCCGACCTACTTTTTTGGGAACTTTCTCCTCTTAAATAATCCACCTTTACCTTACCAACGTCAATTTTATGAGAAAAAGTTTCATGAATGCTTTAAAGATTTAAAAAAAGTTAAGCATTTTACTTTTTGTTGGAGAGGAGCAGACAAGAAAAACATCTCAGATTTCACCGAAAACAATTATGAATTCAACCAAACATCTGTTTTAATTGCCAAAAGAGAAGACATTGTTAAACCCAAACAATTGAACGATAAAATTACCATCAGATCTCTTTCAACTGATGTGGAATGGCAAGAATGGATCGCTATGGAATTGGGTGAAAAACAAGCTGGTCATTCTGATGTTTCCTACCGAGTATATTTAGAAGGCAAAGCAAAGACTTATAAAAACTTGACAGATAATCAGCAAGGGCATCTATTTGCGGCCTATATTGACAATGAAATGGTCGCTGCTGCTGGCTTATTTCACAAAAATAAAATAGGCAGATTTCAGCAAGTAACAACAAAATCAGGCTTTAGGAGGCGGGGGATTTGTAAAAGCCTAATTTATCAAATCTGCATGGAAGGTTTTAAGCAATTAGATTCTTTGGTTATGTTGGCTGATATTGGTTATTTTGCACTCGATGTTTATAAAAAGTTAGGATTTCAAGAAAAAGAAACGCAAAGCAGTTTGTGCTGGTGGAAAAGGTGTGATTAAGTTTTTGTTAAAATATTTTAACTTAAGCATCATTTTCCCAATTCAAAACGTCTATATATTTAAGCGTTCATAATTGATCTCTTCCATTTTACAAGAATACCTTGTTAATCACTAGCCCTTATAGCCAAAATGAAAAAATACACTTTACTCCTATTGGTCCTTGCCAGCCTTTCCGCTTGTAAAAATGATCGCGAACCAGTTTATTCTGTGCCTGTTGAATTAGAAAATTACATTGATGCCTTTGAAGCAGATGCAGCAGCCAATGGAACTACTTTAAACATTGACGACCTCATACTCGAATATGGCTCTGAATTGGTCTTAGATGGCACTGAAGCCGCTGGACTTTGTCATTATGAAACAGATGAAACTGGACCGAGAATTGAATTGGATACCGCGACTTTGAATTGGACGCTTCATGATTTCAGTCGAGAAGCTTTGGTTTATCATGAATTGGGCCATTGCATATTGGACCGAAGTCATGACAATGCCTTGTTGCCAAATAGAAACTATAAATCTCTAATGAAAAGTTCTGGAGAGATTTCATATTCTGGTTTTAACCAATTCAAAAGGGACTATTATATAGCCGAACTATTTAATCCCAATACACCAACTCCTGATTGGGCTAAAGTTATTGAATTTTCTGATGTGAGCATTTCACAGTTAGAAAACATTTTCATAGAGGACTTTGATGACAACTCAAATTCATGGTCGATTCCAAGCCAAGCAAATTATAATTTCAAAATTGAAGATGGCGTTTACAAATTAAACGTTGAGAATGATGACCCAAAATATGTTGCTTTGCCTATAAACATAGACACGAATAGAGATTTTGAAATCAACACATCCATTTCGATAATCGAAGGACAAAATATTGTGAGTGGCTTGATTTGGGGAAGCCGCGAAGAACCATCTTCTGGAGCTAAATTGAATTATTTTGCTTTTAATTCTTTAAAAGATGCTTTGATAATAAACACCGTCTCAAATGATTTTGTGAGTGGAGTTTTTTCTCCTATTGAAAGTAGTGGGCAAAACAAATTGACGATCAGAAAACAAGGAGATTTCATGTATTTTTTCATCAATGAAGTTTATCATGAAATAATAAATTTCCAAGAATTCCATGGCAACCTATTTGGATTTTTGATTCCGGGGAATACAAAATTGGAAGTAGAATATTTAAACCTGTATTATATTAATTGAACTTTGATTTTATTCACTTTGGTGACAACACCAAAATGAAGCAATGACAGCAAAGAGAAGCGACAAAAACACGGTGATGTGACAACACCAAAGTGAAGCGATACCAAAAGGAGAAAAGGTTTGTTTGGGTTAAATTTATCAAGCCCTTCCTTTTGGAAAAACATTTATGTATCGAAGAAACAATACAGCCCCCCACAATCAGCTTGAAAAGCCAAAACCTTAACAAACAACAAAATAGATAGCAAATTATAAGTACTTAAAATTTTATTTGTAGTTTTGAAGGTATTTCGCCAACGTTAAATTAAAAATTTTAATAATGAGTAGACCATTTTTAGACTTAATCAAGAATGTAGTTGACAAAGTCCAGGAAAACAACAGAAAAAATCCTAATGTAAAAACTGCTGATGGATCAGTATTTAAAAACATTTTGGAAAAAATTAAGAAGAACAAGAATATAGTTGAACCACCAAAAGAGGTGGTTATTCAGCCTAAATCAAGAATACCAGGCTCAGTTGATCCTGTTTCAGTTGACCCAATGGAGCACTTGCGCAAGCATGTTCAGGAAGTCAGAGTAGAAAACGAAGCAGATCCAAATATAGAAACAGCAGATGGATCAGTCTTTGAAGAAATGATGAAGGAGATTGAAATGTTGAAATCTAAGGTTGCTGAAAACGAAGCCAATGCTTCTGCTAACCAGCCAGTTGATTCAGCTCCATCCTACCCTTCTTCTAATGCAGAGCCAAAAACTATGGCTATGAGCAATGCAGGTGGACTTTTGGAATTGAGAGAGCAACCTGATATGAGCGCACCTAAGAAAAAAGTTCATCTTCCAGACAGTGCGATCGTTCAGGTTTTAAAATATTCTGACAATCACATCATTCTTGACGGACAGAAATCTCACTTTGCACTGATAGAGTTTGAAGGAAACAGAGGTTGGGTATTGGATTCTTACTTAAATTATAATTAAGCGGTATTCGGTATTCGGTATTCGAAAAAAATAGAAACTCCTGTGATTGTTTAAAATCACAGGAGTTTTTTTTTGTTTGGCTTTTGTGCTGGCTTTTGTTTGGCTTTTGTTTCAATCCTTTGGAAACCTACCAAATCACATTCCCACTTTTAACAAATAATGTTTTTATAAGCCTTTCATATGAAAATCCCAAAGAACGAGTTTGTCTTTTAGGATTTTCAACTGATAGAACTGCAGAATAATCACTCAAAAAAAACCTCCACATTTGAACCATTATTAATAACCTGAGTTCGATTAATAACTAATTGATATTCAGTTAATAAAAAGCAATAACTTTCTTTAATTGAGGAATAATTGGACATTTGTCATTTTAGTGAATGAATTTGCTTAGATCCGTTAAGAAAAAAATTCTGTTTGAGCTTACTTGAAATTTATCTTTATCTCTAAAATTATCCAATCAAACGTAATAATTGTTTGATTAGCGAGTTTATTTTTTTTAGGATTTAAGGAGATTTATTCACGTTAAAAAATGACATAAGTCCTTGATTTTTAGACCTTTTTATCAAGAAAAAGGTCAAGCAAAAAGCGACAACTCTTGCTGAATATGACAAACTATATTAACAAAAACTAATTATAATATCTTCTTGTTCCTTTTCATTTTCCAAGATTA
>CALBCY010000100.1 GCA_937927195.1 uncultured Chitinophagales bacterium
ACAGCAAAGAAACTGCTTATATTGTTAAACGTGCATTGCGAACGATAAATAAGTAAACAATCCGATTTAAATTAAGCTCGACACCAAACCTTTAGAGATACAATTGATGTCAATTTGCTTATTCTTTTGCGGCCCCGATAGCAGCGGTATTTAGTATTGTGGAAGAAATATAGACAGAAGGAGTGCTGACGGCTGAGTGAATAGCGAAGACTAAGCACGACTATCTGGAACATTTCTGGCACAGTGCTAAATAAGAGCGGATAGCGGGAAATGCCGCCCCAAACAATCGTAAATTTTAGATCTAATTACTGTGATTGCTTTCACTTTCTAACAAAAATTCCAAACAATTCCTGATCTTTCCTAGACTCAATTGAATTGTAACAAGCTTCAAAGGTTTTATTTTTGAAATACGGAGTCAAGTAACTAAGATATTCTTCTCGAGTCCCGCCAAATGGTCTGTTCCCCGCTTCGACCAATGGATGCTTAAACCACAATCCAACCAATTTTCCTCCTACATTCAAAAGCTGACTCATTTTGATTCCGTATTGAGTTCTGTTTTCTTTAGTGGGTTCAAACGAACAAAAGAAAGTTTGTTCAAAAATCAAATCGTATTTAGAATCGTGCTCAAAAAAGTTTCCTTTAATCAATTGTTCATTTGGAAAATCAGCTAGCCTATTTTTCAAAGCAGTTAATGGTTCCGATGAAATGTCAAGTACATGAACATTATTAAATCCCTGATTGAAAAGGTATTCTGCTTCATAGGCATTTCCGGCTCCAGGGATCAAGATTTTCAGCTCTTTATTTTCCAATTGGTCAATGTAATTTTTGAGAGGAGTTGAAGCAGATCCGATATCCCAGCCAGTTTTTTGTTCTTTGTATCGATTGGTCCAAAAATTTTCTAATTCTGATGTATTCATTGGATTGTTGGTGTTTGAATGTAAAGTTGAAAATAAGATTGAAAATAAGATTGCATGTAGGATTATTTCAGTTTGAGAATTCTCGATTTTCCCGAGAGCAAGTTTATGGACAATAATCGATTGTTCAAAACATCCTTGTGCATTGTTATTATTTTAAAAACTTCTGCAACTTGATATTGTCCTAGTATTTGCACCACGAAAGGAAGGACGCCTGAGGATTTACAACTTTCAGTTTCCAATAGTTCTTCTAGTTTCGGGAAGGCTTTGTGGAATGGCTTAGATCCCTTGTAATTAAAAACAGCAACTTGACCTTGAAATTTATCTACTCCACCATAAACCATAGGCAAACCTAATTGCTCAGTTACTTTGCTAATGGCATACCTCGAACTAATGTTATCGGTGCAGTCGACAACAATGTCTATGTTTTGAAGAATTTCTTTTCCCGTTTTGGTGGTGAAATTATCTTTGTATGCTTTAACATTGGGCTTGGACGGGAAGGTCAACAATTTTTCTTTTGCTGAATCTACTTTATATTTTCCAATGTCTTCCAATCCAAAAAGTGATTGCCTTGGAAGGTTGGACAATTCAACCTTGTCCAAATCACATAGGCTGAGTTGGCCGATGCCTAGCCTAATCAATCCTTGAGCCACTGTGCAGCCCAAGCCTCCAATGCCTATAATGGCCACCTTAGATTCCCGGATTTTTGCTTGCTGATCCTTACCAATCAACTGTTCATGAACTTCGAATAAATCTTTCACAAAATCAACGATTTATTTGGCTAGTAATCGTACTATCAGATATCTTGTCATCTTCTGCCAAAAGGAATGCTTTGCTCAAAACGATGGACAAACCTTTGTCTCCTTCGAAAGGAATAAAAACTTTATCTGTTGAATTCTCTGAGGACCTGGACGGAACAATGCACAGATACTGATCATTCGGTTCCATTAATATATTCCCGCTTCCAATGTGAATTTTATAGGTCCGAAGTTTTCCTTGTACTTTTAAAAACTTGCCCTCAATTTTTGATTTATCTCGAATCTTTTTGAGGCGCGGAAGTAGGCGTTCCAAAATGGTTTTTCTGGTTTTGGCAATTTCAGTCAAATCTCCAAAGGAATAAGAAGTCCAATAATCTCTATTGGATTGACGTTCCCCATTGTTGTCCATCCATTGGGGATCGTTGCCTACACTGCAGACCCCGACGAACATGTCAACATCTCTCATGATCTCGGTAAAGACCATTTTGGGGACATTTATCAACTCCATTGGTTGGTTGTTTTCATCGTGAAATTTCACCTGATCTGTGGCAATGTATAAGTAAATCCCCGTATCATTCCATGCTTCATCCTGATTCAATTCATCGATCCAAAACTCTGCAGTAATTTTATATTCTGGTAAATATTTCCGACAAATTTCATTGTCACGGCCATCATCATAGACCCCCAACAAAGAATATTTCCAGTTTCTTAAATTCGCCAACGAATTGAATTGATGCTGCTTCAAAATATGTGCAGCCATTCTGTTCGAATAGGTAATTGTATTCACTTCGGCATCGGTAAGAATGTAAATTTCTCTAAATGCTTGTTTTATGGGTTGCTTCCATTCCAGTTCCATCATTTTTTCACGCCAAGCAATGACTTCCTCTTCCGTCGCATTTACTGGATGCCATAATTTCACCTCCGTATCTTCATCAATCCAATCTATTTCATGGCCCTCAACAGAAAACCATTTTTCATCTTGCAAAATAACGTTGACCGATTGATTGGCTTTTGCAAATATCCAAATAAGCTTTTCGCTTATCGGCCGAACAAGACCGTGGTCTAGATAGTATTTCCGAAAAGAGCTAAAATCCCAAGTTCTGTCAAGGATGAACTGATTGTCGATTCTCTGCTTTTGAGCTGAAAATACTTTTTGAATTTCTTTGACTTCTTTCCTAAGCTCTTTTAATCTTTTGCTAAGATGTGCATGATTTTTGACTGTACTTGGAACACTTTTCATAGTGCTTCCATCCGGTTTGATCCATTGTTGACTCAGCCTTCGGCCTTCAATGTAAACCTTTAATTTGTAGCCATCAAAGTCTATCGTCTTGGCTCCCTTCTCCAATCGAAATTCTGGAACGGACATTTCTTTTAACTCCTCAACAGAAACATTGTATTTCTTGGCCCCTTCAACCAGTAGTTTATCAATTGTTTTTTTTACATTGTTTTGTCGAACCTTCAATTTCAATCTTGACAATGCGCCTAAACCGTCTTTACCACGCATGTTTCCCATCACATAAACACAGGCATTCCCTACTGAAGCAGCAGCAGGTCCTTTCCCAGGAATTTTAGTGTAAGATTTTTCACAAAGCTTGGTCAAAACATTTATCGTTTCTTTGTCAGAAAACCTTTTCATGGTCCAAACCATTCCTTTTATAAAATCCTGACTTGGTTTGCAAAGGAACATCATTTCAGAATAATCATAAGCCGTATTTCCAGTCCCATATCTTGTTGTCTGTATTTCAAAGCTTCTAGCAATAGCAATTTCAAAAATGCGTTTGGCAATTTTCCTATATGCATCAACTCCGATGGTATCTTGAAAAGCTGTAATGCTCTTGATAAATTTTGCTGATGGCTTGGAACCCGCAGAATTGGGTGCCAAATTAAATATCTGATAAAAAGTTTCTTGATGCTCTTTTATTGACTCAACCACTTCATTAACCTCAATACCAATGTCATTGGTCTTTAGAACAAACTTGGGCACATTTCCTGAATTGCTAAGAATGGCTTTTAATTTGTTGGCTGATTTTGTCAAATCATTTCCATAATAGTAATTACTTTTTGATGCAGTTAACTCTTCCCAATTGGATACTTCTGTTATGACTTTAGCTAATTCTTTAGAGAGTTCTGTTTTTTTTAAAAAGCATTCTATTTGCTTTATTGCAAAATTTATGGGAAACTCATTAAAACGGAATTGATCATTGTTCAAAGTATACAAATAATCTGTGCTTGATCGAAAACTTTGGAAAAGCTGAATAAGTTCTTTTTCCGTGTAATGACAGTTCTTTCTAAGGATGGCTGTCATGAGTGCATAAGCAATAGACAGTCCAAAAGTTTTGTGGACATAAGTTTTTTGTGCCTCCGTTTTTTTAATATACGCTGCCTGTATTTCAACATATACCAAAACATATTGGATCAGTTGAGACACCAAGCTCTTCAGCTCTTCAGTTGGAAGTCGCTTGACTCTTTCATATTCACTAATTCCTGATAAATCATTCGCACTGAAAATGTGCTGTATTTTTTCTTTATCAATTGTATCTATGATGCCTTTCACCTCTGCTAGATCAATATTCGCATCGATTTTTTTCTTTTGTATTTTCTTCATGCCTCTTTTTTATCCGCCAACAAGTGGTGTTAGTTTGATAAATGAAACTTGAGTCGCTTCGGCAACCAAAAACTTTTCATCTAATGTTTCAACTTGCTCTTCATCAACCAATAAAATAAACCCATTGTTTTGGAAGGCCTTTAAGGCGATGTATATTTGCTTCTCAGGATCAATTGAAGGTGACTTGGATTGGTTGAGCCTCTGTTCCAGATTGGAAGGTTTTACCAAATTGTTTGCAAAACTTTTTACATCGTTTTCATAGCGCTCAATTTCAGCAGTTACTCTTGCTTCAATAAGCTCTTTGGCTGATATGTATTCTGAATCAAATTGCAGGATTATTTCATGGAGGAGATCACCAGCGGCAGACTCATCCTTAACGATTAAGGTGTTCATAAAATTTGTATTTTAATAAAAATTAAACAGGATTATAGTTGGCTGCACTTCTTAGGATCGAAGCTTAAAAATAGCATTTTTATGCTTAGCAGCAAAAAAGTATCCATTTGAATTTACGAGACTTTTTTTGCCTTAGATTTTGCCTCAGAACTGTTGGTTGATCTTAAAACTGTAATTCGGCACTGTAATTCGGCAATGCCTTTGGGAAACTTGTTTTAAACCCATTCTTCGGTCTTTTCCTATTTTGGGTAAATTGTTTGCTTGATCTTTTCTTGAACTTTTTTAGAAATTGGAAAATTTTTGCTCTTTTTAAGGAAATAGGTGTTAATGGAATTCTTATCCAGTTCTATAAACCCTTTTTGATCGTCAGTTTTGAAAAAGTATATAAAACCATTTGGGGTTATAGTGGGATTCCCTTGAAATGAATAAAAAGAAATAGCTGTAAGGGTTTCAATGGTAGTTAGAATATTCCGATTTAGCTTATTGATGAACATTTTCTTTAAGTCAGTACTTAAAAAATATAATTCCTGTCCTCTTTCAAAAGCAGTTAATATTATTAAGCCAAGGGTATCAAAAACTATTTCAGTTCCTAGTTCACTTTCTTCTGATTTATATTTTCCACTTCCTGGATCTGGTTCAGACCACCAATGACATTCATGCTGTAGACTATCACCCAACAATTCAAACAGTTTTTCTGGATCTGCAATCTTTAGAATTTCGGACGAGCCACTGAAGTGGGCCAATGCAGTTGTTAAATAATATTCACCATTTAACTTGTTTAAAGCCACAGGGCAAGTAGATTCACAACTGTAAACTTTTTCATTGCTTTTGTTTCTAAAAAACACGGAACCACCGAACTCACCAAAGCAACAATCAGTTACTGAAAAATTTTCGTCATCGTAAAATGGGAATTCGACTTTTTCATTGCTTATTTGCCATTCAAAATTTTCATCCAAATAACGCTGTCGAACTGAGTAAACTGAGAGTCTTTCACTAGCAAAAATCGTATCTCTATTTTGTCGAATCAATCCAATTTTAAAATTGGCTTTAATTTTTTTAGAAAGAGCTTCGTCGACGACAAAATTTTTATCCAAGATTGACAAATTCTTTTGTTTATCGTAGCAAAAGTAAGCCTCCTGTATTTTATAACAATTTATAAATTGATGCGGTACGGTCTTGTGAAATTCATTGAAGAGGAAAGCTTCTTTATCTTGACCTTGAAAATTTTCACATGAGATGAAAGTCATCAAAATAATTAGTCTTAAAAAGTAGCGCATCATCAATCTATCTTTAATTTGTATTAACCGGCGTGCATATTTCAATCAAAATCCCATTGTTGTCCCTCAGATAGCCCACTTTTTGTCCCCAAGGTTTTTCTTTTATTTTTTCATATTCGATGGCACCAGCATCAATGGCTTTTTGAAAGTCTAGCTCTATATTTTCAGTAACAAAGGCCATCTCCATTCCGATTGGTTTTGACTTGGGTGAAAGTTTTTCAAATCCTTTGCTAAAATTGGAATTCCCCAATTCTATGGAGGCAAAAGAAATGACAGTTTCACCAGACATCAACTCGCCATAATCCCCTTCGGGCGTTACAAATTTGGTAACAAAGCCAAATGCATTTTCATAGAAGGTTATGGTTTCTTTTACATTATCAACGTAAAAAATTGTATATCCGTATTTCATTCTGTTTTATTTATTTTTGTTCAATGATATTCTTTCCAAAATTTCCTTAGCTGCTGTGTTATCAGGATTTATCTGAATTGATTTTTTATACATTTTAATGGCATTTTATTTGTTCCCAAATCCACCAAGGTGTCAATATCTTGCGCTTGACTGGATTTGGGCATTCCGCAAATTAAGAAAAGTAAAAAAATGTAATTCTTCATAGTATCGTAAATATAATAAATAAGTCGAACTGATTAAGTTGAAGTTAAAGATTAAGTTGAAGCTTAAAAAACATTAGAAAATTAAACTGATTCAGATGGTACGGGGAAATCGTGTATGGCTAAGTTCGCATGGTATTCCTTTGACCAAGCCAGAGAATGGCGAGCACAATCTTAGAAATTATTGGCAATTCATTATAGAAAATTCAATTGTAACGTTCGACTCCTTTTCTGGTTATGAAATAGCAAGCTATGCAACCGAAGATATTGTAAGGAATAGATAAAGCAATTATTAGCCAACCAGTTTCCAATCCCCAAGAAAATCCTTTAATGACCATTTTTGAAAACCATTTGTCAGGAAAATACCCCAAATACATATCGTGAAAATGCCAAAGCATTCCACCAAAAGGCGAACTAATCAAAATCGTCAAAGCTATGATCAATATTGTAATCAAAATCCGCATCGGTGTATTTGCTGTCTCAAATTTATTGGACAGAACCATTGCAATTACACCATAAAAGAAACAAGCCAAGGCTATGTACTGCATTGGAAAAGCACAATGGTACAAAAACATTCTATACAAGGCTCCAAACACGAGATGATTTGGCATGATCAACCAAAGAACATAATACATCGAGTAAGCAATGACAAAGCTTGAAGCCCAATAAAAGAACAAGCGATCTTTGTTTGTTTTGTTTATCATTGCTTTTGGAAATTAGCTTTTGGCTTTTGGCCTTTAGCTTTTGGCTTTTGGCTTTTGGCCTTTGGCCTTTGGCTTTTGGCTTTTGGCCGTTACAATATTTGCTTCAATGCTCCAGTTAAGGCATTGACATGATTGTAGGTACAGCTTTCACCCATAATTCCTACGCGCCAAATTTTTCCAGCAAATGCTCCCAATCCTCCACCAACTTCGATGTTGAAATCATTGAGTAATTGACTTCGAACTTTTGCTTCGTTTTTGATGCCTTTTGGCAATTGAACAGCATTCAGATTGGGTAAACGATTGGCCGGTTTCACGATGAAACTAAAGCCCATTGCCTCCAAGTTTTTCTTTAAATATTTATGTACTTCTTGATGACGTTTCCATCGTTTTTCCAATCCTTCTTCCATTACAAGACTCAATGCTTCATGCAAAGCATAAATAGAAGAAACTGGGGCAGTATGGTGATAGGCACGTTTTGCACCTGCCCAATAGTTTTTCACTAAGTTCAAATCAAGGAACCAACTTTGAACAGGCGTCTTTCTATTTTCTAAAACTTTTACTGCACGTTTTGAAAAGGATACGGGTGAAAGTCCAGGAGGAGCACTTAAGCATTTCTGAGTCCCTGTATAAATTGCATCTATATTCCATTTGTCAACCATCAATGGAACCCCACAGAAGGAGGTTACGGCATCGACCATCAACAATGAACCTGCATTGTGAACCAGATCGCTGATTTTTTCTAATGGTTGTAAGGCTCCTGTCGAAGTTTCAGCATGAACCAGCGCAACCAATTTTGGTTTTGGACATGCTTTTAAAGCTTTTTTTACTTGGGCAACTTTGGTTACTTCGCCCCAAGGAGTTTCTACTTTATGAACCTTTGCACCGCAACGTTCAGCTATGTTGACCATTCTGCCACCAAAAACTCCATTGATGCAGATGATACACTCGTCCCCTGGTTCGAGTAGATTGACCAAACAAGTTTCCATACCCGCAGAGCCTGGAGCAGAAACAACAAAGGTCAAATTATTCTTTGTTATAAAACCTTTTTGCACCATCGACTTTACATCGTCCATCATGTTGACAAACGCTGGATCGAGGTGTCCTATCAAAGGACGAGCCATAGCATTAAGTACTCTGGGATGTGCATCAGATGGACCAGGGCCCATTAAGATTCTTGTAGGTGGATTAAATTTCATGCTTGTGTTCTAATTAATATTTTATAAAATTCAAGGGTAAATATAAGGAGATTACTTTTGAATCTATGGTTGAGGAGCATTAATTGAGAGACCTTGATAGCAGGGCAAGTGGAGACATTAGGTGCTGTAAGGATGTAAGCAAAAAACACAGCAATCTAAACATCTTCTCAAATCAAAAAATAGGCTTCATTTTGGTATGATCAAAATCTTGGTTGGTTTATTATTGGGTTGACGGATGGTTCGTGGCTCTGGGTGTTTTGTAACAGGTGGTTCACGTGATATTGGGGTCAAGCCCAAGAGGACGGATGGTTCGTGGTTCGTGGTTCGTGGTGGTTTGTAACAAGTGGTTCACGTGATATTGGGTCAAGCCCAAGAGGACGGATGGTTCGTGATTCGTGGTTCGTGGTGGTTTG
>CALBCY010000101.1 GCA_937927195.1 uncultured Chitinophagales bacterium
AATGATGTTTTGATGTATGACCCATCAGATGCATTTGTCCTAAGACCAAATGAGGAAGAAATTGAAATTTTGAAACCAGAACACTTTGTTCGTTCTGAAGCCGTTCATCCAAACAATGCCAGTGTCATTATTCCGGAACCAGAAGTCGGATTATTGTCGTATGGCGATGAAATTGGTGTTTTCGATCAAGATGGCAATCTTCTTGGTGCAGGCGTTTATCAAGGAGGCGGAATTGGAATGTTGATTTATTTTGGTGATAACACCAAAATAAAGCCAGCGGGTGATGATGGGATCGTAAATGATGGGATCGCGAATGATGGGATCGCGAATAATGGGATCGCGGATGATGGGATCGCGAATAATGGGATCGCGGATGATGGGATCGCGAGCATCGCGAGCCAACAAGCGAGCCAACAGGCGAGCCAACAGGCGAGCCAACAAAATGCTAGGCTCGCCACGCTGGCGAGCATCCATTTTAAACATTATGATAAATTGGAGCAAAAGGTTTATGAGCTTGATCTTGAAATATTAGAGGGACCCAATTATTTTATCAAGGATGAAATAACGGTTGCAGCTTTCAAAACCAACACTGCATTGAACGATCTTGGGCACGAGACAAATTTCACGAAAATAAACATCCTTCCAAACCCTGCCAAAGACCAAGTTATCTTCAATTTGACTTTGAGTGAAATGGCAGAATCTGTTTCTATTCAGATTTACAACATGGAAGGCAAGCTGATTGAAGAAATTGTCAGCAATGGTAGATTGGCCGGGCCAACGTTCGGTAGTGGTTTGCATAAAATCCCTTACAATGTTTCTTTTTTAAACAGTGGTGTATACAGTTGCAAAGTTATTGCTGGTGATGAATTGTTGGATGTGGTGAAGTTAATTGTTCAATAAGACGAGTGGTTTGTGTAGGAACACGAAGGGACGAAGCAACGAAGAGCACGAAGCAGATGGATTGTAAAATTTAACGCAAGGGCGCTAGGGCGCAAAGAGTGTAATGGTCGAAACTGAGCACCAAACGGTCCAACACCGAATACCCGATACCAACAAACCAATACCCAATACCAAAAAAAAAGAAAAGAAAAAATCAAAGAAAAGAGCAAAGAAATTAAACTATTTGGAGAAAAGTTAGTTTATTACATCGTGGCAGGGGTATTAATTCTGATATCTCGCCTCTTTACAATTTTAATTTTTATAATGAATAACGGTACAGTTAAATTTTTCAATGAAGCCAAAGGATTTGGATTCATCACACCAGACGACGGTGGAAAGGACGTTTTTGTCCACGCAAATGGATTAAATGGTCTTCAAATTAATGAAGGAGACAAAGTCTCTTATGAGGTAGAAGAAGGTCAAAAAGGCTTGAATGCGGTTAATGTCGAATTGGCATAATACGAGCTTCAAAATCAAAAATAATTCTAAAATTATTTGGGCCCATCAATTTTTTGATGGGCCTTTTTTTGTTTTTAAATGTTTTAATCCAGCTCATGGCAAGCTCCTTCATGCCCGCTGAATAAGATTCTACTTATATACAGCGAATATTAAACGCAGGTCGGCCTGCGATAATTTACAATCTGCAGACCAGTACTTTTGTAAATTCAACACTTTTCTACCAATTATACGCTGAGATCAACATCTTACAAATTGAAACAACCAAATAAACTTTATTTCATACTCAAGCCTCGAATTTCCCATGTCGGGTTTGTTATAGTCCTGTCGGATTTGTGCTAGTCGATGTCGGAAATGTGTTAGTATTTGGCGGATTTGTGCTAACACTCGACCTCTATTTTGCTTTAAATTTGGAGAATAATATATATAAATTATTTTTTTTTATCCTCTAATTGAAATCCTATGAAAGCTCTTTCCATTCTCTTCACTTCCATTTCCGTATTCTTTAGTCTCCTTGTTTATCCCAATACCACCTTGGACTTGGGCGGGGTTCCGTTGAGCACGGATCAAGGCCAAACCTGTCCAACTGGAATAACGCTGAATTTGACTGTGAGCAATGACATTGGAACAGGGCTTAGCAATTCAGGAAATGGTTCTATCACAGATTTTTGCATCAACATAGATATGAACGCTGGAAGCAATGATTCGTATTACATCGGTTTGGGTTTTGCACCTAATGGGTCAAGCACCCAATTTGTGGAAGACCTCTATTTCGGCGAAATCTATAACAATGCAAGTACAACTCCAACCCAAGACAGTCCTGCTTATGATGCGGGCACAAACAGTCAAGCTCCGATAAATATTTGTTTTACTGCTGGAACAACTGGATATACGACTGTCTCTGGAATTATAGCTCCTGAAGCAGGAAGCAGCCCCACTTTTGATGGAACATTTGACGGATTCAGCAATGCCTCAGGTGGGTACATTAATACAACTGGCAATTGGTTGGGACAGCATCCCGATCAAGGAAGTTGGTTTTTAGTGGTTGAAGATCAGAACTGCAATTTTGGAGACCCATATGGAACCATACAATCAGCCCAAGCGACTTTCTTTGCTCCAGCTCCGAGCTGCTTGGAATCTGACTCTTTGGAACTGGTCAGCTTGTACAATGCGACAGGTGGTGGAACCTCCTGGAATACCAACTGGGATTTGAACATGCCTGTGTCAACCTGGGAAGGAATTACGCTTAGTGTAGATGGTTGTAATGTTATTGAAATTAATTTACAACTAAATAACCTCGTTGGAACGATTCCTGATTTGGACCTTCCAAATTTGACATCATTAAACTTAATCTTTAACCAACTAAATGGGTCAATTCCCGATTTTACAAATCTTACCAGTTTGACATCATTATACTTATCAACTAACCAACTAAATGGGTCAATTCCCGATTTTACAAATCTTACTAGTTTGACCCATTTATATTTAGGCGAAAATCAATTAAGTGGGGCTATTCCTGCCTTTAACAACCTTGCCAATTTGACCTTTTTATATTTAGGCAACAATCAATTAAGTGGGGCTATTCCTGCCTTTAACAACCTTGCCAATTTGACCATTTTAAGCTTATTCAACAATCAATTAACTGGGGCTATTCCTGATTTTAATCTTCCCGCTTTGAGCGAATTACACTTAAGCGAAAACCAGCTAAGTGGTGCTATTCCTGATTTTAACAATCTTACAAATTTGTTCGAATTAACTTTAAACAACAATCAACTAAGTGGGGATATGCCTGATTTCAACCTTCCTAGTGTGGGCGAGTTATCCTTATCCAACAACCAATTAACTGGGTCTATTCCAGCTTTTAATAATCTAACAAATTTGTTTGAGTTAACATTAAACAACAATCAGTTAAGTGGCTGCTACCCCAGCTCGACTGTTTTATGTAACACATATACTGATTTTTCAAACAACCCGGGCCTACCCAATGGTGGAGATGCTACAACTTTTGGTGAAATTTGCGACGGTACTATTGCTTCACAAATAAGTCTTTCCTGCGATGATGGTGATCCAATTACCAGCAACGATCAGATTCAAGCAGATTGTTCGTGCAGTGGCATTATAATTCCTTCCTGCCTCGAAGCCGATTCTCTACAGTTGGTCAGTTTATACAATTCAACAAATGGAGCTAGCTGGACCAACACTTGGGATTTATCCACTCCTGTATCACACTGGTATGGAGTATCACTGACTGCAGATGGCTGCAATGTAATTTCGATTAATTTACCAAACAATGGATTAGATGGAACGATTCCAGATTTGAATCTTCCCTTCTTAAGCTCTTTAAATTTGTCAAATTCTAATTTAACAGGGAACATTCCCAACTTTGACCTACCCAGTTTACAAAGCCTCGATTTGAATTCCAATCAACTTAATGGTCAAATTCCGGATTTTATCAATCTAAGCAATTTACAGAATCTTAAATTATTGTTCAACGACCTTTCAGGTCCCATTCCAAATTTCGATATGTCTCAATTAGTATCTTTGGACTTGTCAAACAATGGACTCGATGGAACAATTCCTGATTTCAATAGTACCATTTTAAGTTTTTTGTCTTTGTTCAACAATCAACTATCAGGTTGTTATCTTAACTCTACCGTACTATGTGGAATAAGCACAACAAACTTCTTAGCAAACCCGGGCCTACCCAATGGAGGTAATGCTACAACTTTTGGTGAAATTTGCGACGGTACTATTGCTTCTCAAATTGGTCTTTCCTGCGATGATGGAAATGCTGCAACGACAGAAGATGTCATTCAAGCAGATTGTACTTGTAGTGGGACGCTGCCGCCAACTTGTACGCTCACGGCTGATTCATTGGAACTGGTCAGCTTGTACAATGCGACAGGTGGTGGAACCTCCTGGAATACCAACTGGGATTTGAACATGCCTGTTTCAACCTGGGATGGCATTGAGCTTAGTGTAGATGGTTGTAATGTTATTGAAATTGTTTTAAATTTCAATGGGCTTTCAGGAACCATTCCCAATCTCAATTTGCCCCAATTGCTAAGTCTTCAATTAACTAGCAATCAGCTGTCAGGGAACATCCCCGATTTCACTTTACCACAATTGCAAGACCTAAATTTATATAACAATGAACTTTCGGGGAACATCCCCGATTTCACTTTGACCCAATTGCAAAATCTTGATTTATCTTTTAATCAACTTGAAGGAAACATCCCTGATTTTAATTTGTCCCAATTGTTAACTCTTCAGTTATCTGGTAATCAACTTGACGGAAACATCCCCAATTTCAGTAATCTGAATGCTTTAGAAGAACTTTATTTAAATAATAATCTACTTGACGGAAATATCCCCAATTTCAATTTGTCCAACTTGCTTTACCTCTATATACCCTTCAATCAACTTTCGGGAAATATTCCCGATTTCAGTAATCTGAATGCTATACAAACAATATCATTGTATTACAACGAACTTTCGGGAAACATCCCCGACTTCGATTTGCCCAACCTGAGTTATCTAGATTTAAGGTATAATCAACTTTCTGGAAACATCCCAGATTTCGATTTGCCCAACCTCAATAATTTGCAGTTAATGGATAATTTACTTTTAGGGAACATCCCGAATTTCAGTAATCTTACTGCTCTAGAAAACCTTGATTTAGGCTCCAATCAACTTTCGGGTTGCTATCCAACTGCGACTTTATGCGATATTACATTTGTTAACTTTAACGACAACCCAGAATTACCCAACAGTGGCAATTTTACTACGTTTACTCAAATTTGCGATGGAACCATTGCTTCTCAAATTGGTCTTTCTTGCGATGACGGAAATGCTATAACGACAGGAGATGTCATTCAGGCAGATTGTTCTTGTGGTGGGACACTGCCGCCAACTTGTACGCTCACAGCTGATTCATTGGAACTGGTCAGTTTGTACAATGCGACAGGCGGCGGAACCTGGAATACAAATTGGATCCTTAATGACCCGGTTTCTTCTTGGCATGGCATTACCCTTTCAACAGACGGTTGCACAGTTTTAGATATCAGTTTGAGTGCAAACAATTTGACAGGAACAATTCCTGAATTAAACCTGCCTCAAGTTTCCAGCATGTCCCTGGCAAGTAATCTAATTGTCGGACCTGTCCCTGAATTGCTCAATATGCCTATGCTACAATTCTTTGACATAACAAACAATCTACTAAGTGGATGTTTACCAACTAATGCCATTTTCTGTGAAGGATTTTACTCTGGCTTTTTTGAATTCTTTGGCAATTCAATGCTTCCAACTGGTGGTGACAATAATACCTTTGTCAATCTATGCAATGATCCCAGTCTTTCTCAGATTGGTCTACCCTGCGATGACGGAAATCCATTAACGATTACAGATGTCATTCAAGCAGATTGTTCTTGCAGTGGAACATTGCCGACCTCCTGCCTCGAAGCCGATTCTTTGGAATTGGTGCGACTCTACAATGAAACAGGAGGATCTAGCTGGACAACAAATTGGGATTTGAACACGCCTGTTGCAAGCTGGAGTGGAATATCGCTAGCTTTGGGAGGCTGCAATGTCGACAGAATAAACGTTTATGGCTTTGGTCTTAGTGGAAACATTCCTCTTAATATGAATTTTTCCGAACTTACGTTTTTCGATTTAGGTAACAATCAGCTGACAGGATCTATTCCAAGTTTTACAAACCTCAGCAATCTAAATGTCTTATACCTTGACAACAATCAACTTTCTGGTTGTTATCCTACTGACGGAATTTTGTGTAATCTCAATACTTTTTTGACTAATTCAAACCCGCAATTACCCAACTTCGGAAACAACAATACATTTGCTGAAATTTGTGATGGAACCATCACCTCCCAAATAGGTCTTCCTTGCGATGATGGTGATCCTTTGACAACAAATGAGGTCATTAAATCGGATTGCGAATGCGGAGAAATTGCTCCTGTAGGTTGCAATCACACAATAGAACTAAATGAAGGGTGGAACATCATTTCATCCTACTGCATCAGCGATGCTCCTGATCTCATTGATGTTTTTAGCAATATTTCATCCGACATCATTCAAGTCAAAGACCTCAACGCCGCTTATGTCCCCGCATTAGGATTCAATCCCATTGGCGATTGGGACATTTCGAAAGGCTATATGGTCAAAGCTTCAGCTGCCACCACTTTACAAATCAATGGCTCGTCGGAAGTTGATCCACTAACTGAACAAATGCCTTTAAATCAAGGATGGAACATCATTGCTTATTGGATAAAAGATCGAATTGCCGATCCTATTGATGTTTTTGCAGATGTCTCCAACAATGTAGTACAAGTCAAAAACCTTGGTGGCGCTTACACACCAGCTTTCGGTATCAATGGAATGGGGTATATGGAAGACGGACAAGGTTATCAGGTTAAAATGTCTGGCAACGATGTTTTGACTTATGATCCTAACGACGGTATTTTACTCAGACCTGCTGAGGAGGAGATTGAAATACTCAGACCAGAACATTTTGTAAGATCAGAAGCCGTTCATCCTAACAATGCCAGTGTCATTATTCCAGAACCAGAATTTGGTGTCTTGTCTTTTGGCGATGAAATAGGCGTCTTCGATCAGGACGGAAATTTACTAGGAGCTGGCGTTTACCAAGGTGGAGGCATTGGCATGTTGATTTATGGAACGGGTAATGAAAATGATGGGCTCGCGAATGATGGGCTCGCCAGCGTGGCGAGCCAACAAGCGAGCCAACAAAATGGTAGGCTCGCCACGCTGGCGAGCATGCATTTTAAACATTATGACAAGTTGGAGCAAAAGGTTTATGAGCTGGATCTTGAAATTTTAGAGGGACCGAATCATTTCATCAAGGAT